>CAJXEJ010000030.1 GCA_913052475.1 uncultured Dehalococcoidia bacterium
ACTTCTACCTCCAACAACACCCCACATGCGAAGAGCGCCAAGCCGAGCTGAGAATGCCCCGCCGCGCTCAGACATTCCTAACGAGCGGGCGAGTCCTTGACGCGATACTTCTCCCGCGAACTCACGCGCGATTTTTTTACCTAAATCGATACTTTCAACAAGACCGATCTCTGGAAATTCGTAGGCACCTAACTTCGCCACAAGCCTGTTCCTAACTCACCCGTTTCAATCGGGAGCTTCGCTGTACAGCCCTGGGAAAGAAGATTCCCGATCCACACATGCCGAGAAAATCAAATCCGTGCTCTGCATTTCGCATTAACTCAACCTACACACCAGCAACACTCTCTTATTTACGCCGCATTACCAGCGTGCCAATGCTATTATGCGCCGCTTTCTTGCTGGAGGACAAGCTATTTCACGGCACTTCACGGGGGCGAGGGGGTCTTTTACCCGTTTTAGTGTGGGCGCTCTCGAGCCGGGGTGCTATCCACCTACAGAGCCTGCTAATAAACATGATTTACTCTTGGTCAAATGCCCGCGGCGCAATATGAATCCCTACTGCGGCGCAATTCTAGATCGCCAGGCCCTACAGAGAGCTCGTTGTACGACTGAAGAAGCGTTCGGGGGGCGTAAATGGGATCGAAAAGCGGCTCTCCGTTGAAGTGGCCCAAATAGTCACACTATTCCATGCCCGATTGCCACCGATCCGGCGATGGTCGCTTTGTGACTTATAACGAAGATTTGCGACTCAAGGCCCGCCACCGGAGTGGCTTGAGACGGTCAAAGGCGATTTACGAAAATACATCAATATGGGCGCGTTCCAGCGCATATTTTGCGTCCACAATATTTGCGCTGCAGAAGACTAGGTAGTTCAATCGAATTTTCCGACAGTTTGTGTTGATTTCTCGGCGTACGCACCGCGGCGCAATAATACGGATTATTTAGTGTTGTGTATTGCATGTAATCCGGGTGTAAGAAATGCATTTTCATACTTGAATCGGCAATAAATGATTTTTACTGAATATTCGTACGCAACGACCTGATTTAGCCCGTTTTATTAACCCAAAACGGCCCGGTGCGAAGCGACTCACATCGGACCGTTTATTACGTGATTTCGAACAGCATTTCTAGGCCGAATATCGAGCTCTAGAGATCCAACTATTCAGACCCGAAAACTAGTCGTCCTGACTAGGTATTCCACCAATACTTCCAAGCATCTTTGTGAGCTCAAGCGGTAGCACGAATTTCGTTGAATCCCCTGCCCCAAGTTCCTTCAGAGCATCGAGGTACTGGAGGGTCATCGTGTTTGTGCCCACACCGGAAGCAACCGAATGAATCGCTTCCAAAGCGTCGGCATAACCCGTTGCGCGCAACACCGCGGCCTGCTGGTCACCTTCAGCCGTCAGAATTTCAGCTTGTCTGCCACCTTCAGCTTTCAGGATCGCGGACTGCTTCTCACCCTCGGCAACTGTGATAGCTGCTTCTTTTGTACCGTCAGCTTCGAGAACGACCGCTCGTCGTACACGTTCAGCCGACATCTGCCGGTTCATAGCTTCCTGAATGTCTCTGGGTGGATCAATCTCACGAATTTCTACGTTCGTAACCTTGATGCCCCAGCGTTCAGTCTCTGAATCCAACCGAGTACGGATGAGTTCGTTGATTCGTTCTCGTTGAGAAAGTACGTCATCAAGATCGATATCACCGATAACAGCTCGAAGAGTCGTTGTAGCAAGTCCGACCACAGCCGACGTGTAGTCCTCGACTTCCAGAACGGCCCTCTCTGCCTGATCGAGGTTCACTCGCAGATAAACAAGGAAATCGACATCGAGAGGAGCGTTGTCCTTCGTGATGTTCGTCTGACGAGGAATATCAAGAACCGTCACACGTGTGTCGATCTTCTGGATCTGGTGAATGATCGGTATCGAAATTACGATACCTGGCCCCATCATTCCCTCGAATGTCCCCAGCCTGAATCGTGCCAGTCGCTCATAGTCTCGAACGAAATTGATTAGTCCCATAGATGCCTCCCATGTGAGACGGAGTTCCCGCCTCAGTTGTTATGTCATTGTTCGCTATTCGATACATCGTTCACACTCGTCCCGGCTCGCTTTTACTCAACACGCCTGACACGCAGGTGATTGCCATCGACCGAAACCACTTCCACATCCGTTCCAACCGCAATATGTTTGCCAGCTTCAGAGTCGATCTCACCGGTCCAGTACTCACCATTCACCATTATTTCACCTGCAGGTGACAAATCTGCCGCAACTACGCCGATCGTGCCTATCAAACTTGCTGCAACTGTCGGACTTTGATACAGAGTGATCTGCTTCGTTTTACGAAGCTCTGAAGCAAACCACAACACCAAGCTACCCGTTACTGTCCCTACTGCTACCAGCAGCCAGCGACTCACCACCGGCGCATCACCAGGAATGCCGGGGCTGCCGAAGAATCCGACCAGAAATATGCCGCCCAGAACAAGGCTGATGGTACCTGCCACTCCGAAGTAACCAATACCGGTCGCGGTGGTTTCCAGATAGAAAAGCACCAGCGACAGCACTATTAGCGCAACACCCGCCCACGAGAACGGTAGTTGCCCAACACCAGCCCATCCCAAAATCAGGAACAAAGCTCCCAGCGTTCCCGGTACCCACAGACCCGTGTTCCACAACTCGACGATCAGTCCAAGTCCACCGAGCGAAATCAACAGGAAAGCAATATTGGGATTCGAAATGAACGAGAGAAGTTGCTCGAGTAAGGTCAGATCGAGCGTTGTTGTTTCAACGCCAGACAGCTGAAGCGTGACCGGCTCGCCATCAATATAGAGTTCGTAGCCATCCAGTGCCACTAGTAAATCGTTGTAGTCCGTCGCGATCAGATCGGCAATTCCCAGTTCAACCGCTTCTGATGCTGAATATGCCTTCGAGTCGAAGACAGTGTCTTCAAGCGACGAGATGTTGCGTTCGCGCCGTTCCGCAATGCTGCGAATAAAGGCGGCGGCATCTTCGGTTGCCTTCCCGCTGAGCGTGTCGGACAAATCGCTGCCATCGAAGTTGACCACCGAGGCGGCGCCAATGTTTGTTGTTGGCGCCATTACCAGAATGTTGGCTGCCGCACCGATAAATGTTCCTGCACTAGCCGCCTGTGCGCCATCAGGAGCCACATACACCACTACAGGCAGCTGAGACACCAGCATTAACTCAACGATGTCTCTGGTGGCATCCATGAGCCCGCCGGGGGTGTCGAGCATCAGGACTACCGCTTGCGCTTCTTGCTTGACCGCGGTGTCCAGCCCACGTTCGATAAATCGAGCTGTAACCCCGTCGATCGAGCCATCTAGCCGAATAAGAATCACGCCCGATGATGAATCTGCTGATATCAACTCAGGCGACTGAGCCAGTGCTAGTTGCTGGGTGGAATTCATGATTCCCCACAGGCCAGCCACAACTATCAGCGCTGTCAGCAGCACTCGCTCAGCCCTCACACCCGGTATCCTCACAAGATTGGGCACAGTACAACTCCGTGAAAGTATCCTATCGAAAGAAGATAGAGAAAAGTTGACCAACCTGCCACAATACTGCTGCGATCGCAGTTTGGACCGTTCTATTCAACAACTCGCCTAACTTCCAGCAGACGCATTACAAAGTCACGGAAACCAGATGAAAATCACCGATATCAAAACGTACCATGCGAATGATGGCCAACGAAACAACATCTTTCTAGAAATCGAAACCGACGAAGGCATAACAGGGGTCGGTGAGGCCTACTCGATCGGACCCGACCGTAGCGTAACCTCGATGATCGACGAGATGAAACCATGGTTCGTCGGACATGACCCGGGTCGCATCGAATGGCTCATCCGTAGAGCCAAAAACACGATGCGATTCCCGCTCGGCCAAGTAGCGTGGTCAGCAATTTCCGGGATCGATCTCGCACTGTGGGACATCGCCGGGAAGGCAGTAGGATTACCGGTCTACAGCCTGCTTGGCGGTAAGACTCGAGACCGTGTTCGTGTCTACCACGGCATCTATGGTGATTCACCCGATGCGGTCGGCGAGCACGCCGTTCAGCTCATGAGTGAAGGCTACTCGGCGTTCAAAACAAGCCCACTGCCGTCGAACTGGCGCGAAATGCCGTGGCGACAGGCGTTGCGGGAGGCTGACAAACGAATGGCAGGGATACGCGATGCCATAGGAAACAGTCCCGATCTCGCTGTAGATGTGCATGTAGCGATACGAGAGGCAGCCTTGTCGCTTGAACTTGCGCGGGTCATCACGCCCTACCGGCTCATGTTTATCGAAGAACCGGCTCGAGCTGAGTTTATCGAATCGAGTGCTGAACTCAGACGTGATTTTAGAGTCGCACTCGCTACCGGCGAGAATCTCTACGGTCTCCACCGCTACACCGAGCTTCTTAACGCCGATGCAGTCGACATCATTCAGCCCGACATGCTTTGCTGCGGCGGTCTACTCGAGGCAAAGAAGATTGCTGCGGTAGCCGAAACACACTATGTGACAGTCGCTCCGCACAACCCGTTGGGACTGCTCTCGACGGCAGCTGGAGTTCATCACGCCGCATCGATCAACAATTTCGCCATTCTCGAGTGGCACGGCGATCATAAGAAGAAGAAATCGGAATTCGTGAACGAATCGTGGGTCCCGGTAAATGGCTACTTCGAGCTACCGACCCAACCGGGGCTTGGTATGACGTTGAACCACGAAGTAATAGCTGCGAATCCTCCCGCTCATTGGGATAGAGGTTTCGCAACCTACACCGATGGCTCACCGGGATTCCTGTAAGCCAAGATAAATCAAAGTTCAACAATCCCTCTTCTCAGATAAAGAACTCATCATGAAAATCACCAATATCGAAACATTGATTGGCTCAGATCCAGTCGGTGGCAACCTAATCTACGTTCGAACTCACACCGATGCCGGTATCCACGGTGTCGGCGAGGTTTACCACGTCGGCCCAGATATGGCATCGGTCTACTGGGTCGAATACTTCACCGAGCAACTCGTCGGGGAGGATCCCACTGAGATCGAACGTAACTGGGCACTTTGCTATCAAGGGGCAAGGTTCCCTATCGGGTCATCTGGCCTGGCAGCACTGTCAGCTATCGACGTTTCACTGTGGGATATCACCGGCAAAGCACTCGATAAGCCTGTTTACGAACTGATGGGCGGCAAAGCGCGGGACAAGATCCGCGCTTACTGGGATATCCATGGCGGAACCCCATCAGAACTGGCCGAAGACGCTAAAAAGAACGTCGACAAAGGCTACACAGCACTCAAGACGAGTCCACTTGCTCCGAATTGGCGCGACATGCGCTGGAACGATGCACTGAAAGACGCCGTTGTCCGTTTCAAAGCCATTCGTGAAGCAGTCGGTGACGATATCGACGTCGGATTCGACGCTCACGCCGCTATCTGGGAACCGATCAGGGTTCTCGAACTCACCGATGTCCTCATGGAATACAACCCGTGGTTCATGGAAGAGCCCCTTCGTATGGAAAACCGCTATGAAATGGGCAAATTGCGGGGCAAAATGCAGTGTGCGCTCGCAACAGGTGAATGCCTTTACACAAAATTCGAGATGTGGGAACTGATTCGGGAAGGTGGTGTCGACATTCTCCAGCCAGAAGTATGCATCGTCGGCGGATTGACCGAGATGCGAAAGATCGCATTCTTGGCCGAAGCACACGATATCGTTGTCGCCCCTCATAACCCGATGGGGCCGCTCGCAAGTGTCGCAAACCTACATTTCGATGCAGCAACCTCGAACTTCCTCGTTCAAGAATCTCGAACGTTGAAACCGTTCGAAATCGCATCTGTCACAAACACTGTTCAGCCAGTCGATGGCTACTATCCGCTTCCTGAAGGTCCAGGACTCGGTATCGACATCATCGAAAATGAATTTTCCGACAAACCGTATGCAAAACCGTGGCATCGGGGGGATCGGGTGAATCCCGACAACTCGATCGCCTACATCTAGCCAATACTCGGTACTCCAGAGGCTGCCATCCGAAGATCAAGTCTCTGATCATTTCGGATAGATTACTGGTGGCGAGCGAATTGCCGAACTTCAATATGACGAATACGCGGTTGAAATCCAACTAAGGTAAACACCAAAATGGCAGACTGGGCGATAAAAGACGATGGGTTGATCGAAAGAGTTTCCGGATTGCTTTCAGTAGCCACGGTTCACAGTAAAAACATGTTCGAAACCACCGCCTAGTTCCTCGATTCGAACGACACGATGTTCGTCGAAGCCTGGGGTGAAAGCATCATGGTCCGGGCTGGCGAAGAACGAACTACAGACCGGATCGCATCAGGTGAAGCCAAGGCGTTCAACCCGATGGATACCACCCCGATGCGTGAATATATTCTCCTAGGTCTGAACGAATAGCGGAAGACGATGCTCTACTCGACTGGCTCGAGGAGGCAAACGAGTTTGCAGGATCTTTTCCTTCGAATAAGAAAAGCCGCGAAAATAGAACCGCTAGTGCGCACTACTGAGAGCCGTCAGCACCCACCGTGTCGGCCCATGCACCCATCGCCATCATTCCTCCATCGACGTTGAAGTACGAGCCAGTCACGAACGAAGCTCGGTCACTCGCCAGGAACAACACCATGTTGGCGATGTCTTCAGCTTGACCAATCCGACCCAACGGGTGTGCCTGACCAGTAGAGATCAACTCGTCTTCAAGATCCCCACCTGTTCCGGTAATTGCGTTACGAACCATCGGAGTGTCGATCGCACCGGGATTGACGGACATGATTCGTATGTTGTCGGGCGCAAAATCAAGCGACATCTGGCGCATCAGCGAAAGATCGCCACCTTTCGAAGCGGCATAAGCGGAAACCCCACCCATCGACTGCAATCCCTGCACACTGGCCGACGAGATAATCACCCCGCCACCCGCTTTTCGCATGTGTGGAATCGAGTATTTCGCCATCAAGAACCGGCTTTTCAAGTTCACAGCAATAATCTTGTCCCACATTTCCTCTGGCAGATCGACAGCATCTACATAGGAATCAGGCGGCTGAATGCCAACGTTGTTGAACAGGATGTTTACGCCACGATAGGCTCCGACCGCTGCGTCGACCGTTGATCGGCATCCCTCAGATGTACCGGCATCACCGTGCACGAACTGGGCCGTACCACCGTACGCTGTGATTCGCGCGACCGTCTTTTCTCCAGCGTCTGCGTTCCAATCGAGGATAGTAACGTTCGCACCCTCTCGGGCAAACGCCTCGGCTGTCCCACCACCGATCCCAAGTGCGCCACCGGTAACAATGACCGATTTACCGTCGAATTCACCCATTTCATATCTCCACAGACTGATTGGAACTCAAAATCATGGCCACAACCCAAATGAGATTGGTGACCGCCGAGCCAATTTACCACCGGATACCGATTAAAATGCCCGAAACTGACCGAGGAAGGCATCGAATGTTCACTCGTCGTTTCGAATAATCGAGTCCCACTGCACGGCTCTACAAGACGAACCACATGGACGCTTCGATCAGGACTTACATGCATTTCGTACGAACCAACCCCCTTATCGCACTACTCGCATTGATGTCGACAGCCGTTGTTTTCTCCGTTTGCATTTCCGATGAAGGATCGGGAAACGACGGCGATTTCGTTCTCAATACCTACACCGGTGCCGATGTCATCGGTGGCGAGACGATAGCGTTCGACGAACTGGTCGCTAGAGACGACCACCCTACCCTTATGAATTTCTGGGCTGGGAACCTACAACGCAGGTAAATCAATCGTCGAGGAGTTCGGGGTCACCTACGTAACCGGGAATACTGGCAATCGAGGCGTTATTACCGCCTGGCAGATTTCGAGCATGCCATCAACGTTTCTGTTGAGCCGTGATGGACGGGTTCACGATCTGGTGATCGGTGGCATATCAAGCTCACGTCTTTCGCAGAAGGTTCGAGAGTTGATAGCCGTCAACCTTAGCTAGTCGATTCGTATGTTTGTTTTTTGTTGTTGGGGCGGTGCTAAGATGCCGCGGTTCAATACCCACGCAATAGAAAACCAACTTGAAATCGAACGAACACGACGATTCTCCCGGCGAGTCATCTCAACCTAAGCCACGAACAGTCACGATAAGACCCTGGTCAGCACTGGCGTTTCGAGACTACCGAATGCTGTGGTTCAGTTCCATTGCCGCAATGATGACGATGGGACTCCGAGTCACCGGTACAGCGGTCTGGTTGTATGAAGAAACTGGATCGGGTGCGGCACTCGCAGGGCTTGGTCTCGTCGAGCTTGGCATGAGAATACCGGCCAACCTATACGGCGGTGCGCTTGCTGACGAAGTCGATCGAAAGAAACTAATGTCGGCCACACAGGCCGCCAGTTTCATTTTGATCGCAACCATGATGGTTCTTGAAGGTTTTAACTCGCTTCAGATCTGGCATATCTATGCAATCACGGCAGTCTTATCTTCCACATCGGTGTTGGGTGGTCCAGCAAGATCATCGCTGACTGCACGAGTGGTACCTCGATCACATCTGATGCACGCGGTCGCTACCAACACGGCTACGATGCAGATCGGCACGATGATTACGCCGATCATCTTCTGGCTGACAAGCCTGACCACTGACTTAACCCTGACATTCGGGCTCACGACCGCAATGGCGGGACTGAGCGTCGTGCTCCCTCTG
The DNA here is from genome assembly GCA_913052475.1 of uncultured Dehalococcoidia bacterium. Lineage (GTDB taxonomy): Bacteria > Chloroflexota > Dehalococcoidia > Lucifugimonadales > Lucifugimonadaceae > Lucifugimonas. Next base: position 8,688 of record CAJXEJ010000030.1, read on the forward strand.
ATGATCCGCATCGATGGTCGTGCCGCAGGTGCCAGTTCAGACAAATCCCGGGTAAAGAACATCGTCGACGGGCTCAAGTACGTCAAATCTCACCCGATCCTGCCGGGCCTCTATTTGCTGGATATCGGTGTAACCGTCGTTAGTTTCTATAGGCAATTGTTCCCAATCTTTGCTGATCAACTTTTCAAGGGCGGCCGGGGGACGGTCTCCGCACTGATCTGGGCAAACTCAGCAGGCGGTCTTGCCGGCAGCTTTGTTGTGATGTTCACTCGCGGATACAAGGCGAAAGGAATGCTTGTACTTTGGGCAACTTTGATATACGGCATCCTCCTGATCGCCTTCGGAGCCTCAACAGTGTTGTGGACCGGAATGCTAGTAATCGTCGCTCTCGGTGCTACTGATGCTGTCGGGATGACCAGTCGACAGACTCTCGTCCAGTTGACTACCCCGGATAACATGCGCGGCAGAGCGTCAGCGGCGCACTCACTGGCAGCTATGAGCGCAAATGGAATCGGTCAGGCGGAAGTTGGCTTCATGTCTGATCTCATAGGTGCCGACCAGACAATGTTCTTGGGTGGTGCCGTTTCGATCGTTGTCGTGTTCCTCATCTGGTGGCTCGTGAAAGGCGTTCGTCGGTACCGGTACGAGGAAATACAGGTTCCTGCCGGTGCTGCCGTTGATTTTGACGGTTACGATCTGGACAGACGACCCGAACTCGATCTGAGGACACTGAAATAAAAATTACCAGAGTCAAGACATTCATAGTCGACGGCGTATTCAGGCCATGGTCTTTCGTGAAGATCGAAACTGATTCCGGAATTGTCGGTTGGGGTGATTGCACTGAATGGCAGGCTGCGTAATCCATCGCGGCAACAGTGAATCAACTTGGCGAAAACATGATCGGCAGAGATACAATGGCATCGGAAGCTGCCTAGTGGGACAACGCTTCATGGTCCGCCAACGCAGCAAAATCGCTTACAAAGTAATGTCGGGCATCGATTCGGTACTCTGGAACATTCGAGTAAAAACCTTGGGCGCCCCTGTGTGGCAGCTACTCGGCGGCAAGATACGTGATGAATTGGCGCTCTACTGGTCGCACTGTGGAACCGACCGCTATCGATATTCCGATCAACTCAGCGTGAACAAGCTCTCGACGCTCAGCGACATCGAAGATCTGAGCCAAGAAGTTCACAACCGCCGTGGTTTGGATTCCGATCTGATCGAATCCAAACAGGAGTAACACCCGTGGACTGGTGGGAACAACATGAGATGATCGTTCGATCACCGCTGTGAGCGGTCTTCGATCACTTGACGGGTTCATATCTCTACCGATTCCCGCCATTCGCACTATCTCGACCGGGGACGGGTGATAATTGTGACCTCTAATCCGCTTAGTCGCCCTCTTGTCGATTAACTATGCCACTCGTGAAATCAGCATTTCTTAACTCACTCGGTGCGGGAACCGCCCTTGCCGACGGTGGCATTGGCTCGCTCATTTTCCAGCTGACGGGTCGGTTGGCGTCAGCAGATTTTGTTTACGAAGCCCTCAACCTGCGTAACGCCGAGTTGATCCAAGGTATCTATTCGTCAAGCCTTGCAGCCGGTGCCACGGTGCTCACGACAAATACGTTTGCAGCAAACTCGACCGAACTTGCCGCGGCGGGTGTCGGAGATCAAGTTGCCGAGATCAACAATGCTGCCGTCAATATCGCCCGAGACGCCATCTCTGGCCACATCGTCGAATACTCAATCGACAACACCGAATTCTTCGTGATCGGGTCGATTGGTCCGGGAGGATCAGATGTTGATGCCTATTCATCACAGATCGACGCCCTGATCGCAGGCAGCATCGATGCCCTACTTCTCGAGACGTTTAGCGATATCGATCTCGCTATGGGCCTAACCAAAGCAATCACCTCGAGGCCCGACTCTCCACCCGTAATTGTTCACGGTGCACTAGATCCAAGTGTTGGAGACTATCTGGAATGGCCAATTGATCCGGCCACTTTCGTGGATCAAGCTGCGAGTGCCGGTGCTTCGGTTGCTGGTATCAACTGCGTGGCGCCGTGGGTTGCCACAGAGTTCGTATTAGCTGCTAGCGCGTCCTCAGCTGTTCTCGCAGGAGAACTGCTCCTATCTGCAATGCCGAATGCAGGTGGTTTCGAACGTATTGGCCACCGCTTCCTCACGCGAGCGAATCCTGAGTACATGGGGACGCTCGCACGACAGCTCAGCGATTCAGGCGCGTCGCTTGTCGGCGGCTGCTGCGAAGTTCATCCAGAGCACGTTCGGGAAATGTCGGCGTACCTGAAATTACGAACTTCTTCGATGGGACTGGCAGAACATACGAAAAACGTATCACGGGTGGCGAAAACCCGTCCGCCGAACGATCCACGCAGACTCAATGGCGAATTCTCGAGAAAAATTATCGAGGGCGAATTTGCAATTAGTATCGAGCTCGTTGCTCCAAACGGATCCGATTCGAAAGCACTCGATTTGCGGGCGAGCTTTGTTCAGCAGATCGTGGACGAAGGACTGGCCGATGCCGTCGATATCACCGATGGTTCACGCGGAATCCCACTGGTACCACCGGGAGATCTGGTCGAATTAATTCGTAATCGGTTGAACTGGAGATACGGTGATCAACTGGAGTTCATTGCCCATTTCGCCGCTCGCGACCTAAACACGCTCGCTGTGCAGTCTCGTTTGATGGGATACCACCTGCGAGGAATCAGAAACGTGCTGTTCGTGACCGGTGATCCGCCAAAGATGTCCCCTACCTATCCCCGATCAACTGCCGTGTTCGATATGAACTCGGTCCAGATGATCCGCGCAACGGCAGATCAGTTGAACACAGGTCGAGATTTCGGCGGTAATCCTCTAGGCGGAGAACTCGATTCGAGCACAAGGTTTACCATCGGCAGCGGTTTCGAACCCGAGGCGATAAACATGATCCTTGAAACAGACCGACTCCGGTCGAAAATCGATGCGGGAGCCGACTACATCATGACGCAACCGGTATTTGACTCGACCTCGATATCCGTTCTCGAGCCGTTCAGGGATCTGATCGCTGTGCTACCAGGTGTGATGGTCATTAGATCAACGGCACACGCCGAACGGATCGCTCAAGTACCCGGAGTTAACCTACCTCAAACCGTGATCGATCGATTCAGCAAATACGAATCAACCGTTGATCAGGCAAAGGTAGGACTCGAACTCGCCGTTACGCAATCATCTCAGTATCGAGAACAGGAATGGCCAGGGATCTACCTCATGTCCCCGGCGTCACTCGGGGCAGCTGCAACGGTACTAAAAACCCTAGCCGAGTAGCGACTTGGGTTCCTAAAAGAATTCCAGTGTTCAACCTTGGAATGAGGTCAAGCAACTAACCGTTGTACGGCAAACACAACGAATTCGCACAGCTGAGCATGTTCACCTGTTCGTTATCAAGGTCTTCGTACAAGATAACCGGTGTGCCATCTGATCGCATTACAGCGACGTTTTTACGCCCAACCACGCCTTCAGTAACAAGTTGCTTGCTCAACGAAGTTGTGCAAGACACGTCAAGGCACTTTACCATTCGCAGCGAGTTCTTTCGCTTGTCCTCGAAGAAAACCAACGGGAATCCATCGGTTCCCACCACTATCGCAGGCCATTGACCCGAAGAACCTGAATTATCGGCGATGGTCTTTGTTGTCGCTATGCAATCGAGCCTGTCACAGTGAAGAACTTTCAATGAATCAGACGTTCGGTCGAAGTAAGCCATCGAAATGTACCCATCAGAACCAACCATGAGGGTAGTGTATTCGCCCGTGTTGGTAGCGCTATCGACAGTTGTCAACGTCTTGGCGACGCATTTTTCATCTGCGCAGTGCGCAACATGAAGCGATTTTGCAGCCTCACTGCGGTAGGCAATTACGGGTAATCCGTCGAAACCAAAAATCACTTCGGTGTGAGTTGCATCGTTAATAGTATCGACCGAAACAATGTCTGATGTTGCGCAGGCAGCATCTTTGCAGAAAGCGTATTTGAGCTCACCGTTCGTGAAATCTCTGTAGCTGATAACTGGCATACCGTTTGGTCGAATTGCAATCGAGTTGTACTGACCGACATCACCGACCTCGTCTACCGTCACCGTCGAACCCGACGTACAGGCAACATCAGCGCAACGCATCACTTTCAAATTGTATTCGACGGTCAGATCAGAATTTAATGAGTTGTCGTACATGCTGATGATCGGCCGGCCGTCAAGTCCGATTGCCATGTCGAGAAACTCACCGGCCTTTCCAGATGACGTGTGAACTGTGCTTTCGAACGTAGAGCAGTCAACAGCCGTGCAGTGGACCGTATTTACTCGTTGCACATTCCGATCGTAGTAGACGATGAACAAAAGACCATCTTGTCCCATCTCCATGACCATGTCCCGACCGTTTGCAACGCCGGACGCAAGTGTCGTAACCACATTTGTAAGGGTGCGTACCACCCCGCCTGAACCACCCGCAGAGCCACATGCCCAACCACCGCTACCGTACGTAGCCGTTTGACCATCGGTGCAAGAGAGCGCCGCAAGAGTGTCATCGTCGACTCCATCGGATAATCCCGATGGCACGCCGATGAGACCGTCCCACGCCTTAGCCACAGTAATAGCTGAATCGACTGCTGAAAGGCCGTAGTAATCCGTATCATGGTCGTGATCAGATCGGGCAAGCGAATTGGCCTCACCAGAACCAGTAACGTGTGCCGTCAGAACGTCACCAGTAAGTATTAGCCCATCACCAGCTTCAATTCCCACTGAGTTGCCTGCAGGCCCAACTGGACCAGCAACACCGGTATCACCTTTGGGTCCTGCGGGACCGGTATCACCTTTGGGTCCTGCGGGACCGAGATCACCTTTGGGTCCTGCGGGACCGAGATCACCTTTGGGTCCTGCGGGACCGAGATCACCGACGTCTCCCTTTGGACCATCTGCTCCATCCGAACCGGTCTTTCCTTGAGGTCCCATCGATCCGGTTGTACCTGTTGCGCCCTGAGGACCATCGGCACCAGTCTTGCCGTCGCAGGCTGCGAACAACTCAATGCTGAGCATCAGCAATAGTAGAACGCCAATTAGTCGGAAAATTCCGGGTGAAACTTGATTGGAAAACTGAAATGAATTGAACATCTGAGACCTCTTACAAGGTAAGTGTCTCTGGTTATTGCGATTCCACGCCTAGCGCAAGGAGAACCGAATTGCGGTGAACATTGCGAAACGGCTTTCACTAAACCAAAAGGCCACCGATACGATGCACCGGGGGCCTTCTCTTGTTATCCGCTAGCTAAAAGCTAGCTCCAAACACGGTCGTGGGCGTCGAGTTCGTCCCACTCCGAAGTATCACCGAATACTCCATCAGGGTATACACCTGCACGTGCCTCGCTCGCTTTGGCAAGGTTCTCAGCAACCGCCTCTTCGTTGATTTCGAGACCAAGTCCCGGCGCGTCGGTGACGTTAACGTAACCGTTCTGGATAACATCCCCTTCTTGTCCAACGAGATCGACGATGTCGTTCCACCACGGGTTGTCGACCGAGTGCATCTCAAGTGCAATGAAGTTCTCCATTGCCATTGCGGAGTGAGCATTCGCCATAGCCACAATCGGTGAGCCAGCCTGATGAAGCGCAACGCCAATTCCAGCATCACGGCAGTAGTCGGCAATTCGTTTGGTTTCGAGGATTCCGCCCGAAGTTGCAAGGTCGGGATGAGCGACCGAAATAGCTCGACCGTCTACGAGCGGTTTGAAGCCATCAAGACAGTAGATATCCTCTCCCGTACACACTGGCGTATCAACTCCGGCTTTCAATGCCTGCCACTGATCGACGAACTGCCACGGAATCATGTCTTCGTACCAGGCGAGTGTGTACTGGTCGAGAGCTTTACCGATTCGAATGGCGTTCTCAACACCCATATGACCAAAGTGGTCGGATGCCAACGGAATTTCGTATCCGATGATTTCTCGAACAGTCGCAACGTATTCCTGCATCTTGGAAATACCGTAGTCGGTGACCTGAATGCCGGTAAACGGGTGCATTAGATGCGCCGCTTGATTCGAGATCTTCTTGTTGATTACTCCGTCTTCGAACTCTTCGGCGATCCAGGTTCCGATATCCATCTTCAAGAACTCAAAACCACGGTCCATGCGGCCTCTGAGCAGCTTGCCCATCTCTTCCGGGTCCTTCCTAGAAGGAGTATCGGCATATACCTTCACATTGTCGCGGTACTTGCCGCCAGCAAACATATAAGCCGGAACACCATAGGCTTTACCAGCAATGTCACAGATGGCCATCTCAATACCGCAAACACCACCACCGAGTCGACCATGACCGCCGAACGGCTTGATCTTCTGGAACAAACGGTCGATGTCGCACGGATTTTCGCCGAGTAAACGGCTCTTGAGCATGAGCGCGTAACGAGCTGAGCCACCGTCTCGGACTTCACCGAAACCAAATAGACCCTGGTTGGTCTCTAGTTTGATAATCGGCCATCGCCACCCGCCACCACCAACAACCGCGATTCGCATGTCGGTGATCCGAAGGCCTGAGGGGTTTGAGAAGGTACTTACCTGATCGACCGCACTCGTGTTTTGTTCTGCCAATTTAGTCACTTTTCTTTATCTATTGAACTGAAGTAGATCGTAGTCAAACTACTTCAAACGGTTTGCTTTCCACTCTTCGAAATCTTTGTCCATAGCCTCTGAGAACTGGCGATCGACTTCCCCCGGTGTGTAGACGCCTTCCCTAATTCGCTGCTGACCGAATTCGTCTTTCAGTCGAATTGCTTCCGACCGCTCCACAACGTCGAGGGCGAGATGCGGTGGGATGAATACAACGCCAGTGCTGGTTCCCAGAACGACGTCTCCAGGTACACATGTTGCTTCCCCTATCCGAGTAATGCCGTTGATTTCAGGCATGCTCACATCGAGAATTGCACTCGGATCGACTCCGCGAACAAACGCGTTAAATTCGTCCATCTCCAAGATGCGCTGGGTGTCGCGGATACCGCCGTCAATGACCATGCCTGTGCCAGATCTTGACTTGATAGCCGTCGCTAGGTTGTCACCGGCAAAGGTACCGTTGAAGACTTTGCCAAACAGGTCGACCACGATCAGATCGCCCTGCTCTAACTCGTCGATTACCCACGAGTTCTGACCTCCGACTCTGTCATCTTCTTCGCCCTGCTTGTCGATCGAATCGTGAACGTCTGGCCGACGTGGAACCCAACGGCAGGTAACGGCCCGACCCACGATTACTCGATCTGGGTGAAGGTTCATCCAGTTGCCAGCAAACTGAAAGTGATATTCGTTCCGCCTGCACGTTCCCCATGCCTCTTCAGAGGTGACCAGTTTCATTCGTTCGAGAATATCGTCTGACACTAGAGGACGACCGTTTGCATCCCGGTCGCCATTCCATTTGCTTGTGACCGCGCGAATCATTTCAGGTCTGGTGAGTTTCATGGTTTCCTTTGAACGAAAATTGCGGGGGATGGGCTAAAAAAACCGACTGCGAACTATACACCTACACCTGAGGTGCGGGTGTTCCATCCTCGTTCAGAATCCGTGCTTCAATCAACGCTCCCCTCATCTCAGTAATTTGTGGCTCAGTTAACGGGAGATTTGGTCGACGAGGAACGGTTCCTTCGTAACCCAGCAGGTTCAATCCTGCTTTCTGTACACCGACTCCCCATCCGCTCATACCCACAGAATCCATGTGGTTGATGCGCTCCTGCATTTCACGGGCCGCGGCGTAGCGACCGTCCATGCAAGCCTGAAGGATGTCCCGCGCAATGTGCGGACCCCAGTTTGCGAACAGCATGCATCCACCAACAGCTCCGATCATTCCACTTGGCATCAGCAACGTTCCGTTACAGGTCCAGAGTTTTACCTTTTCCGCAACAAATTGCGCCATGCGACACTCGTAGCGGTAATTGAGCGACATGATGTAAGCAAACACGTTGCCGAACGCCGTCAGATCACGAATCTCTTCGTGAGTGATGTCTATAGCCATTTGGGTTTTGGGCTGGTGAATGATGACTATCGGAACCGGACTGCCTTCTGTGACTTGCTCAAAGTAGTCTTGAATAGGTGCGGAATTCACACCCCTATTGGCAGGGGGTACGCGGACACGAACCATGTCTGCTCCTGCCTCGGCAAACACGTTAGCCAATCTCACGGCCTCTGTCGGAGAAAGTGCATCGATACCACCAATTACGAACCTTCGACCGGCATGAGCCTCGGTAACGGTCTTAATGGCCGAAATTTTCTCATATTCGCTCATGTGAAATTCTTCGCCGCCGTAGCTACCCACAACGAATCCAGATAACGCCGTATTCGAAAACCTGTCGACGTTCCGGGCCAAAGCGTCGAGATCGAGGGATTCATCAGCTCGAAACGGAATGTTCGTTGGAGCAACAATAATTGGATCGGTAGCTGGAATTGCCATCTGAGTCCCTTAGGGAGTGGTGTGAAACGTTTTCGCATACTCTGATGTCGAGAACGGAATGGTAACTCCATCACACCATCCCATGACAAATCCTCCATAGCAACTTCATGCCTGAATTGATCAATCGGAATCTAAAATGTATGCCGTTGCGTTTATTGTTGTCGTTGCGGTTTTCAGGTTGCCGCCCGTCTATCAAGTAAATGAATCAGCAAATTTTCATCGTTTAAAAGAGGAAGCAGTTGGTTTTGACCCGAATCTCGGTTGTTCCAGTTCTTGCGATCGCTCTTCTAATAGCTGCGGCGATCGGTTGCAATTCACCAAGTGAACCAACACTCGAATCTGAGCCGGACGCACTTGTTCTGTTCGCAGCCAGTTCTGATATCGGACTCGGTACTGCGAGAATTCCTCTCAACATTCAGTTGATCGATGGCACTCGCTACGATAACAGAGCGAGCGAACTCGAAGTCCTGTACACACCACCCGACTCCGAGCAAGCATTGGTGGCAGACGATCTCAAGTGGCGAGCATGGCCAATACGTAGTGGTATTTACACCACGGTCATGACCTTCGACCGTGTTGGAGTGTGGAAAATCAAAGTACGTTCCACAACCAACGAAAACATGATTCCAGCTGGTGGTGCGATTCTGGTCAAATCGGCCACTGGTGCGCCAAATATCGGCGATCCAGCACCGTTGTCCACAACGAAAACAGCACCGGCTGACGGAAATTTTCGATCAATCACCAGTGCGCCAAAGCCTGATCCCGACCTTTACGCCATCAGCTTCGACGACGCGGTAGCGACCGGTAAACCAACGGTCATTTCGTTCTCGACGCCCGCATATTGCCAATCCAAAACATGTGGACCGCAAACTCAAATCCTCTCTGAGCTAGATGACAAATACAGCGGGCGAGCTAACTTCATACACGTCGAAATATTCGACAACCCGGAAGAGATGCGAGCTTCTGGCGATCCTTCACTCGGCATCGAAGCTGCGGTTATCCATAAGTGGGAGTTCAGTACTGAACCATGGACCTTCGTTGTGGACGGAAACGGGATAGTAGTCGGCAGGTTCGAATCGTTCGTCACGTCCGAAGAAATAGAAGAATATCTGTTGCCCGTTCTTAGCGGTACCTAGTCTGCCATTCCAACAATGGTCAATCCACCTGTGGCCGATTCTTCATATTCCACAGTGACAGCCTTGCGCAGTGCGCGGTGTTCTTCTAAGTGAGACGGGGTGAACCCTGAAAAGGTACCGATGCCCTGGAATACCCACTTCTTTCCTGAGGCGTCTTGGAGTGTAAGACTAGAAATGGTTGTGACCGATGCCGACTCCACTGCAACAACCTGACCACGCACGCTTTCTGGTCCGCCAATGACGGTCGAAACACCGAAGGCAACCGAGATAACAGATGCGAAAAGCAGTATGACAGGGACAAGTTTACCCAAACGAAGCATTCAAGAATCGTAACAAGATTAAGATGGTCGGCAGATGGAATAGGTGATCAATTTCTCTGCACAGTTGTATGTTTCACTCAATGAAATCACAGTATGAAGATTCATTGAGTTGGCGATTTCGTGCCCATTTTTTCTGTTTTATTCGTTCTTGTTTTGGCGTGAGTGCTGCGCGGCAGCGTGCGTCCACTCCCCCGCGATTCCAGATTTTCTGACTGATCTTCCTGAATTCCTCACGAAGTCAGAGCGGAGCACCTAGCACTTGAACATGGTGCACCCATTTACAGATGGCGGATTTACTGGCAGACATCTCACGAATTTACCACGACATGTTGACTGAATTTTATTACGATTATTTGTGAAATATGGAGAATATGAATTGACGAAAAAGCACTTTGTGGTTGGATCACTGATAGCATTTGTAGGGTTGATCGCTGCATGTGGCGGTGATGAAAGCTCTGGCAACTCAGACGGTTCATCAACGGCACCGGCTGCAACGGCGACTACCGTACCTGCCACACCATCGAATGAAGAGGTAATTGCACTCGGTGAGAAAGAATTCGGTGCCTGTGCTAGTTGTCACGGAGCTGATGGAACCGGCGTAACTGGTCTCGGTAAGAATCTTGTTGGCAGTGAGTTCATGACGAGTATTTCCGACTCAGATCTTGCAACGCTGATCAAGACAGGCCGTCCCACCAGCGATCCAGCAAATACCACCGGTATCGACATGCCTCCCAAGGGCGGAAATCCGGCACTCAACGATGAAAAGATCGATGGCCTGGTTGCTTATATCCGTTCGATTCAATAACACCAGAATCGCGACGTAAAACAAACTTGAAAAGCCTCGTTCTAATCAGCGGGCTTTTTTGATTCTCAACAGCCTGAATATCACCGCTCAGCGAAGAAAATCAAATTTGTCAGGTGGTATCGTCAAGGACGAAATACTCGGGAAAGCCTCTAATAGTTAGCAGCTCTCGGTTTTCAGCATCAAGTGTTGAACAAACAGCCGTCCGGTATCTGAATTTCTACATTGCAAAACCGCTTCGGATCAAAACCGGGCGATAAAGTCGTCCGCCGCCCGCGACAATCTGAAATGTCGCCGGTATACGCTCACGTCGAACGACGTGAGGTATCGGTGCACGGTCCGACATCGCCGATGATGCTGGTATACAGCTTCTTCGCAGTGGCAGCAGTCGGCGCCCTTCTGCTATCCCTCCCAGTTTCCAACACCACTTCAGAGTTTATGTCGCCAATCGGCACGTTCTTCACCTCGGTGTCAGCCATGACCGGAACAGGACTGGTGATCGTCGACACGCGAGACCACTGGACGAGCTTCGGGCAGGTAGTTATTGCAGCACTGATTTTCATTGGCGGTCTGGGATTCATGACCGGCGCAGCCTTCCTGCTGCTCATCACCGGTCGTCGGTCAAGCTTGCAGGGTCGATTGGTTATTGGAGCCGGACTAGACGACAATCGCCTCGGAACGATCGCCACTCTGGCCCGAAATATCATCCTGATGGCAATCATTATCCAGATCATCGGAGCGATATTCATATTCATTCGCTGGTATCTGGTCGCACCGATCTGGCAAGGGATGACACTCGGTGAAGGACTCTGGCAGAGCGTGTTTACATCGATATCGGCTTTCAACAACGCCGGATTTGAGATTCTCCCCGACGAAATTGTTGGCGGTACCAGCCTGATTGGACTCAGCAGAGACATACCCACGCTTGTAATCATCGGTGCCATGATCCTCATCGGATCGTCGAGTTACGCAACCTTGGCCAACGTCGTAGAAATCCGCGGGTGGCATCGACGTGCACTCGGCTCAAAACGAATGCTGGTTGGCGTCGGCGTGCTCTCGATTATCGGAGTCGGAGCGTTTATCACGTCTATTGGCATCACCCGAGATCTACAAACTCTCAGAGTTTTCGGATTGATCATCCTCACTCTCTCGGCCAGCTACGCTACATTCGCTTATGCGGTCAGAATCCAAAGATGGCGCCATCTAACGTTAGATACCAAACTCGTGCTTGTCGGTATTGGGATAATGCTGCTCATCGGTTTCACTTCGTTTATTTCTCTCGAATGGAACAACGCCGATACGATCGGGAATGAGCCAGTCAGAAGTAAAGTCGTCCAGAGTATTTTTCATACGGTGAATAGGACTGCGGGATTTTCCACCCTCGACTATGGCAAGCTCCATTCCGCCGATCTCACCGTAACTTATGGACTAATGTTCGTTGGCGGCGTCTCTGCGTCGACGGCAGGGGGTATTAAGGTAAGTACCTTTATTGTGATCGTCATTGCCTCATTCGCTATTTTCAGCGGGCGCGACCGGACTACCGTGTTCGGAAGAGAAATCCCCCGGATCAACGTTCAACGAGCAATGGCCGTCGGAGCGACAGCAGCGGCCGCGGTACTTGTTCTGATCATGGCCTTATTTGCCGTGCAGCCGGGCCTGGATTTCCGTACAGGCATCTTCGAGATCATCTCGGCGTTCGGTACGGTTGGATGGTCTGCAGGTGCTACTACGCACCTCAACGAAGCGGCACAGCTGGTGGTGTCGGTAGCGATGTTCACAGGTCGATTCGGACCGATCACTCTCGCCCTATTTATGGTCGGTCGAGAACGTCAGGACGTCGTTCGTTACGCCAATGAACGAATTCGAATCGGGTAGACCTCTAATAATTATTCGTGCCATCGACCCCGGTAGTCCGCACAATTACTTAATTTCAGTTCTCGTGGCGACGAGTAGCAGCTAAGCAAGTTAGGCGGATCCTATGGGGATCGAGCCCATGACTGCGGATTAAAATAGCAGTGTTTCGGTAGTGCAGGCTCCACTTCCTCAGGTACTCCCCTATACTCCAAACACAAATTTTGGGCACCACCGATGAGCCAGGCAATCGAACAACAACACACATGTGAAATGGCAATTAGCGTATGACATCGAATATCTCAAAAGACGTGCTAATGCTCATGCTCCAACGAATGTGGCGTATACGTCATTTCGAACTCAAACTGACCGAAATGTACGGTGCTGGCGAGATAGGTGGTGTGCACCTTTATATCGGCGAGGAGGCAGTCGCTGTCGGCGCGTGTGCAGCAATGGAGGATTCTGACTACATTGCCGGCAATCACCGCTCGCATGGTCACCCTATTGCGAAAGGTGCAAACCTGAAAAAAGCGATGGCGGAGATTTTTGGGCGAATTGACGGTTACTGCAAGGGAAAAGGAGGTTCAATGCATCTCGCCGACTTCTCCGTCGGCATTCTGGGAGAATCAGGAATCGTCGGTTCTTCCGTCCCTGTCGCAACTGGGGCAGCTCTGGCGTCAAAACTTGAGGGCAAAGACTTCGTATCCGCCGTGTTCTTCGGTGATGGTGCATCAAATCAAGGTGCCTGCCACGAGTCGATGAATCTCGCCTCCGTGTGGAATTTACCGATCCTCTTTATATGTGAGAACAATCAGTACGCGGTTACCACGTCGTACAAAGATACGGTGGCCGTAGAGCATATTTCCGACCGGGCGCAGGCCTACAACATGCCAGGAATTCTGGTGGATGGGCAGGACGCCATCGCTATGTATGAGGCAACATCCCAAGCGGTTCAGCGAGCCCGAAATGGCGAAGGACCTACCCTGATCGAAGCCCTCACTTACCGCTTCGAGGATCACTCTCTTGGTCTCGAGAAAATTCGCAAATCGGAATATCGAGAGGACAGCGAGATCGACGAATGGCGCCAGCGTGACCCGCTTGATCTTCTTACAAAGAGCATCGTAAACAGCGGCTCGGGAACACAAGCGGAATGCGATGCGATCAGCTTGGCAGCACAGGTTGAAGTGGAAGAAGCTGCAGAATTCGCTCGTAATAGCCCGTTCCCCGATGAGTCGGAGCTTTACAAGGATATGTTCTCCAGTGAAATGCCAGTGGTTTAGCTGTGCTCATCGCATTTCCCGTCCGCGGGCACATCAATTCTCAATTACAACGATCAATTAATTTGGACAGCAACTAATGACGGAAAAAATGTTCATGCAGGCTTTGGGTATGGGAATTTCGGAAGAAATGCGGGCCGACCCCAAGGTTTTTTTGATGGGCGAAGACGTGCGAGCCAGCGTTTATGGCGCCGCCACGGGATTACACGACGAATTCGGCGATGACAGGATCTTGAACACACCGTTGTCCGAAAACGGATTTTTCGGCGCAGCAGTAGGAGCGGCTGCTGTGGGAATGCGACCTATTGTGGAAACGCTCACGAGTTTCATGTGGGTTGGTATGGATCAGCTCGTATCACAGGCAGCGAAGATGCGATATATGTTCGGCGGACAGGCTACGTTGCCGGTGGTCTATCGCGCTGTGATGTACTACGGCGGTGGTGGTGCTGCTCATCACTCGGACCGCTCATATCCGGTTTTTATGAATATCGGTGGTCTCAAGGTTGTCGCTCCCGGCACGCCCGCCGATGCGAAAGGGTTGATGAAAACCGCTATCCTGGACGATGATCCGGTAATCGTTTTCGAGGATGGCACCCTGCTAGGTACGCGGGGCGAAGTTCCTGATGACCCCGACTTCACCGTGCCTTTTGGCGTTGCGAACATTCTTCGGGACGGTACTGATGTGACGGTGGTTTCTATTGCCGGTTCGGTGCCGCATGCGATCGCTGCAGCTGAAGAGATGGCGAAAGAGGGTGTTTCGGTAGAGGTCATCGACCCACGTACGCTCGTACCGCTAGACAAAGTGACTATCCTGAATTCGGTAGCGAAGACAGGTCGACTCGTGGTTGCAGACCCGGCGGCAAAGGTTTGCAGCGCGGCCAGCGAGATCATGTCGATCGTTGGTGAAGAGGCGTTCTGGGATTTGCAAGCGCCAATGCAAAAAGTTGCATCAAAGCAGGTCCACATTCCGTTCGCACAGTCGCTCGAAAAACTGGTCTACCCGACGCGAGACGGCATCATGGAGGCAATAAAAAAGACGCTGGGCTAGCGAGAGCGGGCCTGCTTCCATTTCTCGAATTCGTCCAGCAGCGCTCCGGTCGGAGGGTAGGCATCGTTTACAGAGTGCCCTTCTTCGACCTTCAGCCGTATGAACAACTCACGCTCCTCGGTTTCGGCCCCGACCGCAGCCACTCGCTCGGCGTAGGCGGCGGGAATGACGACGACGCCTTCATCGTCAGCCAGGATCACATCGCCGGGAATTACTGCCACTCCGCCGCATTGGATCGGCACATTGAGATCGCCCGGCCACAACGTTCTTATCCCAAACGCAGAATGAACGCCTTTCACGAAAACAGGCAGTCCGACATCTTGGATGTAAGGAGCGTCCCGGACAGCTCCGTCGACCACAGCCGCAACAGCGCCGCGGTACTTCACACGTGCGGAAAGTATGTCGCCGAGTGTCCCTGAATCGAGGTCACCCATGGCGTCCACGACGAACACGTCGGCCGGTGAAATTTGCTCGATTGCGCGGCGGAACGCGTCCACTCCATCCACCACGGACACTTCTTCCTCTGCAAGATCTTCGCGATACGGAATCCATCGCATCGTGAGCGCTCGACCAACGAGGCGCTTGCCGAGACCAAGGGATGCGAGCGGCTTCAACCCCTTCATGAACGTGTTACGCATACCCATTGTGTGGAGCGTAGCGCAGGCGGTCGCTGTGCTTATTCCTGTGAGTGAGTCCAAGACTGAGTCTGGCACAACACGTTGATCGTCAGGCATCTGGGTCCACTTTCCATAGCCGCATTCGGGGTGGTATCAGCAGGGATGATATGCGAGTTTGGTGGGCCCTGTGGGGATCGAACCCACGACCTGCGGATTAAAAGTTGTACGCCATCCGTCCGTTGAGTGTCGCATCCTGTTGCATGGTACTCAACAACTGCCGTGCAGCGACGCTGAATACCGGACGATGTTGCACCATCCGGCAGCAAAGTGGCAGCAAACCGAGGAAGCTGACTTAGCTAGGGTCCATCTGGTAGGTCATCAGTTCTTGGTGATCAAGATGTTCACGTTCATGTATGAGCATCTTGATCGCCTCGAGTGCCAGAACCATCAACTTTTACGGTAGTCGGATATTCGTTTTCGGAGTCCAATAGGCAATGCCCACAGTGATCCGAAAAACATAATTACGCTTGCAATGATTAGACCATGAATGAATATCACCCACAGAACAAATTGGAAGAACGGTACATCCGCATCAAAGAACGCTCGGCGTGAAATCCAAGTCGCGTCGAGCGCTTGCTTCACACGTTAGAGGTCGGAGGTTCGAGTCCCCCATCGCCCACCAAGCTGCCACCAAACTGGAGAAGCCCTTGCAAAAATGCGGGGGCTTTTCTGTTAATTGTTCCAATACTGTTCCAATAGCCCGAATTAAGTCGGCTTCTGGAAGTACTGACAACACCTACCGCCGATACCGGCAAGCACCATTATTCAAATAGATGGTGGGTGTCAGGGTGCTGAGTTACAGGCTACTGCTCACAGTTAACTCACAGGCATTGGGTAGAAGCAGCGCCTTTGCCTGTTAGCGTATTGGAATGTTCAAGCTACGGAGATTTACACTCGTTTCGCTGCTGATAGTAGCGGTTGCAATTGGGTGTGTTTCAGATCAGATGGCGACACCACAGCAAGCCAGCCACAGGCAACCAGGCAGTCAGCCAGATGCTATCGACAAGGTAATTATTGCGACAGTATCCACTCAAGATAATTTACGATCAGATCCTACACCGACTCAGCTTTCGAAACCCTTGGTAACTAAACCTGATTCATCGGAACTCGCCTCTGTGGTAGCGTCGGAAGAAGAATTAACTGTTGAGAGTGAACCTAGTGCTGATATCACTTCGAACTGTCCGGTCAAGGTGGGACCAGCGGTAGCAGTTAACAGGTGGAGCCCATATTGGGGGAGCGGGCTTAACGAAGTGTGGGTTATCCCAATAACTGAAGCCAATGTCTCGCTAGAAGACCAGATGGGCAATCTGATCACATTAGCCCCTGGGATGGACCCTGCTGCCGATATGGAAGCAGGAGTAAACACGTATGAGGTCGGACCGAAAATGTCCGGTGAGGAGAAAGTTCATGAGTTTCACCATCACGCTTGTAATCTGACACAGACCGACCTTGTCCAAGAATATGTACTGGGATCCCGACCGAAAAGTACTGAAATCTTGATCTACAGGACGAACGAGCATTTCTGCGAAACATTTATTGGCTATGAATTACCGAATCAGCGGCCCGGAGTATCACCTTTGCCGGCACCACCGCAAAGTCAGGCGGATTGTGAACCCAAATTTTGGCAAATAGTTTTAATCGATGTCGCCACCAGGTCTATTCGTGTGGTGGTCGACTTCGGTAAGAATCCCCTTTTCGATGGGCCGCAGGGTCTTCAGACGAACTTTTCACCTAACGGGTCCAAACTGAGTTATATCGAACCGTGTTGGCAAGAAGCCCAGTATCAAGAATCCATTGAGACTACTGGGCTTGTGAGAAAGAGATGTCAGGATGGCGGGTATATAGTCGTAGTAGATCTGGAGTCGATGAGCTCTCGTGTTATACATGGCTCGGAGAATGATGCCGCGATAATCTCACAACACCAGTGGTCTCCCGATGGATCTTCTATTTTGATTCGACAGAGGTGTGCTTATCAAACGGGAATGCGTTTACCAGAAGACACCACGAGAGAGGAAAAAGCGGCTTGCAATGGGATATGGACGATTGCCGCAACACTTCAGTCAGATCATTTCGAACCGCAGCAAATCCTACCGATTAACCGGTTTTTTGATTGTGACGATTTTGATGGTTCGATCATTGAAGGGGCCGTATGGTCACCCTCTGGCGATGCGATCACAGTTTCAGCTCATCAGAACGCGGAATGCAAGCGCGGTATCTGGGAGATTCAGATCGATTCCGGCGAATATGAAAAACTGATGGATTGTCCATTTGATTCCGAAAAATTGAGTGAACCCAAACCGTGTGGGAGTGCTAAATGGTCGCCTACTGGAGAACAATTCTTATTTTTCGCTGATTCTGATGGGTTTAATAATTATGATTCCGTGGAGGTATGGGTGGGTGAAAAAGCCAAAAAGAATCCGTGGCATGTATCTCCTTGGTATCCAACACCTGAAGGAGCAGTAGAGTGGTCACCAGATGGTAGAACAATAGCTTTTCATACCTCTTGGAGGGTCAGGCCATCTCTGTTAATGATCGAAGCGGACGACCCGACAAAGATCGTGACTGTCCCTTATTCAGGTACGGGAGTACGAGGCTTCGGATTTGCTTGGGTGGATTGGGCTGTGAAATAGTGCTAATAGAATTGGGTTGTTATATTGTCACT
>CAJXEJ010000031.1 GCA_913052475.1 uncultured Dehalococcoidia bacterium
TGGGAAATCTTGGAACGAGGATTCTGAATTGACAATAGAAAAGACTCTCATATTGTGGCTCTCTGAAGATGGGACAGCGCTTACGGTGGAGGCGATTAATGATGACAAATGTGGTGAAGGGCCATGGCTGTTCCAAGGAGGAGAGCGGACATTCTATCGTTGACCGTATTAAGAGACCCTTTCGCACAAAAGCCTTATAAGCCTTAATAGAATCCTCGCTACTCATCCAACAGACCAAAATCGTCAGCTTGTCACATCGATAACGCCGAACACCCCGATCAAACTCCCTCCCGATCAGGGCGTGGTGGAACCTCACCCACCGGCTTGATATTGGCGATTAAGCCAACTCGCATCCTGCCGGAGACTAGGTGGCAACGCCACCTAGTCTCCAAAGCTCGAATCAAACGCATCACTGGGAACGACCGAAGTGTCGATCAGTGATTGTGCTTTCATCCAGTCGCCAAGCGAGTCCCAGCGTTCGCCAACGAGCGAACCAACCGGTTGACCGTTCGACTCCCACAGCGGTACCAATAGATCAACACCTGCACGATCAACTGCCTCATCGATCTCGGCATCCGGATTCAACCGAATCAGCGTATCGATCGATCCCTGTGGATCATCCAAAGCCTGCCCGTAACCCTTGTTGAACGCCTTCACAAATTTCTCGACCATCTCGGGTCGGTCTTTCACGGTCTTCTCTGAAGTTACGAGAATCAATTCGTAGTAACTCGGAACGCCCCAGTCGTCGGGCAACAAAACGTTTGTCTCGTATCCCTCGTTCTCGAGAACAATCAGCTCGTGCGTCCAGTACACACCGATCACGGCATCGACCGTGCCAGCCATTAGCGATTGGTTTAGCGTCCACCCGATATCGACCAACTCGACGTCGTCACGTGAAAGGCCATCCGCCTCCAGCATGGTAGTGAGCATCGCCTCATTCCACGGTAGTCCGGGAGTTCCGACCTTCTTGCCGGCAAGATCAGCAGGACGCGTGATACCCGACGATTTCAGAGCCATCATGGAATTCAGAGGGCGCTGTACCACTCCGGCAACTGCAACAACCGGAATGCCTTCGTTCCTCGCCTGAAGCAGGTCGGGTTGGTAGTACATGGCGAAATCGCTCTCACCACTTGCGATAAGACTTAGAATCGCCGAGGGATCGGCCGGTGGAACAACCGAAACGTTTAGTCCTTCGTCCTCGAAGTAACCCTTATCAACCGCTTCGTAAATTCCTGCATGGTTGGCGTTCTGGAACCAGTCCAGAGTGACCACAATATCTTCGGGATCACCGCTACCGCACGCAGCAATAAACATCGATGCGATTACTGCTACAAGCAACACTAGCTTTTTCATGATTCTCCTAACCGAACTACCTGATTCGCAGTTGGCGGATACTTTCTAAGCACCCATTTTTCGATGGCGACGACTGCAGCAAACAGCCCTATCGCCAGTATCGAGAGCACAACAATTGCGGCGAAGACTCTCGCCGTTTGAAATTGGGGGCCCGCAATCTTCATCAAGAAGCCGAGCCCTGAACTGGCACCAAACCACTCACCGATTACCGCACCGATCACTGAAACCACCGCTGCGACTTTCAGGCCGGCGAAGAAGCTTGGCAACGCTGACGGAATCATCAGCTTGATGAACGTCTGCCACGACGACGCTCCGAGCGTTCGGAGCATATCGACCATCTCATGATCGACATACCGTAATCCAGAAACGAGACTGATCGTTATCGGGAAGAACGTGAACAGCACGATCACGATCACTTTCGACATGATGTCGGTGCCGACCCAGATGATCAAAAGTGGTGCCAACGTGATAACCGGTATCGTCTGGGAAGCGATGATGATCGGGTAAATTGATCGTTCAACAGTGCGCGACCAAACAATCCCCGACGCTATCGTTACACCGAGACTCACCGAAACAGCGAATCCGATAACTATTTCGATCAGCGTTATACCCGCATGACGCGTCAGCAGACCGAACGAATCAGACAACTCGGTCAAAATAACGCTCGGTGCAGGAAGCAGCCATCGCTGTACATCCAACACCTCAACCAACACCTCCCACAACACGACCAGCGCTATGGTGGTTGCGATCGCAGGTAGCCAGCCGACAACACTTGATCGCCAGTTTCCAAACCATGTGTTCAAGAGGTTCATTGGATATTCTCCTGATCGCTAAGTAGGTTAAGAATGTGTTTCTTCAGTTCGATGAACTCTGGCGATGTGGAGAGGTCGGATTCGCTAATCGAATCGCCGAATTTTGCCTCCACTTCAGCAACGATCCGACCCGGATTTGGAGCCATCATAAGTACACGATCTGCCAGAAGAATCGCCTCTTCAACATCGTGTGTTACCAGCAGCACAACCTTGTTCGACGTGTCGAGCACGTTGAGTAACCACTGTTGCAATGACCGCCGTGTAATGGCGTCGAGAGCACCGAACGGTTCATCGAGCAGCAACACCGGGTTGTCGGGCAAAACCGCACGCAACAAAGCGACCCTCTGACGCATCCCACCGGAAAGCTGCCATGGCATCGAATCAATAACATCAGTCAGTCCAAACAACCCAGCGAGTCTCTCGACTTCGATATCCGATTCAGCGCGGCCGATCCCACGAAGCTCAAGCCCCATTCGACTATTACCAGCAACCGACCGCCAAGGCAGCAGCAAATCTTTCTGTTGCATATAAGAAATGTTGCCCAGACGTTCGGTTCGCGTAACCAACCCGCTGGAGACGATCGTACCCTCACGCGCTGTCAGCACTCCAGAAATCAAATTGAGCAACGTGCTCTTCCCGCAGCCCGAAGGGCCAACAAGAGCAACGAACTCACCGCGTTCGGCCGACAAACTTACATCTTCGAGAATTGCCGCATTGTCATAGTCGAATCCCACACCCGAGACGGAGAGGAGCGCGCATTCAGAATCGACTGATTCGTTGTTTTCCGTTCGAGATGCTTGAGGGGTCGAGGTCATCTCAATCACGCAATCCCAGCTAGCTACTCCGGGTAATTGACGCTTGGATATGGCACTCGAGCCATTTTCCTACGCTGGAATTACCCAGATCAGGTTCAAGGGTTGGCAGAGTATTTTCGTCTGCCCTCTCAGCCCGGCTACCCGAGCTCCCCGCGTGCTGCAAAACGTACTGGCAACACTGGCGAAACAACACTCCGCCTACCACAAGTTTTACAAGCAAGAAGGATCGTGTCAAATCACCCGCACGATCCATACCGATCAGAGTTTGCGGCTTCACGCCGAGGCAGCTAGAATGCGCCTATTCCAGATTGAAAGTAACGCACAAGTGCGCAGGAATTAGCTGTAAGTTTTGGGAACAAGTTCGCTCACTCCGAAAGAAAATTTCGCCCGGAGCATTCGATGCCCGGATGACGAAATAAACCTCGCCGCGGCGAGTCTCTACGCGGCGGCGACTGAATTCCCCGATCTTGACGTTATCGCCTATCAGGGTCGTATCGCCCAGTTCGGCTCCCGAGTTAAATCTCGCCTCGCAGCACACCACACGAACTACGATTTCGTTGGCGCTATGCACGAAGTACTGTTCGACGAAGCCGGATTCTCTGGCGACAGCAAGAACTACTTCGATCCCGACAATAGCCACTTGAATGAGGTTATTGATCGCCTCAAAGGTAATCCGGTTGCGCTGTCGATCCTCTACATAGAGGTCGCAAGAGTCGCAGGAGTGGCAGTCGACGGCATATCGTTACGCAAGCACTTCGTAGTGGCGATCGGATCAGATGAAGAAAGAATCTACATCGATCCATTCCACCGGGGTGGTCTGCTTTCCAGAAAAGAATGCATCACTAACATTCTGGGCAAAGATCGTGTGAAGAATGGCGACATTGACGATTTAGAATGCAAATTCCTAACACCAGCATCCAAACGAGTGATGCTCCGCCGACTTCTCAGCAACCTCAAAGTTGCCCACGAAAAGCACAAACAATACGAGCTGGCACTTTCTGCCTCCGAGCGCATTCAACTGCTCGACCCATCGAACCTCCGCAACCTCAGCGAACTGGCACATCTGCAAACAAAAATCGGAAACTTCGGCGATGCGGTCGATTCCCTCACCCAGTTCCTCGAGCGTGCCCCCGCCGGATCAAACACCGAGCAAGCAGAGAGCGCACTCCGCAAACTAAAAGCACTCACCACGCGCGGCCCGGAAGACTCGCTCGAGTAACTGGCCTGATAATTTGTGGAAAATGCGAAAACCGCTTCCACGAACTTGACGCATTCTCTACTGATAACCGAATGACTAGACGCGCTCACGCACAGTGAACGCACTGCACGGTCGGTCGGGTCTTGATTGGACGGGATGTACCGCTTGAACTACCAGAGTGCAGATGATCTGGAATTACTTGCGCAGACCGGTAAACAGGATCGAGAAGCACTCGTGATTTTGTACGACCGGTACGGTCGGCGAGTATTCGTGCTTGCCGTTCGGATCCTCAACGACCCCATCGGATCGGAAGAAGTAATTCAGAACGTATTCATGAGCGTAACGAGTTGATAGCATCAGAAACGACCTAACTGGAACGATGGTTCTTTCAGCCGAAACAAACTGATCGTTATCGATTATTCAGGAAATTGTCGATGGTCCTGGGTTACGCTACTGACTCTGAAATGATCACCGTTCGCTCCAGCCACATCCCGATAATTCTTCTGTTCGCGGCTGCTTTGCTCGCCACCGCGCTATTCGGCTGCTCAAAATCAGAGCCGACACCAGTGCCGCCCACACCGCAGGCAACCGCTGCCGAGATGGTCGAGTTATCACGAACGGCAATGGCCGGTCTCGATAGTTTCAGCTTTGAATTAACCCACGACTCCGGGCACACCACTCTTTCCGGAGCACTCGATCTCATTCGGGCCGGTGGACTCGTGGCAACAAACGGACTCGATCTTGAGGCTGAAGCGAACATCGGTCGTGCGTTCGTGAGAGTCGAAGCAGTAGTGATCGGTGAACAGACATGGATGACCAACCCACTCACAGGCGTCTGGTCGGAAATAGCCCCCGAAGACAGCCCATTCTCATTCCTCGATCCAGTCAGGCTGGTCGCCGATATTCTGGGCGATACTCAACAACCGATCTACCCGGCGAGCGGCCCCTCGAACGGTGAAGTCGTTATTTCGGGACACATACCTGCCCAATCACTCGCCGCACTGGTCGGTTCTGTTGAGCCCAACGCCATCCCGAACGTAGTTCTCACTCTGGGTTCCTCGAACAATCTGCTGAAAAAAATCGTCATTTCGGGCGTGGTTCAACCCGGAGACGAACCCGACTACATTCGGGTTATCACGCTATCTAAATTCAACAACCAGACTTCACTCAAACCACCTATCTAGCCGATGTTTACCAAACTCCGGCAAATCATCACCCCCTACAAGCTGCTTCTGCCGTTGTGCTTCGGCGTGTTCATCGCTGCCGATGACCAGACCGTTGTTGTAACCCTCCTCCCGGATATGCTGGCCGACCTCAGGGTAGGCGTGAGCGAACTCGATCGAGCTTCGTGGTCGATAACTGGGTATCTCATCGGATACACAGCAGCAATGCCTCTCATGGGGCGAATTTCTGACCGCACCGGATACCGCCGAGTGTTCCTGCTGGCCATGGCTGTTTTCACGCTGGGATCAGCCCTGGTCGCGATTTCTCCTGATATCCCGAGGCTGCTCTACGGTGGCGCACCGGAGTACAACTGGCTAGTAGGTACGCGAGTGTTCCAAGCGATCGGCGGCGGAGCGATGATACCTATTTCGATCGCAGCCGTAGGCGAACTTGTCGATGGAAAACATCGCGCGATCGCCTACGGATTGATCGGTGCAAGCGCCGAGGCTGGGGGAGTCTTCGGACCTCTCTGGGGAGGCGGAATCACAACGTGGCTCTCGTGGGAATGGGCGTTCTGGCTGAATATCCCTCTCACTGTGGTTGCTGTGATTTGGATAATGCGCAATCCGCCGGGCAAACGAAACAACGTTAAAGTCGATATTCCAACTGCAACGGTTTTCGCAGCAAGTCTCACACTGTTGACGATTGGACTCGTCCGAATCGGTGAACCCGACGCCCTGATGGCAGTGTCGTTGATAGCGACAGCCGGACTCTTCGCAGCACTGGTGTTCCTGAACAATCGTGCACCGGATCCATTGTTCCCTCCGTCGATATTCAAACTACCGACATTCAACTACTCCAACCTGACGTATTTCCTTGTCGGAGCCGTGCTGATTATCGGAATGGTGACAGTTCCGTTGATGGCAGCGTCAGTCTTTGCAAAATCGCCGCTGGAAGGTGGATTGCAGTTGCTGCGAATGACAATCGCAATCAGCCTCGGTGCGTTGATCGGCGGATACATCACTCAGCACTATGGAACACGCATACCCGCGCTCGCCGGACTGGTCATCACGACAGTAGGTTTCCTACTTCTCTCTAGCTGGACAACTGATATCGCCGAACCTGCGCTGACGATCCACCTGGCGATCACCGGTCTGGGACTCGGATTACTAGTTTCCCCAATCGCTGAAACGGCTCTCTGGGGCGTCCAGGCTGATCAGCGAGGTGCTGCGTCGGCGTTGCTAAGCGTCTCCCGAATGGTTGGCATGACAGCCGGTCTCGCAGCAATGACAGCTCTGGGTACAGTTCAGTTCCAGGACCTCGTTGCCGACGTGCCCGCGTTCTCACTCGATCCCGATGTTCAGCAACAGATAATCGACTCAGCCACAAACGCCGGAGTCGACGTCTTCACCCGCTTCTACCTCTACAGTGCAATTCTCTCAGCGGTCGCACTCGCCCCCGCATGGCTAATGACGCGAACCAAAAGCGACTAATTCGCCCAACTACCACTCCGCACTTCCCGACCGGAGTAAAGCGAAGTGGAGGAATCTTCGGCGGGGATGAACGATGTGCCCGAGGATTCAACCCACACGCGACACTACCCCATATCTCTCGGCGGCACTCTGGAAATTAGATGGGCAACAACACTCGATTTCCCGAAGAAGGAGGGATCTGGCGCAGTGTCGCGCCCGCGCTCAAGAAATCACACGTTGGTGAATCAAAAAGCAATGCAGCGAGCCAGCCCGTTATTCCGCTGAAGCCGATGCTTCTCGACGCTGCTCCGCCCTACGCTCCGCCTCGAGCCGCTCAAGATTGTATGACCCGTGATCGACGTACGACATCGCGTCGGCGAGAGCGGTGTGCCCCGCTTTGTCACGAATCAGGTTGTGCATCAATTGGCACACCCGGCGATAGTCGGGATGCCCCTGCTGCGATGTGCGGAGTTCGAGCATGTGAAACGCTTCGCGAGCGTTGAACTGCATCGAGTAGCGAAGTTTGTAACCGAACGGAACGACATACTGTGAAACGTCTGGACCATGCTCGTTCATCACCGTGTCATGGAAGTCGCTCATCCGACCCATCGCATCGTCCCAACGCTGCGTCCAACCGACCTCTTCGATCGCCGGGGGAGTCGCATATCCGTGCTTCACGCCCAAACGTTGCCAATCGAGCGTAAGCATCCTGTGCCGTTGTAGATCACGAAAGCTACCAAAATCCGACAGTACATCAAAGCGATAGAACGAGCGCTCCATTCCCCGACCGGGTTTGTGTCGTCGGTTCTGACGATCACCAGTGTAGGCACGAATTACCTCTGCCTTGTCGCCATCGCTCATCCCATTCACAATCGTTTGCAACTGCGAATCGGGTAAATCGGTATGGGCGTACAGAGCTGCTGCTACGATCTTGTTCTCAGCGTAGCGATCCCATTCGACGAGCGTGACTTCATCGATACCCTCAGGTTCGGTCTCGATGCTTGATGCGATGCGCTCCATCGCTTCGTGGTTCTCCTGGAAATAGCCCGACCACGCACCACCACGATCTGGAAGGTCGACCCGTTTCAGGAACGATGGAATCACTTTGCGAAGTTCTTCCAGCATCATTCGGGCATAGTCACGCGCCTCTTCGAGCGGGTGGCTGTTAATCCGAATCAGCATCATTTCGTACGCCTGCCCAGACGCAAATATCCCTACGTTGGAAGTCGTCGATGCCGGAAGTAAACCCCGTGCTGAATCGCATGCTTTCGCTCGAATCGAAGCGGTGTATATGAACTTGGAATCTCCCTTTTCTCTTGGGAATTGCTCTTCAAAGAACGGCACACACTTATGGACCAGTTCTGAATACTCTTCGAACAGCCAGTCGATCGTCTGTCGGTACTCGGCAACAAGCGGTCCCGTCTCGATCTCTGGCGGTGCAATATATCGGTAGTTATCGCCCAGTTTCTGATCGTAAAAGATGTACCGGGTCGACTGCTCCAGATACGCAGCAAGCCTTCCCCATTCAAGAACCTTTGTGAGCAGATTCGAAGCCTGCTCGCAGGCGATATGCGCACCACCGAGCTGGGCAACCGAATCGTCGCCAAACTGTGAGAAAACACGATCATACAATCCCTCAGCCTTGTTCAGCGCAACCATCGCCTGGCTATCAGAATCCTCCGCTATCTCATCGATCGGAATTTCCGGCTGGTCGTAGAACTCGTCCAGAAATAAGCGG
Organism: uncultured Dehalococcoidia bacterium; assembly: GCA_913052475.1. GTDB lineage: Bacteria > Chloroflexota > Dehalococcoidia > Lucifugimonadales > Lucifugimonadaceae > Lucifugimonas. The sequence continues at coordinate 8,553 of CAJXEJ010000031.1, forward strand.
CGCAATGATTTCGGCGAACGGCTGTAACGGGCGAACAACGCACCTTTCACGACTTCAGGCAAATTGGTCAGGGCAAAGACCGGGCCATCAACGTTCGTGAAAAACCGACCGAGTATAGATCGCTCTTCAGTGTTGAATGTTTCCCGTACGTACATGATCCGTGAGCCTATCGATTACCCCACTCAACAAGCGGGGAGAATGCGTTTCACCGTCTCGTGCCTGCCAACTTTCGCGAGCCCACCTCGTTCGTGATGCCTACAGCATCAATCTGGCAGGATTTTCTAGCGTCTTCTGGAACTCACCCATGAGTATCGCCGCCTCGGCACCGTCGCCAACACGGTGATCTGCAGAGATCGTTGCGTTCATCGTTTTTCCAGGCACGATCTGACCGTTTTCGATGACCGGTACTTCTTTGACCGTGCCGACAGCGATGATGCCCGCGTTCGGAGGAACAATAATCGCTGCAAAAGTATCGGTGCCAAACATACCGAGGTTCGACGAACCAAACGTCCCCTGCGTCATTTCGGCCTGAGTCAACGAACCACCCTCGCCACGAGCGCGTTTACCCACGTCTCGAACTGCTCTTGAAATCTCGATCAGCGACATGTTCTGAATGCCGATGACCGCTGGGACAATCAGTCCTTCCTCAAGCGCAATCGCAACTCCGAGGTTGATGTCGGAATGACCAATCAGCTTGTCGCCATCAAACGTGGAATTCCACTTCGGATACCTCAGCAGCGCAGTCGTTATCGCCTTGAGAACCATGTCGTTCACGGAGACTCGATCGCCATCGTCAGCAATCGCTTCGTTGAGTTGCGCTCGAAAGGTCATGGCTGGTCTCATGTTCACTTCGTGCGTCACGTAGTAATGCGGCGATTTGGTCTTGGACTTCACCGTAACCCGTGCGATCGCTTGCCGCATCGAAGATAGCGGAGTATCCGAGCCGTCCATCACGGCTGGTGCTCGACCACCTGAAGCTGCAAATGCCGGTGAAGGAGTAAATTTCTCTACATCAGACTTTGTAATTCGCCCGCCCGGTCCGGTGCCGGAAACGGCGGCAATATCGATACCCTTTTCTTCGGCGATTTTTCGGGCGATCGGTGACGCTTTTACACGTCCACCAGCGGCAGCTGATGCGACCGGTGTAGGAGCAGATGTTGGAGCTGTCTGCTGAACAGGTGTGGGAGTCAGTGCAGGTTGGGCTGTTGCCGGTTGGGGAGCCGTTTCCTCCTTCGAAGCTTCCGCAGCCGGAGCGGTCTCCGCAACTTCAGGAACTTCATCATCAGCGTCGCCGATAAATGCGATCACAGTGCCGACCTCAACAAGTATGCCTTCGGAAACAACGATCTTTCGAAGTAGTCCCTCGGAATACGCTTCCATCTCGACGACCGTCTTATCGGTCTCGATCTCAGCGAGCTTATCGCCACGGCTAACTGCGTCACCCTCCGCCATTAACCACTTGGCGATCATGCCTTCGGTCATGTCGGCACCCATCGAAGGCATAGTCACTTCACTGATCAAATTCGCACTCCTGCGGGAACGATTAGTTCGAAAAAATGTACGTCTGGCGCACTTGCCTGGCGGGTCTTAAAAGACCCGTTGATAGAGGGTACACAAGATTCTGACTCAAGAGAGCAAAATAGCCGGCATTAGGCGATCTTAAATCAGGATTTTTCGTGGTTCTCTACGCGGGATTTTTGTCGGGATGCCTTGGCACGAATCCGCATCTTTCTCTGATGCTCAATCTTGGCCGCTGGATCGTTCTTCGTTTCCTCGTGCTGCAACTCTCGACCCATCCGTTTGTACGAATCGAATCTCGCTTCTAAGAGACGGCCGTCGGCAATCGCTTCGAGAATTGCGCATCCTGGTTCCGAAGTGTGCCCACAGTCGCGAAATCGACACTCACCCAGATACTCTTCGATCTCAGAAAATGTCTTGCCGAGTGCCTCTTCGCTCCCCGCAACGAGTCCAATCGTTCGAATGCCAGGGGTATCAATCAATACACCCCCGTTCGGCAGTGGTAACAACTGTCGAGTAACTGTCGTATGCCGACCTCGGTTATCGCCTTCACGAATTTCTCCTGTATCCATCACTTCGTGACCCATCAATTGGTTCACGAGCGTCGATTTTCCAACCCCCGAAGCACCGATCAAAACAACCGACGATCCTGCTTCGGTGTACTGGTGCAGGGAGTCCGTGCCCTCGCCGGTAATTCCACTCACGGCAAATACCTCGACATCAGGTGCCGAGAGTCTTGCCTGCTCAATCAGATCAGTCAGGTCATCTTCTTCAAGCAGGTCAGTTTTCGAAATGACCACCACCGGAATCGCGCCGCTACCCCACACCAGTGCAATCTCGCGTTCAAGTCGACCAACATTGAGATATGTCGCAGCCTGAACCACAAACGCCGTAGTGACGTTGGCAGCTAGTACTTGCTCGTCTCCCTCTTCCTTGCCACGTTGTACTCGCTTCCTAACCAGCAACGATGAACGTGACAATACCAGTTCAATCTCGTCAGGATTCTGATTCTCCCCGGGCCGAATAAGAACCCAGTCACCAACGGTCGGTTGGGCGGGTTCGATTTCAAATTCGCCCTCGTGGGTGATTCGAGCAAAAGTGCTCACTGCCCGGTAGTCGATCGAATTAGAGTGGACGAATGTTGTTATTCCATCGACTCGGGCTACTCGGCCGGGCACGAGATCTGCATCTTTGGAAGTAATAGCAATCAGCCGCTCACGAACATCGACGCTGAGACCGTACTGCGCAAGATTCGAAAACTCCGCATCGCACGCGTTCAGGATCGGATCAGGCGAGCTCGCTGGAGCTGTCGGGTTATCTAGACTTTCGTCTTGCTGAGAAAAGTTGTTCAACATGGGTGTTTCTTGAAGTCCGTGAACAACTCTGGGCACTCGGGGAAATCTACCGCACACCTCAACATAGATACCTAGATGAGGGAAACGATCGACTAACAAGAGTTGCCGGTGGGTTCCGAGTTGGGCGCGTTTAGGTGGAGATCGAGTTCAAGCACACTCATTGAATCGGTCCTCCCTGCACCCAGTCGCCAAACTTCGGGAAATGGTCTAGTCGTAGTAAAAGTCACTCTAGCTGAACAGATGTTATCGCGTTATCGGGAATTGTTCAGATCGACTCACAAGAATTGGCGAGGGAGATACGCTGGTCGAGCGACCGAGCCGACTTACAGTCCGTAACCCTCGGCAACGGCGACAAGCACATCGTCGGCGTCCATCAGGACCTCTTGTTCGAGACTACGACTGTAAGGCCACGGAACATCGACAGACCCAACACGCATCACCGGGCCATCGAGCCATTCCGATGCACACTGCTGAAGATCGGCCGCAACTTCCGCCATTACGCCACCATTTCGACGGGCGTTGTCGATAAGAACGACACGATTGGTCTTCTGAACCGACGAAACAATCGAATCAATGTCGAACGGACTCAGCGAACGAAGATCGATGACCTCGACAGAAACGCCGCGCTCAGTGAGTTTGTCGGCGGCCTCGTTTGTTGGTCGCATACCATATCCGTACGAAACCAGCGTGATGTCACTACCCTCTCGGGTTACATCGGCCTTGCCAATCTCGATCTCGTAGTCGTCGTCAGGGATCTCACCCTTTTCCCCGTAGAGAAGCGCAGGCTCGGCAACAAACACCGGATTGTTGTCCTTGATCGCCGATCGCATGAGACCAAGAGCATCATATGGATTCGACGGGCATACAACCTTCATACCGGGAACTTCAGCCAGCCACGTTTCGAAACTCTGTGAGTGCGTCGCACCGAGTTGTACGCCGGCACCGGTTGGCGCCCGAATCACCATCGGCACACTGATCTGTCCACCCGACATGTAGCGCAGGTTCGCAGCCATATTCACGATCTGATCGAAGGCAACCAGCGAAAAAGATATCGACATGAACTCGACGATCGGTCGAAGTCCAGCAACTGCGGCACCAATTCCGGCGCCAACGAAGGCTTGTTCAGAAATCGGGGTGTCCTTGATTCGATCGGGACCGAATTTCTTGAGTAAGCCATCTGTAACGGCGTACGCACCACCGTATTCACCGATGTCTTCGCCCATCATGAAAACGCTAGGGTCGCTCTCGAGTGCTTCCTTGATAGCCCGTTTTAGTGCATCTCTGAGAGTAATTTCTGGCATATGAATTAGGCGAGCACGTCGTTGTGGATCTCAGATAGTTCGGGTTCGGGGCTCTGCTCGGCGAATTCAACTGCCTTTGCCACCACTTCGTCGACCTCCGTTTTGATTTGGTCGATCTGATCGGACTTGGCTATCCCCATCTCGAGAAGTCGGGTCGGATAGACATTGATCGGATCGCGTCGTTCCCACTCCTTGACCTCTTCTTGCCCTCGGTACTTCTGACCATCTGCCAGCGAGTGGCCAACGAACCGGAACGTTTTCGCCTCGATAAACTGCGGCCCTTCGCCGTTGCGAATTCGTGCCACAGCCAGTTCAGTGGCTTCTCGCACTGCAAGAACGTCCATTCCGTCTACTTCGGCTGCGGGAATTTCGTAAGTCGCCATTCCCGGATAGAAATCAATGCCCCCAGCACGCACGCGCTCGATCGAAGTGCCCATACCGTACATGTTGTTTTCGAGGAAGAACAAAATCGGCAATTTCCAAACCGCCGCCAGATTCATCGTCTCGTGGTAAATACCCTGGTTGGTCGCTCCATCACCGAAGAAGCAGATCGTTAGTCCGTCGGTTTTGTTGTATTGCTGTGCAAGTGCAAGCCCCGCAGCAAGCGGCAACTGTCCGGCAACGATAGCGTGACCGCCCATAAACCCCTTTGCGACGTCGAATATGTGCATCGACCCGCCCTTGCCCTTTGACGTTCCGGTCGCACGTCCAAACAGCTCCGCCATCAAACGATTTACATCGACTCCGCGTGCGAGAGCATGGCCGTGGTCTCGGTAGTGACTAACAACGTAGTCATTGTCACCGAGAGTCGAGATAGCACCAACTCCGGTCGCCTCCTGCCCTGTGTAGAGGTGAAGGAATCCGCGGATCAGCCCCTTCGAGTAGTTCTCGCCACATGCAATCTCGAACTGACGAACGAGATACATCTGCCGGAACAAATCGAGACGATCGACCTTGCCAGTCATATCACTGTTGCCGAGTTCGGAGGCACCATTTTTGCCGTTCTTTGACGACTTCGGTGTCTTCGTCGAAGGTTTTCTGCTGGTTTTTGTTGAACTTGCCACTAAGTGATTGGATGCTAATAAACACGTTTAAAACGTTGTAAAACTATACAACTAGTGAGCAAAACGGTAATTCTACCGTAAAATCCCTGATCCTCTAGTGTGATTTCAGTCTGAAACGGCCAGTATTGCAGCTTGGAGCACGTTGACCAGTAGCATCGAAATTGTCATTGGTCCAACACCGCCTGGAACAGGGGTAATTGCCGATGCGACCTCAGATGAGCCCTCGAATTCTACGTCGCCGATCAGGCGATAACCACGCTTGCGACTGGCGTCGTCCACCCGTGACACGCCAACATCGATAACCACCGCTCCGGGTTTAACCATGCCGGAAGTTACTGCACCAGGAAAACCAGCTGCAACGATCAAAACGTCGGCACGACGAGTTTCAGCAGCCATATCTTTGGTGCCGGTGTGACAGACCGTAACCGTCGAGTTCGCCCCGATACCCTTTTGTAGGAGAAGTGCCGTGAGCGGCATTCCTACCAGCTTGCTGCGACCAACAATAACCACCTGAGCACCGTTCATATCGATATTCTCTTCGACGAGCATTCGCTGCACGCCGAGCGGAGTAGCAGGTGCGAATCGAGGCTGACCGAGCATAAGCAATCCGGCGTTTTCGGGGTGCAGGCCATCGACGTCCTTCAACGGATCGATCGCATGAATCACGGCGTCCTCATCGAGATGTTTGGGCAACGGAAGTTGAACCAGAATTCCACTCACTTCGGGATCGTTATTCAAACCCTCAACAATCGCAAGCAGTTCTGCCTGTGTGGTCGAAGCGTCGCGTCGGATCGTCTCGGTGCGAATTCCAACCTTCTCGCACGCACGCTCCTTCCCTTTTACATAGGAATGCGATGCCGGATCATCGCCAATCAATACGACCGTGAGGCCGGGAACCGTGCCGTGCTGTTCGCTGAATTCGGCGACACCTGCCGCCACCTCTGCATGGACCTTCGACGCTACTACCTTGCCGTCAATGATTCGTGCTGTCACTTTTATCTGGTCTCCAGAATGAACTGGCTCTGAGCTCAACTGAAGTGTTAAGCGTGTTGTATTTCGTAATTGCAGTGTTAAATCGTAACCGAGAATTGTGTTAACCAGTATTATTTTGAACATCAATTCAACTCCGCTTTGCTGCCAGCCCATCCACAGCCAATAACGAGGCTCTTCACACATGATCTACACAGGAATCGACCTAATCGAGATTCCCCGCGTTGCCGGTGTATTGCAGCGTTACCCAAAACGATTCCTAGAAAAGGTGTTCACCGAAAGCGAGCAGCGATACGCCCGGGGGCGCACCCACCAGTTAGCGAGTCGGTTCGCAGCAAAGGAAGCTGTGATGAAGTTGCTGGGAACCGGCGTGCGAGGCGTTCCGTGGAAATCTATCGAAGTGACACGAAAACGTGGCGGTCCACCTGAAGTTGTACTCCACGGTACCGCCAAGGCCCGGGCCGAGAAAATGGGCATCACCCGGATCGCCCTTAGTCTTTCGCACTCCCGTAAACTCGCTACCGCTTCAGCAGTCGGGGAAGCCCGAGACGATGCATGGAAACCATGAAACTTGTAACCGCAGCCCAAATGCGTGCGATCGAAGTATCCTGTGTCGAAGCGGGTGTATCGCTCGACGCACTGATGGAAAACGCCGGACTTGCAGTTGCCGAAGCCGTTCGAGACGAGTTTTGGGATCGCAACGAATTGTTTGGCAAACGCATCGTGATCTTGATCGGGCCAGGTAACAACGGAGCCGACGGTTTTGTGGTGGGTCGGCATCTCACGGCCTGGGGAGCGAAAGTCACCGCGGTACTGTACGCCGTGCGAAAATCTCCCGATCCCAAACGATCAGCTGCCGAACAAGCCGATGTTACTGTTGTCGACGGCACGACCAATTCAGGTGCCGAGAAGTTGCAGCAACAGCTTGAAACCAGCGATCTAATCATTGACGCTGTGCTTGGCACTGGTGCTTCTCGATCCATATCCGAACCACTCTCGTCAATACTGTTCATGGCTCTCGAATCGGCAGTGCCCGTAATCGCACTTGATCTCCCGACTGGACTAAATTCCGATACTGGGAAGTTCGACGTCGCCGGGTTACCCGCCGATCACACACTCATGCTCGGGTATCCGAAACTCGGACCCGCCGTCGTGGGTGATCCAACCATCACCGGAACCGTATCCATCCTCGATATCGGCATTCCGGACGGTCTCGATTCTCAACTGGACACGGATTTACTAACTTCCGATCTCGCCGCTTCCTACCAACCCGAACGTGCTCTCGACGGACACAAAGGCATTTTCGGGTCCACACTCATCGTAGGTGGTTCGGAGGAATTTCTCGGCGCTGTCGCAATGGTGACCGATGCAGCAACCCGCTCCGGCGTTGGGCTTACGTTCGTCGCAACACCGGAACCCGCGTATCGCCAAATTGCCGGGAACGTGCCCGAGGCGCTGTATCGATCACTACCAGTTTCGGCGAACGGGAACCTCGATCCGTCTGAGGCGGCACAGATCGTCCTTGAAACCGCCCGGCGATCAACTTCATTGGTGCTCGGGCCCGGCATGGGTGCCGATCCGGATTCGTCTGAATTTCTCTCGATAGTTCTTTCGCAGATCGACAATGAACTCCCGCTTGTCCTCGACGCCGATGCGCTCAATATCCTCGCCAACTCGCATCTGTGGTGGGAACGATTCGAAAACCCGGCAGTACTGACACCCCATCCCGGCGAAATGGGGCGCTTGATGGGCATCACTACAGAAGAAGTTCAGAACAACCGTATTTCGACTACCCGAGAAGCCGCTAACAAATTCGGTAAAACTGTAGTTCTGAAAGGTGCCGCAACGCTCATCGCCAATCCTGATGGTCGATTGGCTGTCTCACCATGGATCAATACAGGTCTCGCCAAAGGCGGCAGCGGCGACGTGCTGGCAGGGCTACTCGGTGGTCTACTTGCACAGGAGCCCAACGAGTTGTTCGAAATGGCGTCTCTCGCCGTCTACACGCACGGCTACGCAGCCGAATTCGCACGGCTTGAACTTGGCGAAACGGGAATGCGTGCGTCCGACGTCATCGACCGTCTTGGAATTTTCTACCGAGATTTCATGCAGGACGATCTCGACTAAACAGACTCTGTATTCGCTGTCTGAAAGCACCCGCTCGCGTGTAAATACCCGTGCTTTCTCATCGAACACTCTTATACTTGAAAAACAGTGACTTACCTACTTGCCGTCGATATCGGCAACACGAACATCACGATCGGTGCATTCGACGATCAGGAATTGACCGCCACCTGTCGACTCGCGACTCGCGAAACACGCACCGTCGACGAGCATGCCTGGGCACTTCAGGGCGTACTCCGATCTAAAGACGTTGAACCGAGTTCGTTCGATGCCGTTGTAATCTGCTCTGTCGTTCCACCTCTCACTGAGGCATATGTCGACGCTCTGGCACAGCTAACGACAATCGAACCACTCGTAATCGGTCCCGGAGTTCGAACAGGCATTCGAATCCATTACGACCGAACTCAGGATGTAGGTGCCGACAGAATTGTCGATGCAGTAGCTGCCCACCAACTGTACGGCGGGCCGTGCATTGTAGTTGATATTGGTACTGCAACAGTGTTCGACGCCGTTACGGCAGATGGTGACTACATCGGTGGTGCGATCGCACCCGGCATGGAAATCGCAGCTGATGCCATGTTCCGCAACACCTCGCAGCTCCGGCGCGTCGAATTGGTTGCACCAGACCGTGTGATCGGTCGAAGCACGGTAGCGTCGATGCAATCCGGCTTTGTCTACGGATTCGCCGAAATGATCGAAGGCATGCTTGCTCGATTCAAGCTTGAACTCAATCCTGATGCTCCCGACGAAATCACCGTGGTTGCTACTGGCGGTCTCGCAAATCTGATGGTCGGCCAAACAGAGTCTTTCAACCACGTGAATCCCGACCTAACGCTGGTAGGTCTCCGACTGGTTCACGAAATGAACAACGCGTAGACTGGTATCAGGTATGTCGCCTGCGATTAGCCCAATTCAACCCACTTCACGTCCGCCACTTGAAGGCAAGACCGTAATTCTTGGCGTAACCGGTTCGATCGCTGCTTACAAGGCGGCTGATGTTGCCAGTAAGCTCGTTCAAGCCGGTGCAATCGTCGATGTCGTCATGACAACTGCCGCCACTGAGTTCGTCGGATCGTCAACCTTCGAAGCCCTCACCCACCGCCCAGTCACCACCGGACTGTGGGAAGCTCACTCTGAACTAAGTATCGATCATGTTGCACTCGCACTGCGCGCCGACTGCGTGCTCATTGCACCAGCGACAGCAAACACACTCGCCAAGCTAGCACTTGGCATCGCCGATGATCCGCTGACAGCGACTGTACTGGCGACTGAATCACCCGTAATCGTCGCTCCCGCAATGGACGCCGATATGTTCGCGAGCGCGCCGGCACAGCGAAATGTAACGACGCTGAAGGACGATGGGGTCGTAGTTGCTGGTCCGGCCGATGGTCGGCTCGCCTCAGGGCTCGTAGGGAAGGGTCGACTGGTCGACACCGAAACGCTGGTTGGCCTCGTTCGAAAATCGATTGGTCAACACGGCGACTACGCAGGTCGTCACGTGATCGTTTCTGCTGGTGGTACACGCCAGCCTATCGACCCGGTTCGCTTTATCTCAAATCGTTCTACGGGAAAGATGGGTTACGCAATCGCCGAAGCAGCCCGTGATCGTGGTGCCACCGTAACGCTCGTAACCGCAGCAAGCATCACGCCACCAGCAGGTGTGAAGGTTGTCCACGTCGAAACCGTCGATGATATGCGAGATGTGATCATCCCTTCGTCCTCTGAAGCCGATCTACTTGTGATGGCTGCCGCAATATCTGACTTCACCCCGGCACAGGTGTCCGATCACAAGATCAAAAAACAGGGTTCAAGTGGCATGTCGCTCGAGATGGCAAAGGTTGAAGATTTCATGCCGCTGGCCCATGGGCGAAAACTTGTGAAAATCGCCTTCGCCGCAGAAACCAACGATCTCGAAGCCAACGCTCGAGCCAAAGCGGCACCAAAGGGCGCAGCCTTCGTTGTTGCGAACAATGTAAGCGAACCGGGGAGCGGCTTCGGCACAGACACGAACAAAGTTACGTTCGTTGACGCTGGTGGTACGACCGAACCGCAACCCCTGATGGGCAAACTCGACGTCGCCCACGCCATTCTCGATCGCGCATTGCCCCACTTGGCAGGTCGCTAGCTACACGGTACGTCACTAGACGTACACCGACTTCCTTGGCCGTAGCAATAGCGGAGTTGTGGGAAATCGGTGGTAACGGTGACTACCATCTACGCCTCCTGCCGACATCTAGGCGAGACCCAACCCGTTCAGTATGTTCAGATCGTCACACTTGCCCTTAGAATGTCCCCGAGAATTTGGAATTTGGAAATACCGGGCGATCGCTGCCGGCAGAAAAAGGTGCCTACATGAGGCTGTACTGGAAACAGAAAAAAAAAGGATTCGACCTCATTGTGGAAAATGAAGATGGCGACACTTTCTCCGTCGGCGGTGTTCGTGAGACCAAGCGCGGTATCGAAGCCTTGGCAAAAACCACAGGCTACGACCCTGGCCGAGCGGTCAAAGGCATCGGCTCGGTCGAAGAAGGTCGAACATTCGTCGAACAGTTCGAACCGTGGCGAGAGTTCTTTCCCGGCTCTCCACTTTCTATCGAATCCGACATCGTACCGCTCAAACAATAACCGGCCACTCCGGCACAAGATCACCCATGAACACCGTTGACCAGTCGATCCTCGACACCCTCGCTGAATACGATTCAGCCACAGTCCAAAACGCAGGAATCCTCGTTCGGGGCTACATTCACGAAAACGACGATTACACCGATCCAACAATTCGAGAATACGTCTCACCAGGAGTAAAGCCGGCCGTCGGATACGCCCTCACTTCGACCTGGACTCCGCTTTCTGGTTCGACGAGTGACGGCTACGCCCGCATGGACTATTTCGATTCAATCGCAAAGGCGAACTTCCCTGTAATCGTGGTTCAGCAGGATGTCGACAACCCTTCAAGCCGTGGTGCCATCATTGGCGATGGCATGGCGTACCAGATGGCAGCACTCGGAGCAGTCGGTGCACTGGTCGAAGGAAATGCACGAGACGTTCCGGGCATAAAAGATGCTGGACTTCCGCTGTGGGCGACCGGACGAGTCCCAGGTCACGGACCGTTCAATATGGTAGAACATGAGATCGCCGTGACGGTCGCCAGCCTCAAGATCAATCCCGGTGACATTCTAGTTTGCGATGCTGATGGAGCGACCCGGGTGGCCGTCGACGAAGCTACCGACGTTGCCAAGATGTGCGCTGAAGTGCGCGCCAAAGAAGGCAACCTTCACCGCTACTTCTCAGGTCAAAAATTCACTCTCGACCAATGGGAAGAATGGAACACCCAGAGCTAGACGCTCTTCTCCAACTGGAAAAAAGGATTTTCCGGGTAGAGTCATCGGAACCGATGGACCTAGTACAGGGAAGCACTGCGCTGTCATGCTGAACTTGATTCAGTATCGCGTTCGTATGGTCGTGCACATCCGGTCGACTCAGACGCACACTCAGCACCGACGTGACCCCACCCTACAGAAAACGCGGATTAACCGCCTATTTCACCGGAACTTCAGCGGCCTCAATCTGGGCCGTGTATCGCCAGTCGGCAGTTGGCGTGCCATCAACAAAACCGATCGACTCGGCACCACCGGCGGCAGCAACGTCATCGAGAACCAGTTGCAAATCAGCTTTGCCCGCTTCGTCGGCTTCAAGCACAAGACTCAACAGCTCACGGTTCAGGCTCACACCACTCTCGCTCTTTGCCTTGCGTATCGCCGAAATTGCATCACAAGCCGCTGGGAACGATCCAGCTATATCGGGTGCAGCAACGGAATCGAGTTCCGCAAGCGTCGGCCATGGCGCCTTGTGAATCGACGGATGCCCCGTCTCTTCGGCGAACACCCAGCTCCACACTTCGTCAGTAATAGTTGGCACCACCGGTGCAAAAAGTCGCAGAACAACGTTCAGCCCGAGTCGTAACGTCGCAACCGCCGATGCCCTGCCTCCAGGATCGTCTTCAGAACGTGATCGACGCTTGAGAAGTTCGATGTAGTTATCGGTAAACGCACCCCAGAAGAACTTTTCGGTCTCCTGCAAAGCAACGGAGTACTCGAACTTCTCGAATGCTTCCCCGGCAAGCCGGACAACTTCCTTCAATTCCGCGACAAACGCGCGATCGAGTTCGTTGGTAATCGGACCTTCCTCAGCCGTCTGTGCCAACACGAACTTGCCCGCGTTGTACAGCTTGGTGACCAGCTTGCCGCCGATCTTGAAAATTGCTTCGTCGTTCGTAGCATCGACACCCAGCTTGAACGATGCCGACCAGTACCGAACAGCGTCGGCACCGAACCGATCGAGAGTGTCGGTCGGTGTAACGACGTTGCCTTTCGACTTCGACATCTTCTTACGGTCAGGATCGAGCACCCACCCCGAGAGATTGATGTTGTGCCACGGGACCGTTTCTTGATGCAGCATCGCCTTTGCGATCGTATAGAACGCCCACGTTCGAATAATATCGTGGGCTTGCGGGCGAACATCCATCGGGAACAATGTGTCCATTTGATCATCTTCGTCGCCCCAGCGCGCCACCGTCTGTGGGCTAAGCGAAGAAGTGAACCAAGTGTCGAAAATATCGGGCTCACCTGCAAATCCGCCCGGCTCGCCTCGTTGACTCTCGTCGTAACCAGCCGGTGCTGTCGCTTCCGGGTCAACCGGCAGCATGTCAGGCGTTGCAAGAATCGCTTGGTCGTACCGTGGCTCGCCCTGGTCGTCGAGCGGATACCACACCGGGATCGGCACACCGAAGTACCGCTGGCGTGAAATGCACCAATCGACATTCAGGTTTTCAGTCCAGTTCTCAAACCGCTTCCGCATGAAATCGGGATGCCAGTCGATCTTCCGTCCCATGTCGATCATCTGATCGGTCTTGTCGAGCAATCGAACGAACCACTGGCGAGTGGTGAGGTATTCGAGTGGATTGTCACCTTTTTCGAAAAACCGCACCGGATGTTGAATCTGCTTCGGTTCGTCCTGAAGTGGCGCGTCGTTACCAGTCGCCGAATTCTCGGGATCACGCAGCAACTCAACCATGATCGATTTGGCCGAAGGAATGCGCTTCCCAACCATCAACTGGTAGTTCTCATTAGCCTTCTCAGGGTTCGTACTCGCCCAACCTTCGTCCCCAAACTCGTGATCGAGAATTCTCCCGTTTCGACCCAGTATCTGGCGGAGCTCTAGGTTCTCTTCGCGCCACCACACAACGTCGGTTTGATCTCCGAACGTACACACCATCAGAATGCCGGTTCCCTTCTCGGGATCAGCCTCGGTGCTTGGGAAGATCGGAACCCGCGCAAAAAAACCCGGCGTCACGGCGTGTTTGCCGAAGAGTCCTTTGAACCGTTCGTCGTCGGGATGAGCCGTAACACCGACGCAGGCAGCGAGCAACTCTGGTCGGGTAGTCGATATAACAAAGCTCTTGACCGGAGCGTCTTCTTCGAACACACCAAATTCGAGATCGTGATACGCCCCACTCTTCTCACGGTCTTCTACCTCGGCCTGAGCAACCGCTGTCTGGAAATCGACGTCCCACATGGTCGGCGACTCGAGTTGATAAACGTGCCCTTTCTCGAATAAATCGAGGAAACTTCGTTGAGCTATGCGCCGGCTCTTGTCATCGATCGTGGCGTACTCGTCACGCCAATCGATCGAATAACCCATGCGATTGAACGTGTCTTTGAAGACAATCTCGTCCATCTCGGTCACAATCCGGCAGAGCTCGATGAAATTCTCACGGTTGATCACGAGTTGCTGGTTCTTCTTGAGTCCCAACTCGGCACGCTTCGCTGCCACATCGAGATTCTCGATATACGGAACATTCCGCTCAGCCCGTACCACGAAATAATTCTGAACACGACGTTCAGTGGGTAGACCGTTGTCGTCCCAGCCCATCGGGTAAGCAACGTTCCAACCGGTCATACGCTTGTACCGGGCGAGAAGATCCTGGTGGGTGTAGGAAAAGATATGACCGACGTGAAGTGCACCACTAACTGTCGGTGGCGGTGAATCGATTACGAACGACTTTTCACGAGGCGCATGGGGATCTCGCTTCTCGATTCCCAGCTCGCTCCAGCGTTCACGCCAGTGCAGTTCGCGCTCGTTTACATCAAAGCGCTTTGGTAGATCGTTAAACTCTATCGACTTCACGTTACTAATTTCCTATTCGGTCCTATCAACCGATCCATATCGCCTGATTTTCAGGCAACAAAAAAACCCATCCACTTCAGAAGCTAAATAGCCTCGTCAAAGGACGGGTTGACCGCGGTACCACCTTCGTTGCTCGCAATGGTCAGACGACGCACCACGAACCGCTCAATTAGCTGTAACGGTGCCACCGGGCGAACTTAGTTATTTGAGAAAGTTCAGTTCGCCAGCTCGGAGACGACTTCACGAAAACATGGGTTCCGGTTCACACCAAGCACCGAATCTCTCTGACCCTGCAAACTCACTACTACTTCTCGTCGAAGCTATTTCGATATCGCTTTTAGGCTAGCCGCGACTCACGTCGATTGCAATGGCTAATCTTGTACATGCTTACTCTGAGCGCCTGCGACGCCCCCGGGTTTGCTTCTGCAGTTCATCGGAGTGAACAAGATTCCTTCTTCGAACATCGTTCTGTCGCATACGTTCGAGCTGCGCCAATCCCTTACGAGTGTCGCTTGCGATTTTTGCGGGATCAGATCGTTCCATTCGCAACTTAAATAGCCAGTAGATGAAAGCGTCTTCCGAGCCAAGAGAGTGCTCGTCGCGATGACGCCAGCCCTCACGCGCCGATTTGATTCCGGCCTCGTGTTTGAACACTTCCCATAGCTGGTCTCGTGCGTTGCCGTAGAGAGTTTCATACGCTTCTTCGAGCGATCCATCGCTCAACTGCCGACCCGCAGCGACGCGCCGGTGCGTAACTTCCTCTATTACTGCGGCGACGAGTGCCTGTTCAACCGTCACTCCGTAAAAATACGAAAGGTGCGCCCTGAACTTGTCGACACCGACCGCACGCATGAATTCAGGTTCTTCAAGGCCCGCAAACAACACCGGATCGGAAAGCCATTTCCACCAGGTTTCCTGCTCAATCTTCGAGCCACACTCGACAAGCAAACGCTTCGCCAGCAAACGCCAGTCAAACGCCTCGCCACCGATCAAATAATCGAGGCGCTCACCTGCAACGTCCTCGTTTGCCAGTGGCCACTTTGCGATCGTTTCAAGAATAGAAAGTTTCCAACTTTCGTCGATAGATTTGACGGGATCGATGTCTGATTTCAGACGTTTGATTACCGCATTCGCCTCTTTCGCCAAGGAGTCGTTCGAAGTGTCTGATTCTTTACTGCTGACCACGAGATTTGTTGAACGCGTAACGCTCTGATTTCGGGAGCGCAAGGAAAGCCATGAGCTCTCTGTAGTGGAGTGTATTGATCACACGATCGGCTTCAACCCAACCGCGAATCGCTGTATTCACACCGAATCGCATGTTGCCGAACTGCCAGATCCAGTGCGAGTCGGTGCTAATTGCAAAGATTACACCCAGATCGACCGCTCGCCGTACGTGTTCTGCCTTTAAATCGAGCCGGTCTGGCGACGCATTGATCTCCATCACAGTTCCCGTACGAACCGCCGCCTCAAGCACTGCGTCTATATCGATCTCCACAGGTGAACGCTTTCCAAGCAATCGAGCAGTGAGATGACAGACCACATCGACGTGCGGACTTTCCATGGCATCGATTACTCGCTGCGTCATAGTCGCGCTGTCCTGATCCATTCCCGAATGAATTGAGGCGAGAACGATATCGAGATCGGCGAGCAGATCGTCGCTGTAATCGAGCGATCCGTTAGGTTTGATATCCATCTCTGTTCCTGTGAGCAGACGCATCCCTGAAGATTCCGAAAGTTCCTGAACAGCAGCATTATGGGCGAGAAGCATGTCGGGCTTGAGACCATTTGCAACCGTCGCACTGGGCGAATGGTCGGTTACTGCGATGTACTCGAGACCTCGCTCTTGAGCTGCAGCAACCATCTCCTCTATCGGGTACCGTCCGTCCGACCAGTTGGTATGCGAATGAAGATCACCCCGAATATCGTCGAAGGTGACGATTTTTGAAAATTCTGTCTGGGCAGTCAATTCGAGTTCGCCGGTGTCTTCCCGCATCGGAGGCGGAACGAAGCTGAGCCCTAGACGTTCGTATATGTCTCTTTCGGACTGGGCTGGATCAGGCGAATCATAATTGTCCTCAACTAACCCTTCAGCAGTTAATTTCAAGCCGCGATCAATGGCCAAGCAATCGAGGCGAGTGCCGTGTGCGACCGATCCGGTTGCAAAGACCAGAGCACCAGCAAAAGCGTCGGTGGAGACCACGCGTATCGAAAATTCGAACCCGGTCCGATCGGCGAATCGTGCGCTGATTTCATCGTGATTCAGAACGTCATAGACGTTTGACAACGTCGTGAACGCATCGATGACCGAAGATGAATCACTCTTATCGTTCAGGGCACAAATAATATTGATATTGCCGATCAGTTCCGACGCTCGGCGCACACTACCTGCAACCTCGATCTGGCTAATGCCCGGGTATCGCCCTTTCAACTCTGCCACAACGTCGTCGGCTAGCTGAGTAGCCGGACCAAGTCCAATTCGCTTGCCCTGCTCGATTCTCATTTTCACGTGGCGAAGGATCTGCGCTGCACCCTTCTTGCTAATCCTCGGCAGCGACTGAAACTGTCCCGATTCGATCGACAATTCCAACTGCTTATACGTACTTATTCCGAGATCGTTAGCCGCATTTGCCGCCGTTTTTGGACCAATACCGGGGATTTTAACGAGTTCAAGAATTCCCGTCGGAAGTTCTTCAAGAAGTCGTTCAAGTAAACCCAACCGACCACTGCTAACAAGTTCCTGAGTCTTCTCGATAATTGCTTCACCAAA
>CAJXEJ010000032.1 GCA_913052475.1 uncultured Dehalococcoidia bacterium
ACCGTGTTGCTCCAGATCTGGGTATCGAGGTGCTGGCTGCGTATGACGGTGCGCTCTGAGGCTGGAATGAAAGTTCTTCGAATATGCCCACTGAGTCACGAACTCGCATTTCGACCTCGTCGGTCGGTCCGTTCCTGTGCTTTGCGATGATCAACGAAGCCCTATCGCGTGGGAAGGGTTGAGTCGGATTCGCCTTATTCCATTCCTCTTCGGTCGTGAATTTGTCTTCTCGGTGGATAAACATCACGACGTCGGCGTCTTGCTCAATCGATCCTGACTCACGAAGGTCGGAAAGCATTGGGCGGTGAGATGTACGATGCTCAACGGCACGGCTGAGCTGCGAAATCGCCAGAACTGGAATGTGGAGGTCTCTCGCCATTCCCTTCATCTGACGCGATATCTCGGAGACTTCCTGCGCTCGATTGCCTTCGCGACCGGGGCTCGCTCCACCGTTGATTAACTGCATGTAGTCGACAATCAGGAAGTCGAGGCCGTGGGTCATCTGAAGACGACGTGCCTTTCCACGCATTTCGGCTACCGTCTGGAAGGGTGTGTCGTCGACGTAAATAGTGAGGTCGGAAAGGAGACCAATCGAGTTGATTACCTGGTCTTCTTCGCTCGGTGACTGGATTCGATTTCGAATCTGCTGCATGTTGACACGAGACTGCGCAGCGAGAAGTCGCATGGCGATCTGATCACGACCCATTTCGAGAGAGAATATACCGACTTTGAAGCCAGCTTTCGCTGCGCTCAATGTCAGGTTGAGACCCATCATCGATTTACCCACTGATGGGCGTGCTGCGAGCACCACCATGTCAGAACGTTGGAGACCACCAACCAACAATTCATCGAGACGTTTGTACCCGGTGACGATCGGTGAGATGTTCTGTTCGCCGTCGACTTGGTCGAGCGGCGAAGATTTTTCCAGATAAGGTGTGAGTGAATCAGCCAGCGGAACAAAATCGCGGTTTTGCGAGCCCTGCCGGATGCTGAACAAAGCGTCTTCTGCGGCAGAAAGGGCAACGTCGACATCGGGATCGTCGTTGTAACCAATGTCGGCGATATCACCCGCTGCCATGATCAGCCGGCGCATCGTAGCGGTACGGTGAACGAGCTTGGCGTAGTGTTCGATATGTACCGAGGTCGGTGTGACCTCGACGAGGTGCGAAAGATACGACGCGCCACCGACCGTTTCGAGAAGCTCACGATTCTCAAGTTCGTGGGTGACGGTTACCTGATTGATCGCTTCGTCGCGCTGGAAAAGATCATAGACAACTTCAAATGTCTGACGGTTAATCTCTCGATAGAAATCTTCAGATGAGAGAAACCCGGCGATGTGAGTGATCGCCATGCCATCAATAAGGATAGATCCGAGAACAGATTCTTCGGCGCTTAAGTCATGTGGTGGGAGTCGATCAGCTTGCATAAAGGGGTACGTGCGGATTCGGGCAGATTGTGGAGATATGTGAGAAATATACAAACACACCGCTGGAAAATTGAAGTCCAAATCTAGTTCAATTCGAGTCGAAGTTATTCAGATTCTTCCACAGGTTATCCCCAACTCAGTTCAACTTCGAAACTTGGATGTCGAGACTGGCTTAACAAACAACCCCCGTAGCAGCTTACCCCGGGCGGTTTTGCGATCTTTATTGCGGTGCGGGCCCTACTCTTCAGATTTCTCTTCGGAATCTTCGACGGCTTCGTCACCAGCATCCCCGGATGACTCTGCGTCACCCTCAGCAGTTTCTTCAGAATCCTCTGATTCGCCGGAGGCCTCTTCGTCGATCTTGGCTTCAGCTTCTGCCAGAACATCCTCGAATGATGGGTCGAGAACGTTAGTGTCCTCTTCGGTCATCATTGCTGCAGCTTCTTCCATCTGCTTGTTCAGCTCCTTAGAAGCATCGTCGGCGACAACTTCAACCATGATCGTCGCCGAAACACCTTCAACAAACCGGGCTGGAATTTTGTAATCCCCAGTTACTCGAATCGGTGCAGGAATCTGAATCCCTTTACGGTCGATCTCACGTTCGGTCATTTCGCTGAGTTTAGCGGCGATCATCGTGTTCGTTACTGATCCGTACAGACGGCCAGTAGGACCGGTACGCACATCGATACGAACTTTATGTTCCTTGAGTGTGTCGGCAACTTCTTGCCATTCCTTGGCTTCGACAAGTCGTCGGTCTTCAGCCTGTTGTCGTAGAGCGGCGGCTCGGCGGAGTTCGTGCTCGGTGGCAAGAACTGCGAACCCTTGCGGGAGCAGGTAGTTTCGTGCGAAGCCGTTTTTGACTTCCTTTACGTCACCGGCGCGTGCGGTAGGACGTACGTCCTGCAGAAATAGAACTTTCACTTATTCATCACCTTGTGCGTCCGACGGTAGGTTTTGCACTGAAAATCAGCGGATCGGCATGCCGATCCAGCCTCGTATTACGTTACGCGACTGCCGTCACACTCACTGTGCTAGATGCTGGTTTTTCGAACAAATTGTCTTGAGCGGATGCCCGGATGTCCGTGAGCCAGCTTATTAAAAGTACAACAACGAGCGTTGTCGGGCTACTGCAGAGAAGGTCGAGATACTGATCGAAATGCCAATTTGTCGATTCTGAAAGTTGATCTATATTCGTTTCTGCAACAAAGTGTGACCAGTTGTACACCAACTTGAAAGGCACAAATAAATGACCAGCGGGACGATATTTCATTGTGGATTGGAAGAACCAGAAGGCCCGGTTCTGCTGTCCGACAACAGTTGGGGCGTTGTTGAGATGACGCCTGAGACCGGTCACATATCGATAATTTCGCCCGGCGGCGGCTCAAAGCGTGTCGTAGTCAAGACGGGTCGACCTAATGGTATGGTGCAAGATCGAAACGAGACTCTCTGGGTTGCAGAATCGATGAACCCACCCTCATTGTTGAGAGTCGATCTCAACGGCAGTGCTGAAGTGCTGCTTACCGAGGGTGAAGGAGTCGAATTCCTATTTCCGAACGATCTCGCGTTTGGTCCGGATGGCGCTCTCTATATGAGCGACTCAGGAGTCGAACGGATTGCCTTCAACAAAGCGCGCTATGAGGGTCGCACTGACTATCCCATCGATGGAAGATTGTTTCGAATCGATTTGACAGACATGTCGACGACGCTGTTAGACAATGGAATCCCGTTCACCAACGGCCTTGCGTTCGGAGCCGACAACGCGCTGTATGCAACGGCGACAGCTTCAGGATTGTTGTATCGATATGAATGGAATTCCGATGGCTCTCTTGGCCCCCGTGAAGATTTCGCGGATCTTGTCGATCGGTCGCAATCGCCCGGATTCATTGGTGGTGATGGCCTAGCTGTCGGAGAGAACGGCGCCTTTTACTGTGCAGTCGTTTACCAGGGCCATGTAGCAGTGATCGATACGAATGGCGCGCTCGTTGAACGTATTCCGGTCGGTGGCGAACAGCCGACGAACGTTGCATTTGGTCCGAAGGGTAGTGGTGACATTTACGTGACGGTCAAAGATGCCGGAACACTCGAGCGCCATCATGTTGGGGTGGATGGTCTGCCGCTGCTGCCATCGAAATAGTTTATCGATGGGCAAAAGGACCTTCGCTAAACATTCGGGTCGATCGGGTCGCTTTCTGCAAACTCAGCGTCACTGTTTCCTCCGCCAGTAAGAAACCAGTTGACTGCAGCTGCCGCTGCTTTGGTGTTGTCTTTCGCGGGGCAGTCGCCGCAATCTTCCAGTTCGATCAGCGTCGACATCTGTAAAGCGTCGTGCATGCGCATGGCTGTTTCGTGGCTAAGTATAGTGCTCTGTCTGTCTCGCGATATCAATGCTGGGATCGGACGCATGTCGGCAATTCGTTCAAACGAAATATCACCGTCGCAACGATGAGCGCAGTCACTGCGCCACGGGCTGAAGCGACCGTGCTGGCGATCCAGTCGGTGGCTACGTTACCTTGCGATAATAGGACAACGGGTTCGCCGATCTCCCATGAGAGCAGTATCAACTCGTACGCCGAAGATACATCGGCAACAATCGGGGCATACGACGGAGTCAGGAAAGAGACGAATTCATTCCAATCAGTATCGTCGGAATCCGTGGATACGATCACCATTGGCTGAGCTTCGTCGTCAACAGCCCACGCAGCAATCCGAAGATCAGCTCCCGATTGCAACATTACTGTGACTTCTTCGAAATCGGCCGTGTTTCCTGTGTCTGCTATTCACCCGATCTTCACGTCAGGACGCGAATAATATCCTGCTGTCGGAAATCTAACTACTAAAAAGTGACCATTTATCTAGAAATGGGTGCGAGCGGCGGCGTTCGTAGGTATATTTGCTCCGCAATTGCTTGGTGTTGAGTAAACGAGCGCCTAGCCAAATTGATGAGAACGGGTGAAATCCCGGTAAGCTCAAGCGTGCATTCAGGCATCTACGAAGAAGGGATCTGTCGTGACTACCGAAAACTGGGGTGCGATTTACAAAGAAATGGGCGCAAAGCCTGTTGTGAATGCGACCGGAAGCGTGACGCTACTCGGTGGCTCGACACCAGTGGCAGAAGTGAAAGCTGCGATGGACGCCGCAGACTCGGCCTACATTCCCCTAATCGAGCTTGAACAGGTTGCTGGCGATCGTATTGCCGAGATGCTTGGTGTCCCGGCGGCGTACATCACGTCAGGTGCTGGTTCGGCACTGACGCTGGCTACTGCTGCGTTCATGGCTGGCACCGACGATGACAAGGTGCAACAGCTTCCCGACACCACGGGTATGCCGAACGAAATTTTGATACAGAAGCGACAGCGTTATTGGTACGACCGATGCCTTGAACTCGCTGGTGCCAAGCTTGTGGAATTTGGTGACGAAAACGGAACGACCAGAGACGATCTCAGGAACGCGATTTCAGATCGAACTGCCGCCGTCCACCACGTTGTCTATGAGCAGAATCCGACCGACCCAAATGTTCTGACACTTGAACAGGTGCTTGATATAACGCATGCCGCTGGAAAGCCAGTATCTGTCGACGCAGCGGGTCAGATCTATCCGCTGGAAAACTTTGGTAAGTACGTGAAGATGGGCGCCGATTTCCAGTGCATCGCTGCTAAATACATGGGTGCTCCGCACTCGACCGGTTTCGCCCTCGGTACTAAAGAAATAATCGATGCAATGAGCCGTCATTCTTTCGTTGGGTACGAAGCACGACGAATTCGCGGTGTCGGGCGCCCGCAAAAAATCGACCGGCAGGAAATCATGGGTGTGGTCGCTGCAGTTCAGCGATGGATGACTCTGGACCATGAAGACCGACTATCTATCGCTGAAGGTCAGTCACAGGCGATTCTCCGCCCACTCAAAGATATTCCCGGTGTTACAGCCGAATTGAATACCAACATCAGGGCACACCAGCCTTACGGCGTTTTTGTAAGCGTAGATGCTGATGTCGTGGGATTCACCAACGAGGACCTCGTACAGAAACTGCGCGACGGTGAACCTTCGATCTGGACTCGTGTCGGACTCGATAAACCTCGACTTGAACTTCACGTGTTTGGTCTTGGTGAAGGCGAAGCAGAGCTTGTCGGCAACGCTATTGCCGCAGCTGTGAAAGGCTAGCCCCCGATTTTCGGGATGACAACCCGGGTGATATTCATCAGGCTGTAGGTACACGACGTAACAGGAGATACATCAGTGGTAGTTCAAACGGTCGGAGTGATGAGCCCGGGCGATATGGGTAGTGGTGTTGGTGGTGCACTGAAGAAAAACGGTCTTCGGGTACTGACGGCACTCGATGGGCGAAGTGCTGATTCGAAACAGCGAGC
Source organism: uncultured Dehalococcoidia bacterium (assembly GCA_913052475.1). Classification (GTDB taxonomy): domain Bacteria; phylum Chloroflexota; class Dehalococcoidia; order Lucifugimonadales; family Lucifugimonadaceae; genus Lucifugimonas. Next base: position 5,791 of record CAJXEJ010000032.1, read on the forward strand.
CGCCGATCAAGGATTCGAGGACGTGGGTTCACTCGACGAATTGGTTACGTCGTGCGATCTCGTTCTTTCGATCCTCGTGCCGTCGGCAGCATCGTCGTTCGCTCAGGATGTCGCCGAGGCGATAGTCCGTACCGATTCAGGAGGTCTAGCAGTCGCCGACTGCAATGCAGTGTCTCCTGCAACAGGAATACGAATCGGTGAGATAATCACGGCTGCGGGTGGCAAGTTCATCGATGCTGGGATTATCGGCGGTACTCCCCGACGCGGTGCGGTTCCTCGCTTCTACGCTTCAGGTGAGTATGCTCCGATCCTCGGGGAACTCGACGGCAAGGGAATTGCCGTGCCAGTGATGAACGGTCCGATTGGACATGCTTCCGGGTTGAAAATGGTCTATGCAGCGTTGTCTAAAGGCACAGCGGCTCTCTATGCATCGACCCTGATGACGGCGAAATCGCTTGGTCTCTACGAGGATTTGATCGCAGAGCTAGAGCAGAGTCAATCGGGCACTCTTGCCGAAATGGAGCGGGTAAGAACGGTGTCGGACCGGGCGTTCCGGTGGATCGGAGAGATGAAAGAGATCGCCGCAACATTCGAGTACGCTGGCACCAGCCCAAACACACACAAAGGTGCTGCTGAGACGTTCCAGCGGATTGCCGATTCTTCCATCGGTCATGAGAGAGCCGATACAGTAGACAGGTCGAGATCACTCGATGAGTCGATCGCCGCGATGTTGATCAGGGCTGACTAGGAGACGCTATTGTCACCCCGTAAATTGGCAATCGCCGTATTTTTCGCCTCGGTTGTTATCAACGCCGGTCTCGGAATCTTCGCTTTGTTCGCTGGCGAATTCGGTGATTTTCAGGGTAAGGTTCTGGTGACTTCACTCAGTGTCTCGGCAGGTAGTGTTCTGTCACTGGCTATGTTTCCTGCCCGTGAAAGAGGTTTGCTTAGACCCGTTCCCGCGGGTGGAGTCGCTCTGTCGATTCTGGGTTTCGGGTTATTGATTATTCTAGTCTGGACTGATTTCAGTTCCGGCCAGCTTGGGCGACTGACGGGATCGGTACTGACACTGGCAGTGTCGTCGGGTTATGCGTCGTTGATCACTCTCGCAGTGGTGAATCCGAAGTACATCAACATCATGAGGAGCGCCTACGCTCTGGTAACCGTCCTCTCCCTGATGATCATCGGTGCTCTCTGGGGCGAGCCCGAAGCCGATATGCTTCCTCGACTTCTGGGTGTTGTCTCGATCCTATTAGCGGCTGCAACGGTATCGATACCAGTGCTGCACCGACTGAATCGTGAGATGGTTTCTACTCCTATCGGGGAAAACGAACAACCGCAACCACTTCACTGCGTGAGCTGCGGTTCCACCGAGATTTCGACCTACGATGGAATTACTTACGCCTGCGGAGCCTGTCAGGCGCGATTCTGCGCTGAGATACTTGTCTAGTCCAACTGGATTAATAACCCGAGTAGTCTTCAGTCGATCGACTTGCCGATATTTATCTGAGCGCTAAGCCCTTCGGAGATCGTCGCAAACTCGGCGGCAACCGAATCCGATTCCAGTGAAGCCGGCTTCTGCGAGTTCATGTAGTCAGCGCTCATTGTCAGGACGCCCAGGAATGGCAGTTCCATCTCTTCAGCAAGAGCCTGACCACCGCCGGTTCCGAAAACTCCACCCGACATATTTTCGACGATGCCAAGCACCTTCAGGTTCATTTTTTTTATCATATTGATCGAGCGTTTCGCATCGAGAACTGCGAGCTCATGCGGTGTCGTAACGATCACGAATCCGTCGAGATCCAGCGTCTGCATCACGGTCAGCGGTGCGTCAGACGTCCCGGGGGGAAGATCGACGATCATGTAGTCGGGATTACCCCACTCGGTCGAGTTGAGGAACTGGTTGATAGCGTTATGGATCATCGGCCCGCGCCAGACGATCGCTTCGTCCTCGTTGTCCTGGAAGAACGCCATCGACATTACTTTCACACCGAACCGTTCGGGCGGCACGAGCTTCTCGCCGTTCTGAACCGGTCCTTTGGAAATTCGGAGCACCCGAGTGACGTTCGGACAATCGATGTCGCAGTCGAACAATGCAACGTCTTTGTTCTGGGCTGCGAGCGTTACTGCGAGGTTGGTGGCAACAGTAGTTTTACCGACACCACCTTTTCCCGAGTAAACTCCGATGCGAGTTCCGATTCCCTCGAGTGACTCCGTAACGCGTCGGCGTTCCTGGAAATTTTCACGAACCTGTGCGAGGCGGGCTTCTTCAGCGGGAGTCAGTTTTCTGGGAGACGACATTGTGTTCGGGTCTTTGGTCTTTGCGACTTTGAACGCGGCGAACTGCTGCGATCAGATTCCTTGAGTTTTAGAGAGAAATTAGTCGATGCCGAGCAGGCGCTTGCCGTCTTCGGTAATCATGTCGGGAGTCCATGGTGGATCGAACACAACATCAACCTGAACATCTTCAACGTCGTCGATTTCTGCGATTCTCCACTCGGCCTGCTGTGCGATGTACGGCCCCATACCGCAACCGGGAGCGGTGAGTGTCATCTCGACGTGCACGTCGCCATCAGCGACTTCCACTGTGTAAATGAGTCCGAGATCCACAACGTTGACCGGAATTTCTGGGTCGTAAACGTCTCGCAGCGCCTCGAGGACAGTTCCTGATTCTAGTACTTCAACTTCGGCCATCGTTATCTCCGTTGGTCGCTGCATCTGTGTGTAACGGCGACCAAATCAAATTCAGTTTGAATACGGCTTAAGTCTACCAGAGAGGTAAGGAATTGTTGGCGTGAGGAGATCAGAAAATTTTTCCCCAACTGAAACGGTTAGCGGTCATGTTAGAGCACACTCCACCGGGTGTTAATTGGTGCTGACTAACTCTTCGGGTACACCGTTTTCGGCGGTGGGGGCGAGTTCGGCTTCCTTGTCGGGTTCCGGATCGACCGAGTCGCCCTGATCGACGAGCACTTTACGAAGGTCGATAATCTGGTCACGCAGCAGAGCAGCCTTTTCGAATTCTAGGTCTCTCGCCGCTGTCTTCATCTGCCGCTCGAGGTCTTTCACGAGTCGAACGAGATCGTTCTTCGGAAGTGCGGCAGGGGTCACGTAGGGCGTCTTCGTTTCTGCGACCTGCCGGACTCGGGCGGTGATATCTCGAACTTCCTTGACGATAGATGTTGGTGTAATCGAATTGGCGTCGTTGTGAGCACTCTGAATCTGTCGACGTCGATTTGTTTCGTCGATAGCGAACTTCATCGAATCGGTGACTTTGTCGGCGTACATCACTACTTTGCCTTCGACGTGACGCGCCGCTCGACCGATCGTCTGCACAAGCGACGTACTCGATCGCAAGTAACCCTCTTTGTCCGCATCGAGAATTGCGACAAGTGAAACTTCAGGCAGGTCGAGACCCTCACGAAGCAGGTTGATTCCAACCACAACGTCGTAAACGCCGAGTCGAAGATCTCGAAGTATCTCTGTGCGCTCCAGCGTTTGGATTTCGGAGTGTAAATACTGCACTCGGATGCCAAGTTCACGCAGGTAGTCGGAAAGCTCCTCCGCCATTCGCTTTGTGAGCGTCGTGACCAGCACACGCTCTTGCTTCACCGTTGTGTCACGGATTCTCTCAAGCAGGTTGTCGATCTGACCCTCAGTCGGTTCGAGAATGATTTCAGGATCAATAAGTCCTGTCGGTCGAATCACCTGCTCAACACGCTTTTCTTCGTGCGCTGTCTCGTACGGCCCAGGCGTCGCAGACACGTAAACGATTTGGTTCACGCGATCCTCGAACTCCTCGAACGCAAGCGGTCGGTTATCTATCGCCGATGGCAGTCTGAACCCGTAGTCGACCAGACTGGTCTTGCGGGCGAGGTCACCTTTGTACATGCCGTTTATTTGCGGCAGCGTGATGTGCGACTCATCTATAAATATCAGGAAATCATCTGGGAAGTAGTCGAGAAGAGTCCATGGTGCTGATCCCGGTGGACGACGTCCGAGCGGTTGGGAATAGTTCTCGATGCCGGGGCAGGAGCCTGTCTGTTTGAGCATTTCAAGATCGAAGTTTGTTCGCTGTTCGAGTCGCTGCGCTTCAAGCAATTTGCCGCCTGATCTCAGAACATCGAGTCGACCGTCAAGTTCTTCCCCGATATCTATCAAAGCTTCCTTGAATTCGTTTTCGGGTGTGACAAAGTGCTTCCCGGGGAAGATGTCGATATGATCGAGTTCTGCCAGAACTTCGCCCGTAAGCGGATCGAGTTCGATGATTCGTTCTATTTCATCACCGAAGAACTGCACTCTCACAGCTAGTTCTTCGTACGCCGGCATGATCTCCAGCGTGTCGCCACGAAGACGGAAACGACCTCGCACCATTTCCATATCGTTACGCTCGTAGTACATATCGATGAGTTTGCGGACGACACGGCGAAGTCCCGGCTCTTCTCCTTTGCGAAGGTTGAGAACTACCGACCGATACTCCTCGGGTGAGCCAAGACCATAGATACACGAAACGCTGGCTACGATCAGCGTATCTCGACGGGTGAGGAGCGCCCGCGTTGCAGCGTGCCGCAACCGGTCGATCTCTTCGTTGACGTCTGATTCTTTTTCAATATAGGTGTCTGACTGCGGGATGTATGCCTCGGGCTGGTAGTAATCGTAGTAGCTGACAAAGTACTGAACCGAGTTGTTCGGGAAGAATTCCTGAAACTCGGAAGAAAGCTGGGCGGCGAGCGTCTTGTTGTGGGCGATTACGAGGGTAGGTCGCTGAACTTCCTCGATGATCTTCGCCATCGTGAAAGTTTTGCCGGATCCAGTTACACCCAGAAGCGTCTGATGATGCAGTTTTTCATTCAGGCCACCAGCGAGCGCGGTGATAGCCGCGGGTTGGTCTCCCGTAGGCTGGAAATCTGCCTCGATTTTGAACAGGCCATCGTTTCGTGTCATGGTCGAATTCTACCGCGGATGAGGGATGAGACGAGGTGCACGTATCACCAAACCAAGCCTGGCGGTTCAGACCTCTTCCCAGTCATTAGGAATCTGCGGGATATTCCACAACACATCGGGCCGCCAGTTCTCCCAGACATTGTCGAACGGCGGGCGATTCGTGGCGACGATTTCGAGTGCCTGTGCGGCTGCGTTTTGGATTTCCTGGGCTTGATACTCAGTAATTAATTCGGCCGCCAGCGCCTCGGCCAATTCGTCCTCGTCTTTGTATCGCCAGGACTTTCGATCGGCTTGAACGACAACATCTAGGATCATATCCATCGTGTCGAATCCGAACCTTGTACGGCTATAAGCGGCATCAACGTTGATGTACCATGACCGGATTGCCGACATCCCAGATTCCCAGAACACCCATAGCGACCACATCGTCCGAGGGTTTTTGATGCGGAGGGTTCCCTCGGTGTGCCATTTTCGTTCTGCCATGGTCCAGGCTTTGGTTGCCATGATTTCAGGGTTCAGATGCCCTTTAACTCGGTCGTTTACCGCGTTGGAATCAGTGACACCGTTAAGAACCCGAGTGTCCACCGGCAGCCATGTAACGACCAATTCAGGTGTATCGGCGACCACGATGGAAGGGAATACAGTCTGCACCCTGCCTCGGAAAACGTTACGCAACGTGATGTGATCGCCAGGTTCGAACCTCGTTGGCGGAATCATGACTTTCCCAATATTTTGGTTGGCGTGATCATTGGCGCATTATGCCTATTGTGACATTATTCTACGGTGCCGGTCGGGTGCACACGTAGAAATTTTTTCGGGGTTAGCAAATGGCGAATCTGAAAGTTGTTATCGGCACGGATCACGTAGGGACTCAGTATGCAGATGAGCTAATCGATTCGTTTCCCGAAATCGACTTTGTCGTCGCATACGATCCAGCCGACCATATCGATGCTATCCGTGATGCCGACGCTTTCTTTGGTTGGCCGAGTGGCAATGCTTTCGCAGCAGCCGGGCAGCTGAAGTGGATCGCCTGTCCTGGCATGGGTATCGACAAGATCGTCGAATACCAGAACATCGTTGACTCCGATGTGCCGATCACTAATGCACCAGGCACGCACGTTACTTCCATGGGTGACCACGTCGTTGGCGCGATGATTGGCCTTACACACCGCTTTCAGGAAGCGTTCGTAGATCGCCAGAACAAAACGTGGGATACTGAGAAGTACGCTTCACGTATTACTGAGATCACCGGCACTGTAGTTGGTATTTTCGGTCTTGGCGCAATCGGTAGGGCAATCGCTGAACGTGTTTCAGCATTCGGAACTACTACTTACGCGGTTGACCCACATCCTTCGAATGTTCCTGATTCAATAAAGGAGTGCTGGGAACTCGACCGGCTTGATGATTTGGTAGGCGTGTCGAACTTTCTTGTGATTGCCGCGCCGATACTCGATGCCACGCGGAATTCAATTGATGCTCGTCGGATCGCGATGATGCCAGAAGGCAGCTACGTCATCGTTATTTCGCGGGGTGAGATTGTCGACGAAGACGCCATGTGCGATGCGCTCGAATCGGGGCATCTGGCTGGCGTAGCACTTGATGCCACGGCGATTGAACCGCTTGAAGATGACTCGCGCTTATGGACACTGCCAAACGTGATACTCACCCCTCACTCGTCGGCGCTGACGCCTGAGTTGTACGAAATGCGACGGCAGGCGTTCACAGCCAATCTCCGCAAGTTCTCCGCCGGCGAACCGCTCGAAAATATCTGCGATAAGACAGCGGGATTCTAAGTAACGCTGGCGTGTCTTGCCAGAACGACGATTTCGTCGCTTTTCTCATCAACCTTGGAACCTTCGAAATCGCCCCACATTTCGATCACTTCGAGGCCCACTCGGTCGCAAAGGACCAGAACCTGGTCTGGATAGAGGTATCGAACAACAACATCGAGTTCTTGCCGGCGTAGGACCTCGCCTTTGGGATTAAGCTCCTCAGCGATCTGCACTCCGTGATTGATCTGACTACCAAGCTCGAACCGGTTTTTCGCGGTCAGAACGTAGCGTCCGCCATCGGGTTTTTCTACCACTTCAAGGAGGAACTCTTCATTGGGATTGTCGGCGAGCATTTCAGGATCCGGATAAAACAGGTTGAATGCCATCGTGCCATCTGATGCCAGATGCTGAACAGCACAACACAGCGTTTTGATTTGGTCTTCTTCCGAGGTTGCCAGTAGAAGTGTTCGAGCCGGGATAGTCACGATCGGGAAGAGTCGTTTCAGGTCGAAATCCCGCATATCTGCCTGAATTAGCCTGAGGCTGCCATCGAGTGGAGCGACATCTAATGCATTCTGCTGGGCGACCTCGAGCATCGGTTCGTTAAGATCGATGCCGACGATTTCCATTCCTTCTTGAGCGAGAGGCAGGGCGATACGTCCGGTGCCAACACCAATTTCCAGAATCGGGCCACCCGATGCTCTACACAGACCGTGATAGAAGTCGATATCACCCGGATCGGTAACCGCGTAGAAAATGTCGTACCACTCCGCCCACGCCACATAGTCCATCATCACTGTCGGGACACCCTAAATCCTTCCAACTGTTTCCATGAACTGGCGACCGTATGTACTCATAAATGTTGGGATGTGGGTGTAGTGGTAGAGGATGCCTGCTTCAGCGTTCTTCATTGCCTGCTCGGCAGCACCAGGAGTACCTGAGGCGCGTTCGGCGGCATGAATTCTATCGAATGTTTCCTTGACAACTTTCTGCACATCGGGGTGGCCGTTGTCGCCGGGGTGACCCATCGATTGAGCAAGATCGGTAGGCCCGATGAAGAACACATCGACGTCGGACACCGCAAGGATTTCGTCCAGATTGCCGACCGCTGCAATGTCCTCGATCTGAACGCACACGAGCATTTCTCTGTTGACGTCTCTCACGTACTCCGCGGTTGGTGCACCCCAACCAAAGTCGGCCATGCGACCGCCGCCGAGTCCACGCATCCCGCCCGGGTGGTAAAGGCATGCTTCGACGACCGCTCGGGCTTCATCGGCGGTGTTTACATGAGGGACCTGCACGCCCATCGCTCCACGATCTAGGTACTTATTGATGACGGCAGGATCGTTCTTCTCGGGTCTAACAATTGGAGTTATTCCACGAATTTCGGCAGCCATGATCATCGGACCAATGTTGTCGGGCGTTATTGAGCCGTGTTCGGCATCGAGCATCACCCAGTCGAAATCAAGTTCACCAATCATCTCGACGATTTCCGCCGATGGGAATTGAACCGATACCCCATAGGCCGGCTTTCCCGATTTGATGAGGTTTTTCATTCGGTTCTTTTGTAGCTGAGCCATAAGGTTTCGCAACTTCCGTAATCGGTTGGCTGATGAATATATGCCGCAGAAAAGACATGATGATCGGAAATATAACGTCTCGCAAGTGGTGATATTGTCTCATCAGATGTTGACATGCCAACGGCACGGGAAGAGAATTTTCACCTTGTTGCGAATTTCGTAACGCATGGGATTGACTGCTGACAGCCATCATCGTGCGATGAAATTGTTCTTGCTCATCAATCAACACAGTTGAATAGGCTCGCTAAAGTGACACAGCTCGCATCTCGACAGGCAAATCTGGGTACCGAAACCGCGTTCGAAACCCTCGCGAAGGCCAAAGAACTGGAACGTCAGGGAAAATCAATTATTCACCTCGAAATTGGTGAGCCTGATTTCGATACTCCCGAGCACATTCGTGATGCCGCAAAGCAGGCTCTCGATGACGGGTTTACTCACTACGGTGCGTCGGCGGGACAGCTCGAAACGCGAGAAGCGATCGCTCGTCACCAGACTGAGCGACAGGGTTACGACGTTTCATCTGACAGCGTGATCGTCACTCCCGGCGGCAAGCCGGTGATGTTCTTTACGATCATGGCACTGGTCGAGGAGGGCGACGAGGTAATCTATCCGAATCCGGGTTTCCCGATCTACGAGTCGATGATCAACTATATGGGTGGCACGCCGGTTCCCATGCAATTGAACGAAGAGACTGGCTATAACGCTGATATCGACAAGCTTCGATCTCTGATTACCCCTCGCACCAAGTTGATGATCGTCAACTCGCCTAATAACCCGTGCGGTAGCGTCATTCCGGAAGCCGATCTCGAACAGATCGCTCAGATGGCGGTTGAGAGCGACATTACTGTTCTTGCTGACGAAATTTACAAAGATATGTACTATGGCGATCAGGAGCACGTTTCGATAACGAAGTTCTCAGGCATGCGCGAGCGCACAGTGATTCTCGACGGCTTCTCAAAGAGCTACGCGATGACTGGCTGGCGGCTCGGTTACGGTGTGTTTCCGGAGTTCCTTATCGAGCCTGTTACCCGACTGATGACCAACGCCGTTTCTTGCACATCGGTACACACCCAGATGGCAGGAATCGCAGCGCTTGAGAGTCCTCAGGATTCAGTCGGTGTAATGATGGAAGAGTTCACCAAGCGACGAGACCTCGTTGTTGAAGGTCTCAACTCTCTTCCGGGAATTATATGCCCAACGCCAAAGGGAGCGTTCTACGCCTTCCCGAATATCACCGGTACTGGATTGAGTTCGCAAGAATTCGCCGATAAGGCGATGTACGGAGCTGGCGTTGCGCTACTTTCGGGAACCGCTTTTGGTGAGTTCGGCGATGGCTATGTGCGCATCTCATTCGCGAACTCTCGAGAGAATCTGTCAGAGGCGATCGAACGCCTTCGCAAGATTCTCTAAACATCCGAATCCCTCGTCGGATTTCGTGAAAACTACGACGTTTGTTGAATGTTGACCTCGCATACCTTCATGGATCACGTGTGTTGGCGCGTGCAATCGCCCTCAGAACATGCTGAGTGACCCGCTCACCTGCTTGTGGGGAGCTTCAACTATCGTTTCGGATTGATCGTTTAGGGGTCCCCACTGATCGGGTAATTCGGTGGTTCTGATTATCCTGTGCGAACCGTGGTTGGGCGGCTCATATAACCCACTTCTACGTACATTTTCGCAGCGAAACGGCACCATAGCCCGGGAAATTCAACGATAAGTTCATCAACACTGCCAAAGAGCTTGAATTCCATTACTCGACGGAGAAAGCATCCTTGTGCGGGTAAAATATCTGGTTGTTTTAAACTCGCACTTTGTACGATCGCGCAGAAGGTCAATATTTATGATTCGATTTCTACACAATTCCAGGATTCATTTACTGCTGATTTCGGCATTGTTGCTCCCTCTTGGTATGGCTGCATGTGGCTCTGAAGACGAATCGCTGGTGGCATCTGGTGGTGGAGATGACGACACACCGCAGCGAATTCGCATGGTTGAGTCGACTCAGATATTTACCGAGGATGATGTGAAGGCGATTGGCTGGAAAGCGCAGAAGGATTTCGTGCTCGATTACCCTAGCGCTACCACATTCAAGTGGGGATACATGAATCAGACTGAGGTTGGTGTTCTGATTTACGCTTCGGCCGAAGATGCCAAAACGCTCGGAGTTGCAGCAGCTGAAGAACAGACCTTCCGTCGCGAAAGTGACAATCAGGCTCGTGATGGGGACTTTACAGACAGAATATCGTGCCGGCGTCCTGTCGGTTCTTCTGCTGTAAAGGTGGACACAGTTCTCATTTCGAAGTCGTTCTCAGCATCGTACTTGGAACCCAATTCCGACGGTTCAGATGACGCACTGCCCGCTACATGCACGACGCGATTCCCAACCTACAACGACTACACGGTGGTTGGAAACGTGGTGTTCATGTGCGAGGGCGACGAAGGAAACTTGCTTGATCCTTCGACAAACTGCGAGAAAATCGCCGGTTGGCTGATAGGTTCGTAGGTTTTCGTTTCGCTAGAAACGGCATTTGATGAATTCATCCGGTGTGTCGGCTCGAAGCAACAAGATTCCGATAAACGGGGTGAGCTTAAGTGTGGTCAATGCGACTGTTCTGCTCACGCCGTTTCGTCCTGAATATTTCAGGCAGTGAATTGAGCACACTACAGGCAAGTAGCCCAATTCGTTATATAAATACCTACAAATAAATATGTGCTTATATTTGAGATCATGTTGGGTAATTCAAATATATGTACTTGAAGTATAGATATTTCATTGTCCCGATCTTCTGATGGTTGTATCTTGTGAGACAGAAGATACCCGTCTCCCGTGTCGTACGGAACTTGTAATTCTTTGAGTTTCAAACATTCTTAGTCGAGAACTGTATTTTTTCACTTCCTCGGCCACCAACTCCACTCGCTCAAGATTGCGGCCATGCTTGGGACTAGCAAAGCCCGAACCACAAACGTGTCGATGAGGACCCCCAGCATTACCGCGAAGCCAAGTTGGAATATGTCACGTAACGGTAGCGTCGTTAGGACTGCGAATGTTCCTGCCAAAATGATTCCGGCAGATGTGACAACGCCGCCAGTACGATCGATTGCCGTAGCAACTCCATCGGGGAACCCTTCTTTTCGTGCAGCCTCTCGAATTCTGGAGATCACGAATATGTTGTAGTCGGCACCAAGAGCCACCAGGAATATGAACATCCAGACACCGTTTGCGTAGGCAACCCCCGGGTGGCCGAATATCTGTTGGAAGGCGAACACTGAGAGTCCGAAAGTCGCGCCGAAACTTACGATTACGCTGAAAACTAGATATAACGGTGCGACGATAGAACGTAGAAGAAGTATTAAGACGATAAGGATTGCCAGCAGTGAAACCGGTGCTAGCCATCGAATGTCGGCGTCGATCGATGCTTTTGTGTCTGCTTGGACAGCTGTTTCTCCGCCGATCAGTATTCGAATACCAACAGTATCGGATAGCCCCGATTTGGTTACGGTTGAGCGAAGCTCTTCGATAAGTTCAAGCGATTCAGCCGAGTAAGGATCGCCGTCAATAATCAGCTCGAGCCGAGCCGTCGTTTCATCAAGAGAGACAAACCTCTTTGCACCTTGAGCGGCTGCGTTACTCTCGTCGACTGGGACGCCGATAGGACGTGTAGGTCCCGTAACCTTTATTACACCCGGTGTGTTGGCTAAAGACGCTGCAAATTTTTCCAATGAATCAAATGAGTCTGAAATCGATGATCCATTTGATTCGACAAATATCTCGGTTGGAGCGAGAAGCCCCTGAGGGAACGATTCTGCCAGCAATGAGTAGCCCTGTTTCGATTCAGCATCGTCTGGAAATCCATCGATGAAATTGAAACTTGGAATGATCATCCACGATGGCAAAATCGCTATCAAGATTCCCACCATCGTTATGCTGAATACCATCAGCGGCTTACGAGAAACGAGGTGTCCAACCTGATGCCATATTCCATTTGTATCGATAGAACTTTGCTGAATTAGCGGACGAGGCCAGAACACCCATTTCCCGAACAATGCAATTGCGGCTGGCATCACGAATAATCCCGACAATAGGACAACAAATATTGCAACTGCCAACATTGGGCCCAATGACCTGAACGATCCAAACGAAGCAAATGTAAGAGCGAACATGGCGACGATTGTCGTTCCCGCTGAACCTGCAATGGAAGGTCCAACATTCGACATCGTGGTTCGCATTGAACTCCACTTGTTGGAATTGAGCACTAGTTCTTCACGGTAGCGAGACACTATGAACAGAGCGTAGTTGGTTCCTGAACCGAACACTAGTACCGACATGATCGCCGTGACTTGTCCGTTCAAAGGCAAATCAAATTGCTGAGAAAGTAATGCGGCGACAGACTGCGACAGTGTCAGTGCAGTCCCGATAATAACCAACGGAATTAACGCAAGAAGCGGTGATCTGTAGATCACAAGCAATAATACCAAGACAAGTACGACGGTCACGAGTGTGATTCTAAGGTCGATCGATCTGAAAACCTTTACCGCATCGTTGATGATTCCGGCTGGCCCCGTAACCGCTGTATCGATTTCAATTTCTGCGCCAACCGCACCCGCCTTCTCAGATAGCCAATCAACAGTCTGGCCAAACTCTGGATCAGATGGGGCTCCGTCGATAGTTACTACGACCATTGCCGTCGTGCCGTCTTCTGAGATCAGAGGCGACGCGACTACCGGAGATTTTGACGGGGAAAGTACCGAGAGGATTGAGTCCGGTGCGTCTGATGCTCTCACTGCAGTGGTGAACTGACCTACAACAGAACTCAATTCTCCTGAAGCTGTCTCAGCTCGGAAAACGACGAGCGCCGGAATTCCGCCGGCGGTAGGAAACTTTTCAGTACGGAGTTTCCGAGCTTCGACGGATTCTGCACCTGCAGGTAAGAATTCATCTTGCTCATTGGTCGTCACTTCGGACAGGCTGGGTGAGATTGAAGAGATCACGCCGATTAGGAGAAACCAACCGATTATTCCGAAGATTGCCCCGTTCCGAGTTGAGGAGCTGAAAAGGTATTTTGTCATTGTGGGCAATAGTTTTTAAGAAGTTAGGCTGATTCGCAAGGTGGTTGTGATCGGCAGAACTACTTGGTTCGACGAAATCGCTGGGTACGAGGTGAATGAACAGCAATGGAAAAGTACGCCGGTCAGTTTTGCCATCCAAGATGATAGTGTGTGACTGCTAGTCAGGTAATCCCATCGATACAAGTTTTCCTACTCTTACACCTGTATCGAAAAAACTGTGATGATCGCTCTGTTCCTGACTCCATTACAACCGACTGATTTACAAGCTTTCAGTATTTCAGTTTCCTCTTCTGTAGAGTAAACCGGTTGAGGTTTGTTTCGAAACTTGACCCGCTTGACCTTCGCTGTGGGATCGATAGTTATTTCTTCTTCATCCAGTAGGAAGCGGAAGAACTTGCGTAATCCCAACTGGCCTAATGCAACCGTGGAAAGTGACATGCGATCATGCAGTCATTTGACGTACTTTCGAACGCCATGACTATTGGGATAAGTACGGGATCGCCACTCCGTTAATTCCCCCATTCTTCGGATATCGCGCACGTAACTGGAGATGATGTGAAGACGTAAGCCTTCCAGTTTCATCATTAAGGAAACAACTCGGTGCACCCTGCCCAAATAACTGCTGTGTTTTCGTATTCCATGTATCTATCCTTTGAATACATATATTTGGAACACCTAACATGAACGCAAATATATGCACCTGTGTATCTGTGGGTATTTAGGTAACGTATTGGGCTTCTTACCTGCAAACAGGTGAATGCGCACAAATGTTCGGAATCAGCGTTCGATTCTCTTCCTAACAATAGAACAGACGTGCTAAATTATGATGCGGACAGGGAAGAAAAAGACAAATTCATCCCGAAAGAAGCTAAACAGATAAGACAGGATTCGATGATGAAGTACAGTGAGTTATCCCCCCCCAAAAAAACTGTTGATGTACGCGTTGTTGGCGTAGGTGGTATGGGTTGTTCGGCGTTGACTCGTCTTGCCGAAAACATCTCAAGCGACGTGACAATGCTGGCAATCGATACAGGTTCAGCGACACAGGGCCTGCCGGAGCGTGTTGAAACTTTGTCAATCGGGAACGGATTTGGAAGCGGTGGTGACATCGACTCGGCGCTTTCGGATTTTATGGCAGTTCAAAGCGATGTCGAATCTTTTGTGGGTAAGGCTGACGTCGTAATCGTACTTGCTGGACTGGGACGAGGAACTGGATCTGGACTGGCACCTGTTATTGCCAAAATCGCTAGAGCCGCCGGTGCGCTGTCGATTGCAGCGGTGAACATGCCGTTCGTGTTTGAGGGACGCTTCCGTAACCAGTCAGCCCGCAAAGCCCATTTCGCACTGGAGAACGCGACCGATGCGGTGATCACAATGGACAACGATGATCTATCGAAGCAAGGCAGCACTGGTACCTCGTTGAATGGAGAGTTTGAGTCGACAGATAGAAGCATCGCCAATGCAGCAAATGCCATCACTACCGCACTCGGTGCTTCTCCTGAACGTTTTGATGTGGTTCGATCCTCACTTGCCGAGTCTGGCAAAACTGCGGCTATCTCCGGATCAGCCACAGGGCTTCATGCCGGTAGTACGGCAGTTGCCGGAGCATTCGATGCGATAGGAATCAACGAAACCACTGTGGGTTCGGCTGTTCTTCATGTTGTTGGTGGTATCGGCCTGGCGATAGGCCAGGTGGTAGATGCAGTAGCCGAAGTGCGCAAACGAGTTGGTAACGAAGTCGAGGTTCATGTATCGAGCCAACGACGTGTGGAGCTTGGACAGAACATCGATGTGGCTGTCGTGCTCGCTGGAATTGAGACGACACCCGAAGTTGCGGTGCTACCGGTGCCATCCAGACAACTGGAACGACGAAGCACAGTTCTGAGACTTTCGATATTCGACGCACTCGAACCGCAACGTACGCGTGGGCCGGAGTTGTTGCCTACCGGGTAATACCGGTAATGCGTGGGCTATTTTCTGACGGACTCGGTTTAGAGACCGGCAGACGTAAACGCCGCACCAAACGCCTCGGTGCGGCGTTTATTTTTAAGGTGGCGAAACCACGGCTTAGATAGGATCGAAAGTTACTTAGGATTAGTCGGCGACTACAGGCGCTGATGAAATAATGTCTGGTGGCACGAACATGTAGCCGTTGCCACGGACGGTCTTGATCAGACTCTTCCCGGACTCGGTTTTGTTCAGCTTCTTCCGTAAACGGAATATCGCTACATCGACTGCGTTTTCCGCAGGTTGGGAGTCTTTGCTCCAACATCGCTGCATGAGTTCCACCGGTGAAACAGGTTGTTCGGGTGAAGATGCTAGCGCATGCATCAACAGGAACTCGGTCGGCGAAAGTGAAATCATAGAGCTGTCCATCTCTATTCGTTCCGAATCCGGATTTAAGACGAATCCTGCCATGCGTATCGTAACCGTGGTCAGTGAGCTTTCTGCTGGAACATCGACCATATTGAATGACTGGCTACGGGTATCTGAACTTTCTCGTCCAACCGCCGGAGCGGACAACGAACTGAAGCTAACGATCAGCTCCAATTGCTCGATCTGCTTTAGCGTAGGAAGCTCTGCTGATTTACTCAAGGCGTAAACGACGCCCACTGTGTCGAGACCACGCGCGATCGGCGCAACAATTCCCTGTCGAAATCCTGCTTGCTCAGCCCATGTTGGTAGATCAGCCGAAAGATGGTCAGTACCCGATACAACAATTGCTGAGCCCTGGCGCGCTGCCAGTGATCCAGGGGTATTGCCATCGATGATTTCGTATTCGTTTCTAACCAGCGACAGCTGCCCATCGTAGCTCCAGTTAGAAGGTGCTAGCACCCCCTGAGCATCACGCAAATTGAACACGACTGCAGCCTGATACTCGGTCACCATACGCGCTGCGCTCGCCAGTCGTGCATTTGCACTGAGCGAGTCGGCGCTGCGCAGAATCTTGATTCCGTCAAGCACTCGGCTCGCGCTGGCTTCAGCGGCAAGTCGTTCTTCGAGCCGGTACTGTTCAGCCATCGCTGTGTTTTTCTGTTGGGAGATACGAACGTGTATGAACGTGAACGCAATGCCGACAACCGTAACTGCTAGCGTGAGGACTACGACGCTGCCAGTTAGCAGTCCGATGACGATCCCTGTACTTATCAACGTGGCGAGAGAGACCGAGTAGCCTATCCAGTTATCGATATATGTCTCCGGCAACGGTGAAAATCGTTGGTCTGTACTGTTGATAAGTGGGTGTGATGGCGAATGGTGTTCACTGTGATTCATTCGACCAACCGTACCGAAATAGCGAGATCAACTACCTGTTTACGGTTGAACGGAGTTTGATCGAATCTCTAGCGGGTGGCTGTTCACTGTCGAAAACGTGCTTTGAAGTCGTACACTAGATTGAAGTAAACGAAATATGTTCAAGAAAATCACTCCTACCATCAGAAGGGCACCAGAACACTGGGCAATATAGGCCGACTGAAAAGTCTGATCGGTCGCGGCAACTCGAACGACGAATCAACATCCGCTGAATCGAAACCACGAACTCGCAAACGTAAAGCCGCCAACCGCACTCCAAATTCCACCGATTCCTCTAGCTCGAAAAGCACGAATTCTTCATCAGAACGAACACGAAAGCCAAAACGTCGCTCCAGGAAGAGTTCTGTGAGAAGTAACGACCCCCAACGAGCCGAACGACGTGATGACCAACGTCCCGAGTCGCGTCGAGACTCTGAACTGCGAGACGCTCTTGGACGAGGTCCTCTAAACGAATCCAATCGTGGTCGTCGGCGTAACCGCCGAGATGACAGCCAGCCACGGGAAGATTTCCGAGACCGACGGGAAGGGCTACCAGCGAGACGAGATCGATCTGAACATCTGTCGTCACGTCGGCGTGATTCACGATCACGAAACAATGATCGTTATTCAAAGCATGAATACAGAGAGAATCGTGCCGAGGCTCCACAAAAGAGCAGCCGGACGCCAGTCCGAGGCAGTCCGCTAAGGCGACGCGATCAAGAGCGGCAACCCGAATCCCGACCGAAAGTTTCAGCAGACCTTCAAGGAACTGAGGAGTGGGGTGGACTCGATCTTCAGAAATCTATCGTTAACTCACTCCTGAACATGGGGTACAACGAGCCGTCGGAAATTCAGGAAGCCTCGATACCGTGGTTGCTTGATGACCGCGACGTTGTTGCTCAGGCAGTGACCGGCTCAGGCAAGACCGCGGCGTTCGGTATTCCGATGTGCAACCTGGTCGACCCAAGTTCACAAGATGTCGAGGGACTTGTATTAGTACCAACTCGTGAGCTTGCCCAGCAGGTGCAGCGAGAACTTTCACTCATCGGGCGAGATCGAGGAATCGGTGTTGTTGCGGTGTACGGCGGTGAGCCAATCGCCAAACAAATCAAGGCGCTCGAGCGCGGCATGTCGATCGTTGTTGGTACACCCGGACGACTCAAGGATCTGATGAATCGCCGAATCCTCGACTTGGGATACGTGCGAATGGCGGTCTTGGATGAAGCCGACGAGATGCTCGATATCGGATTTGCCGACGATATGGAGTACATTCTCAAGCGCACACCGAGTGCACGCCAGACTGCGCTGTTCTCGGCGACCATCCCGGGTTTTATTAGAGGATTGATCCGCCGATACCTCGACGATCCACGTTGGATTCAGCTCGTTTCCAGCACTAAGGGACTCGAAACGGTCGATGAGGTTGACCAGATTTTTTACGATGTTGCGTCGCAGGACAAAGCGGACGGAATAATGGAGATTCTCGATGATATAGACGAGGACTCCCAGATCCTGATATTCCGAAAAATGCAGGTAGGCGTTGATCGCCTTTCAAAAGGTCTTGCTGGCGAGGGTTTTGCAATCAAGGGAATCCACGGCGGCATGTCGCAGCCGGAACGGAATCGCGTGATGAATGCGTTCCGGGACGGCAGCCTGCGGATGCTTGTTGCGACGAACCTGGCTGCGCGAGGTCTCGATATTCCGACCATCTCGCATGTAATCAACTACGACATGCCGGAGAACATCGAAGAGTACGTTCACCGAATTGGGCGCACAGCTCGGATGGGTAACCGCGGAACAGCGATCAGTTTCATTGGTGAATGGGACTTCGAACTACACGAGCAGATCGTCGCCAAAATCGGTGAACACAAGATGATCCGCCGACAATTCTCGTTCTACTAAACCAACCAGCACTACCGACAACCGTCCGACATCCCGACTCATGTGGAGAGATCTTCGGTGGACGGGTGGTGAGTGTCCGGAAGTAGTTTTTCGCGACCGGCCCCCAGATCCCTCGATTCCGGTGACTCCACTCGGGACGCGTAAGCCCCTAAATCCCGACTTTGCCACCACGGACGTTCGTCCCTGCGCCGGTGATGAGTTGGGCGGCTTCTTGTGAGTAGAGCACTTCGGTGTCGTCCTCAGGCTGGTAATCGAGATACTTCCTGCCTGTTTCCAGTGACCAGAACCGCCGTGTGTTGTCGCTGCAGCCATAGACCACAACGAACGGTACGCCATGTTCGTTTTCGATGTTCGGTGCTTCCACCGCTTTTGTGAACAACTGGGTGATGTCGCGTGGGCTAATGTGTGCACCCATATTGCGCTTGAACTCCGCAAGTCCACCGCTGGTCTGTTCCTTCATAGAATCGTCAGAAACATACTCTGCCGCAACGATGGGCCGCGTGAATCCGATTCTCAGCATCACCGTTTCAAGTTTCCTACCGAACTCTCCGCACGCGTAGGGAAATGCCAGTAGCTCGTAAGCTGCCTTGGCCCAGCCATAAAAATTATCTGAGATCGGAAAATCGGCAGGACGCACCATGTCC
>CAJXEJ010000033.1 GCA_913052475.1 uncultured Dehalococcoidia bacterium
TTGCAATGGCGCTCATCCCAATGACGGGGTCGTTCGGTGCACTGATGGCTGTCGGACTACTCGCAGGGTTCGGGAACGGATTATCGACCGGCTTTGTATTCACAATAGGAACTGATCTCGCACCACGAAACAATCCCGGGGAGTTCATCGGAGTTTGGCGCTTCATATCTGACACCGGTGGAGCCAGTAGCCCGGTAATGATCGGTGGTATTACCCAGATCGTTTCACTCGGTGTCGCAGCATCAGCCACGGCAGGTATCGGGCTATTCGGTGCCCTCATGCTTGTAACAGTCGTGAAAGAGACGATGAACCGTCAGGTCGGGTGGGCTGAGACAACAAAACGCTAAGATAGATTATTGGTGTCAATCTGAGGCACTCCAAGGACGACAGATGGCTCAACTACGTTACAGACGCGCCGTCGATTCCACCCTCACCAAAGTCCTCTCCTTTGGGAGAGGACTTTGAGCTCTATCGTTTACAGCGCCTCAGCTGCCAACAATGCGTGCAAGTCTCGCAAGCACATGGCGTCATCTTCTGGCGCTCGAGCATCTACCCAGTCCTTCGATTCGCCCGACATCCCCTCCACCGCTCCAACAGCAACGATGTCTTTCACCCACTCGTAGCCCTGCTCAACGGACGGCAGCAAATTCTTGCCAGTCTTCACCGACAGCGCTGCAATCAGGCCATAGCCACCCCAGTTCGAAACACTGGCGGTGATTAGCTCAGTGGTCGTTGTGACACACGGATCATCGGGCAAGTTTTCGATGCTAGGAATAACCGCTCGCATATTGCCCATCCCGATCTCGTTACCGCCATCACCGATGCCGACTGAATAAGGATGTTCGTTAAACATGTGATCGATCTTGGCATTGTGCTCTGAGAAATCGACACCCTTCCAGTTGCGATAAGTGCCATCGCCAAGCAACCCTGCGCGTTCAATTGAAACGAGTGCAGATGGTGCGTGCTTCACAAGCAAATTGTGTGCGAATTCACTCGATTCCCGATGGTTCGTAATTGGAAATTCAACAACTTCGTCGTCACCAGCAATCGCCCGCATAGCAACCGAACACTTCTCGTCCGTCACGTAAGCAACAGTGTTGCCCATTTCCTTCAGTGCTGCGCCGATCGCCACTGCGCCGGGAGGGCCATCGGTTTCCGGCTCTCCCGCACGCAATATGTAAAACCCGGTCGCTATTAATATCCGACCCGGATGATCGAGTAGCAGTTGTGCCGCAGCCTCAAGCCAACCGTCCGGCATATGCTGCCGCAGTGCCTTCATCCCACGAATATCGTCGTGAAGGATGATGTCTTCGATTTTTGTGAATATTGATGAATCAGGCATGGGGTTCCTAAGTAGTCGACGGTCTGTTCGCCATTCAAAATGCGGAAATGCCGCCCTACATAACGGCCAGATCTTCGTCTTTGAGATCAGTCACGAACATATGACCCGGCGAGTGGGTAATCATCAGTTGCGGTTTCGACGCCATCGCTACTGACTGTGGCGTCACACCGCACGCCCAGAACACCGGAACTTCGTCATCGGTACTCTGCTCCCACACCTCGCCAAAGTCGGGCTTAGTGATGTCGGAAATACCGATCTTAGCAGGATCGCCGATGTGAATTGGCGCACCGTGCGTATCGGGGAAGCGAGATGTCGCCTGCACCGCCCTCACGACCTTGTCGCTGGGAATCCATCGCTGAGAGACGACCATCGGACCCGCAAACGAGCCTGATTCCGCAGTTGCGATGTTAGTGATGAACATCGGGACGTTGCGATCGGTCCCGTAATACGGAAGATCAATCCCATTCGCCATTAACGCATGTTCAAACGAGAAACTACACCCCAGCAGGAACGTAACGAGATCGTCGCGCCAGTGTGAATCGAGCGTGTTCGGCTCGTCGACAAGTTGGCCGTTCTTGAACACTCGATAGAGCGATACGTCGGAGCGAATATCTGACCCTGGAGCGGTCAACGCCGCCTCAACCTCACCCGCTTCAATTACCTCAACCACCGGACACGGCTTCGGGTTCCGCTGGCAAAACAATAGGAATTCGAACGCGACATCTTTTGGGAGAATCGCGACGTTTGCCTGCACATAACCTGGTGCAACACCCGAGGTTGGTTGTGAAAACTTGCCCTCTCGAATGAGTCGTCGTGCTTCTGAACCCGTTTGTGGAACTGTTATCTCTGTTGACATACCAGCATCTTAGGTTTTCGAATATGGCGGGTCAAACTCGAAATACATTCAACTTCCGCCCCATTTAATCGTAAGAAAGACTAACATCCGGATGATTCGGCGAATCCACCGAACCATCGATACGACCAAAAGTCACTACGTCATAGCAGTTCGGTGACACCTGCCTGAACCATCAGCTAAACCTAAAAAATGAAAATTACAAGAGTTGACCAGTTTGCGCCGCGTAATCGCACGCGACTGGTTCGAATAACCACCGACACCGGACTCGAAGGCTGGGCGGAGAGCACCCTCGAAGGCAAACCGCAGAGCGTTCCGGCAGCGATCGACGAGTTTGCCAAATACCTGATCGGTAAAGACCCCCTCAGAATCGAACACCACTGGCAGCAGATGTACCGATCCTCGTTCTTCAGAGGCGGAGCCCACAATATGTCGGCTATCGCAGGCATCAATGCCGCGCTCTGGGACATTGCTGGCAAGCACTACGGCGTCCCCAGCTACATGCTCATGGGCGGCAATGTACGCGACAAGATCCGGGTATACGCCCACTGGGGCATCCGTGATCTCTCCGACGAAGGCCTCGAACAGTCCCGGAATCGACTCGATATGCTCCAAAAAAGCGGCTACACCGGCTACAAAGCTGGACCCGCAGGTACCTGGCGCGCCCACGAGCCTCCGTCACGGATCGACGAGTTTGTAAAAGCTGCCTACACGATGCGCGAGTGGGTTGGTGACGACGTCGAACTGTGCTTCGACTTCCACGGCAAAATGACTCCCGGACTCGCGGTTGAAGTGTGTAATGAGATCAAAGGCATGCGCCCGATGTTCGTTGAAGAACCGGTGCCGCAGGAAAATGCCGACGCACTGAAGCGAGTTCAAGAGCAGGTGCCCTTCCCGCTCGCTACCGGTGAACGGCTTCTCTCCCGATGGGAGTTCCGTGAAGTGATCGAAAAGCAGGCAGTCTCACTGCTGCAGCCCGATGTCGCTCACTGTGGTGGCCCTTCTGAGCTAAAGAAGATCGCAAACTACGCCGAGGTCTACTACCAGCACATCATGCCTCACTGTGCGATCGGTCCGTTGGCTCTGGCGGCATGCATGCTGGTCGATGCCGTGGTGCCGAACTTCCTGATCCAGGAACAGGTCGATGCCGGTCTCGGTAACGGTCTTCTAAAAAAGCCGTGGGAAGTCAAAGACGGTCACATCGACCTCTGGGACACTCCCGGACTTGGCGTTGAGATCGACGAAACAGAAGCCACGAAGACTTACGACGGTGAAGCCTACGGCTACCACAAGGAACTCGGTGGCGAGTACTACTACGACAACGACGGATCGGTAGCCGACTGGTAACAGCCAAAGCCGCGATTTAGTTAGGAACACGACGACTGGCACAACTTTCCAAATAACGTCGTAACATGTTGAGACGAACGCTCAACCCAACGGAGATTCCCCATGAAAATGCGTCCGCTCGGTTCTACCGGTCTCGATGTAGTACCAGTTGGACTCGGAGCTGCCCAACTAGGCTCCTCTGAATACGATCACTCGAAGGAAATCGTGTTCCGGGCACTCGATCTCGGGGTGAACTACTTCGACACTGCTCGAGGTTACTGGGACAGCGAGATCAAACTCGGCAAAGCGCTCAAGGGCGAACGTGAAAACGTTATCGTCTCGTCGAAGACCGCCGGAAAAACCAAAGAAGAAGCCGCACAGCACATCGACGAATCGCTGGAACGACTCCAGACCGACTACATCGACAACTACCACCTACACGCCCTCGCCGACATGGACGATGTGGACATCCGGCTCGGCGGTCCACTCGAAGCGCTGCTCGATGCACGCGAAGCCGGGAAAATCAGGCACATCGGCGTTACCGGTCACACCGATCCAAAAGTCCTCGTCGCGGCATTAAAACGATTCAATTTCGATACATTCCTCGTACCAATGAACATTGTCGAGCGAGAGCCTCTGGCAGAACTCATTCCGCTCGCCATCGAAAAGAAGCTAGGTGTAACGATCATGAAGCCAGTAGCCACTGGGCTCCTCCCTGCTCCGCTAGCGCTGAAATGGTTGATGAACCAAAAGATCACTGTCGCGGTACCTGGTGCATCGACTGTCCCGGAGATCGTGCAGAATTTCGGCATCAGCCAACTCGACGACTACACTCTGACCGCGAACGAAGAGGCAGAAGTTGCTGAGTGGACGACCAAACTTGCTACCGAACGTTGCCGCATCTGCACTTTGTGCCTGCCCTGCCCTTCGGATATCGAAATACCTGGCACCCTCGGCACCGACGTCATCTACAACCACTACCGGTCCATGGGCCCCGCCAAGTTCGCAGAATTCCCGTGGGAGACATCGAGGGTCGAAGACGAGTGGCAAGATCGTGAATCACTGATTTCGAAGATCGACGATCATGCCGCCTGTGACTCGTGCATGCAGTGTGAATCCCGCTGCCCGTACAACCTTCCGATCGTCTCAATGCTCCGAAGCATGTCACCCAGCATGAAAAACATGCTCGACATCTGGTCAAAGCAGGGTTCCAGAGTTTAGTTCCTGATTGTCAACGAGTTGCCGGTCGCCAATCGGGATCGTGCAGCGGAATTTTCAGCCAGGAAACGATCGCCTTTAGTGATTCGTAGGCTTCGAGTCGCGCTTCATCAGTACCGGTGGACTCCGCACTCTGGACAAGCGAATCCATCTGGCCGATCACTCGTGGCCCTATCTCGAGCAGAGCTGCACTCCCCGAAGCGCTGTAGTGGCCGACGATAAAAGCGACAATGGCGCCGATCGGTATATCCTTGTTGCGAGCCAACACCTCGAGCGTCGCTAAACCGTCGAGCTTCGAATACTCGGCAACCATCGTTCGGAAGCCGGCATCGGGATCATCGTCAGTCCAACTCGCCACATAAGGCTCCAAAGTGATCGTACTAGTCACAGTTCCTCCTAAGATACTATCGGTCTTGCGCCCGTCCATGACCGGACTCTCTCGAACGTCCGGCTAGCTCGAAACACCGTCGCATCATCGTCGTAATCACCGATGATCTGCATTCCGATGGGCATACCACCCTCGCCAAAACCGACCGGTACCGATGATGCTGGGTTGAACGATGAGTTGAATACCATCGTGAACGGTATTGCCCCGTAATTGATACCAGCCATTTCATCGTCGTTTCTACTGGAACCAATCTCACTGGGCGGATTCAGATGTGGCCACGCTACGGCTGCGTTAGTCGGGGCCAATACGAGGTCGTACTCCTCAAACAACTGATGCATTTTTAACTGTAGATTCTGAACATCACGAAGCGCAGAAGAAACATCTGCACCACTCAGGGTCTTGCCATGATTGATCATGTCGAGTGTGTATGGCATAAGGTTCTCGGGACGTTCTTCGGCAAGGTAGCCATACATTGCGACCTGCCCAGCGGTCCAGAGTGTCCACCAGGCATCACGAGGCACTGGATCGAATGCGATGTCCAATGCTTCAACTCTGGCACCTTGTTCGCTGAAAGCCGACCATGCCGCCTCGACCGCAGTTGCAACATCGTCATTTACGTCTGAGATGCCAAGAGTCATCGTCGTGCCAATTCGCATCCCACCAACACCGGCTTCAAGATCGACGAGATAGTCGGGAACGTCGGACTTCACCGATCCGGGATCCCGTGAGTCGAACCCAACCAACGCCTGATTCAGAATCACCGAGTCACGAACATCGTTCGACATCGGGCCGGTCGTACCAGCCGAGTTGTAGGCAGGTTTCGCCTGTCCTCCGAATCGCGGAATCCGACCATGCGTTGGTTTATGTCCAAATATCCCGCAAAACGAAGCGGGAAGTCGCACCGAGCCACCACCATCCGACCCGGTTCCTATCGAACACATCCCTGATGCAATCGCAGCAGCCGTGCCACCACTCGAACCGCCCGGCATTCTCGATGGATCCCACGGATTGTTGCATGCAGGTGCAATGTTCGTGAATGTCTCTTCCCGGTTGCCGAATTCCGGTGTGTTTGTCTTGCCTAGAATCACGGCACCAGTTGACCGGAGTCGCTCGACCGCTACTGAATCGTAATCAGGAATCCAATCCGCAAAGAATGTGCTGCCGAGAGTAGTGCGAAGCCCTTTCGTAACCTCTAAATCCTTCACCGCAATTGGAACCCCATGAAGCGCGCCGGGCACTGTGCCCGTAGCCAGATCGATATCAGCTTGTTTAGCCCTACCCAGTGCGCCCTCTTCATCGAGCGTGATGAACGCGTTCAACTTAGGTTCAAGTTCGGCGATCCGACGCAACGACGCCTCAGTTAATTCGACCGACGATATTTCCTTGTCAACGACCATCTGGCGTTGTTTGTGCGCCGGCAGAAACATCAATTCTCGATCGTTCATCGCTTCTCTATCTCTCTCTTTATGTCTTGAAGCTCTGATCGCAATCGTCGCTTCATGAACCACCCGGCAAACCATCCAGTGAATAAGAACAGAACAGTAGTGAACGTGCTGTTAGAGCGGTCATTCATAATGATCTTCAGCTCTGTTGTCGTTCCGTCGTTTAGCTCCTCGAAACCGTAGCCAATCAGGATCGGATACGGACCCTCCACCGTATCCACCACATATGATCTCCCCGAAACGGCTGCCTTCACCTCAAACACGATCTCATTTGTTCGCCGCCCGTACTTATAGTCGATCCGATACCTCGAACCTACCGACGGTCCACCGCCGCCTAGCCAACTACCCGGCTCATCCACGGATGCATATTCGCTGGATCAACCACCCAGTCCCAAACAGCATCGCCAGATCGCTCGATGGTTATCGTAGCTTTACCAACAATATTCGCCGTATCAGCCCCTTTTCAACGTCCTCTGTCCAGGTCGTCTTCCTGTGGGAGAGGATTTAGGTGAGGGAGAACGTGAAGACGCCGATGATCGACTCTCCCTCTCAGAAATCCTGATTCGCTAGTTAAACGCAGCGCCGCCATTTACGTTTATCGCCTGTCCAGTAATCTCCGAAGCGTCCTCGGAAGCCAGGAACGCCACGCATTTGCCTATGTCCTCAGGCGTCTGCTCACGACCAAGTGGCATGGTCACCTTGATCTGATCGATAAATATCTCGTACGGAGTCATCTCGGCGAATGCTGGATTCAACTCCTTGTGGTTGAGAGCAATCGACTCCCACATTGCCGTCCACAACCGACCCGGGCACACGGCGTTCACGTTGATGTTGTAGCCGCCAAGCTCCATCGCCAACAGGTGTGTGTACTGAATCGCAGCCGCTTTCGAAACTAGATACGGGTGCTGGGCATTCCCTCGTCCCTTATCACCGACACCACGAGGCTTCCGACCGCCGTGCGAAGCGATAATCACGATCTTCCCTGCTTCACGGTCCTTCATATGCTCTTTAACAGCATCAGCAGTGTTCGTGAGCCCCTGCACATTGACTGCGAACGTCATGTCCCAGTCTTCCTTTGTGAAATCTTTACGATCAGAGAATCCACGTCCACCGATGACGCCGGCGTTAGGCACGCATATATCGATTCCACCAAGCTCAGCGATCGTCCGACCTGCAAAATGATCGAGCGAATCAGGGTCGGTAACGTCCACTGCCCCACCGATCGCCTTTCCACCGACAGCATTAATGGCATCCGCTGTTTCCTGAGCAGCTACGCCATCAAGATCGCAAACTGCAACCGCTGCGCCTCGTTCGACCAGCACATTTGCGATTCCCACGCCAATCCCGCGCCCAGCGCCCGTGATCAATGCGACCTTGCTTTGAAGTTGCCCTGCCATCACGCTAGCCATAAGTTCTAATCTCCCGAGTTGCTCGTTTTGCGATCATGCGCGCCTCTGCGCTTTTCTAGAATGGGCGAATAATAGAACACGTTGGTTTGGTGTGCTGCATATTAGCCAGCCATTCTCACGATGCAACTGTAGAATTTAACGAGCGTCCGCCGCCTGCGGACGTCTTTCTTGCGTAGTCGCACCAGCCCGGTACGAACTACACGGAGCACCTCAATTGGCCAAACGCACACTTACCGGTACCAGTCTCGACACCCTTGTTTCACTCGCAAAACGACGTGGATTCGTATTTCAAAGCTCAGAAATCTACGGCGGACTCTCCAGTGTTTGGGATTACGGACCCGTTGGAGTCGAACTCAAACGCAACGTTAAGGACGCCTGGTGGAAGTCGATGGTGCGCGAGCGAGACGATGTCGTCGGTATAGATGCCTCGATCCTCATGCACCCTGACGTTTGGGTTGCTTCAGGCCACCTCGACAGCTTCACCGATCCACTGGTTGAGTGTCGGGAATGCCACAAGCGATACCGGCAAGATCAAGTCGAGAGTGATGCCTGCCCGAACTGCGGTGGCGCGTTCGGCGAACCACGCCAGTTCAACTTGATGTTCAAAACGTTTATGGGCCCGGTCGAAGATGATGCGGCAATGATCTACATGCGACCCGAAACTGCACAGGCGATGTTCGTGAACTTTGAGAACGTCCAAACGACATCTCGAAAGAAAATCCCGTTTGGCATCGCCCAAATTGGTAAGTCGTTCCGAAACGAAATCACTCCTGGCAACTTCACTTTCCGTACTCGAGAATTCGAACAGATGGAGATGGAGTTCTTCTGTGAGCCTGGTACCGATGATGAGTGGCACGACTACTGGATGAACTTCTCGATGGACTGGTTCAAGTCGCACGGCATCCGCAGTGAAAAGCTAATCCTGCGTGTCCACGAGCCAGACGAACTTCCTCACTATTCGAAGGCATCTGCCGATGTCGAATACGAATTCCCATGGGGTTGGGGTGAACTCGAAACAATCTCGAATCGAACCGACTTTGATCTGAAAGCCCACACGGAGAAGAGCGGCAAAGATCTTTCCTACTTCGACGACCAGAAGAAAGAGCGATACGTACCGTTCGTGGTTGAACCTGCGATGGGCGCCGACCGATCGGCTCTCGCCTTCCTCGCTGATGCCTACGATGAAGAAGGTGAAGGCAAGCAGCAACGAGTCGTTCTTCGCTTCCATCCCGACATCGCGCCGTTCCAAGTTGCAGTGCTTCCACTGTCACGAAACGACAAGCTGACACCCACGGCACGACGCGTTTACGACGTTCTACGTCCGCACTTCAACACGCAGTACGACGATTCGCAGAGCATCGGTCGCCGCTATCGTCGACAGGACGAAATCGGCACACCCCTATGTGTAACAGTCGACTTCGAAACGGTTGAGGAAGACGACGCTGTAACCATCCGTAACCGAGACACGATGGAGCAAGTTCGGGTCCTCGTCGAAAATCTCGAAACAGAAATCCGGGATCAGCTGAACGCAATGCGAGCCGACTGCCAGGGGTAATGCCTTGTGATATCGCTCGACGATCGTTGGAACCGTCAACACTGGCCGTGCGTAGCACTTAACGTGCCTCTCACGTCCGGTGTGTTCAAGCGCTCTTGTTCGCTAGTAGCATGATCGCGCCGTTGCCGAGACGAAATACATCAAACTTTTAATTAACACTTGAATCTTCACCACCTCACGGAGTGATCGCCTCGATGGATCGCACAGTCGAATCAAACGCACGCCAGCCTGAACGATCTCGCACATTCAGTCGAATGTGGCTACTGACGCTGATCGGCCTGGTTGCCATTGCCGTAGTCGCCTGCGGAAGTGAGGAATCGGTCGCTGAGGTTGCGGCCAGTGGTTTCGGTGGAACGGCAAACACGGCACCCGCTATCACAGGTGAAACTTTCGCCCATGGTGAATTCAGCCTTGAACTTCACGAAGGTAAGCCCATTTTGGTGAATTTCTGGTTCCCATCTTGTCCGCCTTGCCGGGCTGAAATGCCTGACCTACAGGCGGCTTTCGAAACTTACGGCGAAAACGTAGCGTTCCTGGGCGTCCAGCAATTGGGACTCGATTCGGCAGCCAACGGGCAGGCTTTTGTTCGAGAACTCGGGTTGACCTACCCGAACATGCCCGATGTCGATTCACTCGTTCAGGTTGGTTATGAAGTGTTCTCCTTCCCGAGCACCATCTTCATCGATAAGAACCACAACATCGCCCGGACGTGGACCGGCATCATCGGCGAAGAGCAAATCGCCGAGCAACTCGACGCTCTGCTGGCTGGCTAGGTTGTCGAGCGACCGCGCAAGTCTGATTAGGCTCGCAATTCGCCACACCCGTCCCCATTCCAGATCCCTCGGATGCACTCGGGAAATTGGCGCGTTTCAACAGTTCATAGTGAACTTGACAAAAACTCTAAAAAAACGGTCTGCTCACGCGAAACGGGCAACTGGCATAATCGCTCCATGTTTGGAGATATAGCAGCCGACGAATGGATCATGCTGATCGTACGATGGGCGCACGCAATTGGTGCAGTAGCGTGGATCGGCGGTAGCGCGTTCTTCGCATTCGTACTCCGCCCGGTCGAACGTGCAAATCCCGATCTGGTTCGACCTGTCCTGCGACCGCTCGGCTCGGTCTATCGTGAACTGGTCGATATTTCGGTAATTGCAATCATCATCACCGGACTGATCCTGATGTTCCACCGCCTCACCGGCGACGACGCATCGGCTGCGTGGTTCATCGTGCTTGGCGTGAAGTTGGTGTTAGCGATCTGGATGTTCTATCTCGTCTGGCACTTCCGCCAGACCGATTTCGATCCAACCTCTCAACCGACCGGACTCGCCGCACGACTCTCTTGGCTCATCGGCTACAACGCCATGGTCTTCTTCGGCGTAATCGTATTCCTGCTCGCATCCGTACTCCGGGGGCTCTTCGAGAGTTCGATCTCGAGTTAGCCTCCAAAGAGCTAAACCAGACAGCTAATCCCTGATCGATCTGTCTCGGCCGCCAACTCCGAAATCGAACGCTTCAACACCGGATGAAAAAGGTCGGGTGCGATCTCGCCCAGTGGAATCAAAACGAAAGCACGTTCGTGCAATCGCGGGTGCGGCACCGTCACACCACTCGCCGTGAGAACGCTGGTACCGTGCAAAAGCAGATCCAGATCGAGCGTCCGTGAGGCGTTCTTGTCTTCTCTCGCCCTTCCGAGTGAGTATTCAATTGCAAGCAGTTCCGTCACCACTTCAAGAGGATCGAGCGTCGTACTCACCGCCGCCGCTTGGTTCAAATACCGAGGTTGATAACCCTCGACACCCCATGGCTTCGTCTCGTAAACCGAACTGATCTCTGTGACAGTTCCGACGGTCGCAAGACGCTGCAACGCACCAGAAAGATTACGAAACCGATCGCCGAGGTTACTCCCAAGTCCGATGTACGCAGTCTCCAGCCCACTAGGCATCGCTCGCACCGCTCTCGGTTCCACGAACGATTGCATCACTCATCTTCACCACACTCACCATCTCCTTCACATCGTGGACCCGGACGATGTCCATGCCCCGCTGAATCGCTAGCGCAATCGTCGCCGCCGTTCCAAACCGACGATCATCCACAGATTCACCCGTAACGGCGCCAATAAACGATTTTCGAGAGGTACCCACCAGCACAGGTAGTGCCAATTCGGCCCGCAATCGATCGATATTTTGCATCAGATGAAGAGATTGCTTCGACGTTTTTGCGAAACCAATTCCAGGATCGATGATGACCTTTGAACGCCCAACTCTCGCTGCTATCAGCTGATCGATCGAATTCCCAAGATCACCGAGTACATCTCCGATCACATCGCCGGCGTGCCCACTCGATCGAATATGACTCACAATCACTGGAATATTCGTTTTTGCCACCACACCCGCCATCTCAGTGTCACCAAGCATCGATACGTCGTTGGCTATCACAGCACCAACATCCACAGCAGCCGTCACGACACTCGCCTTCCGGGTATCGATAGATATTGGAACTCCCAATCGACCCACTAATCCTTCGATTACCGGAACTACTCTTGCGATCTCAAGATCAGCATCAACTGGTTTCGCGTCAGGGTAAATACTCGCCGGTCGCGTCGATTCACCACCCACATCGACAATATCCGCACCCTCGTCTTCCATTCGCAACGCCTGATCGATAGCCGCTTGTACCTCGCCGATGGTCGGCAAAATACCGTCACCGGAAAACGAATCCGGAGTGGCATTCACTACACCCATCACATACGTGCGATCACCCCAAATGAAGTTTCGTTCGCCGATTTCCATCGATGAAAAAGGATTTTGTTGATTCAATACCAAGCTGTGAGCCGTTTCCGAATGTTCAATCAGGTGTATCGTCCCGGATTGCGCTACCAAAGAAAACACCGGTTGAATTTTAACACCCGATCACCCGTCACTCGCCCAGTAAGCAGAGTTGCCGCGTAACTACACCTAAGTTAGGATTTATTGGCGCTTTGCGCCATGGCAAGCCGCACCGCGCTGCTTGCCAAATCATCCATGTGAATTTTCCGAACAATTCACCACAAATCCTCAACCAGCGAGGCATCACGATAGCTACCGAATCCTCCTCCGACGCTTCTGAAGAACAGGCCCAACGGTCCAAGCTAGAAGACCTCGAAGCCCGACGAAGAACTGCTCACCGTGGTGGCGGTGAACGGCGCGTCGAATCGCAGCACAAACGTGGCAAACTAACCGCCCGTGAACGTCTACTTAGCTTGTTCGATGATGGAAGCTTCGCAGAGTTCGACTCGTTCGTAACTCATCGTTCAACCGATCTCGGACTAGATAAGCAAAGGTTCGAAGGCGACGCAGTTGTAACAGGTCACGGCACCGTCGACGGTCGACAGGTCTTCGCATACGCTCAGGATTTCACCGTTCTCGGCGGTTCGCTATCGCAGGTGGCAGCGCAAAAAATATCAAAGGTGATGGACCACGCAATGCGCACTGGTGCCCCGATCATCGGTATCAACGATTCCGGCGGAGCGCGAATTCAAGAAGGTATCGACTCTCTCGCTGGCTACGGCGAAATATTCAAACGAAACACTCTCGCATCAGGAGTTGTCCCGCAGATCACCATCGTCGCCGGGCCCGCAGCCGGCGGAGCCGTCTACTCCCCCGCCCTGACCGATTTCATCTACATGGTCGAAGGCCTCGGCCAGATGTACATCACCGGTCCCGACGTTGTGAAAGCTGTAACAGGTGAAGAGGTTTCGCACGAAGATCTCGGTGGCGCCACAGCTCACGCATCACGCAGCGGAGTTGCACATTTCACAGCAGATTCAGAAGAAGCCTGCTTCGCCCACGTCCGATCACTTCTCTCATACCTTCCTTCGAATAACGCTGAATCGGCTCCGTCTGTGGAGCCGACCGATGCACCCGATCGCTCCGACAACTCTCTCAGAGATGTAGTACCTGACGCCGCGAACCAGCCCTACGACGTTATGGACGTAATCGTCAAAGTGGTCGACAACGGAGAATTCCTGCCTGTTCACCACAACTTCGCTCCCAACGTCGTTGTCGGGCTTGCTCGACTCGACGGTAGAAGTATCGGTATCGTCGCCAACCAGGCAGATCAGATGGCTGGAATGCTCGATATCGACGCCTCCGACAAAGCAGCACGATTCGTTCGTTTCTGTGACGCGTTCAACATTCCGATTGTGTCGTTCGTCGACGTTCCAGGTTTCATGCCTGGAACTCAGCAGGAATATGGCGGACTTATCCGCCACGGAGCCAAACTGCTCTACGCCTACGTCGAAGCCACCGTGCCGAAAATCACAGTCATCCTGCGAAAGGCATACGGCGGCGCATACATCGTCATGGGCTCTAAAGAGATGCGCACAGACGTGAACCTCGCATGGCCAGGATCAGAAATCGCAGTAATGGGACCTGAGGGCGCGATCAACGTCATTCGTCGACGAGAAATTGCCGAAGCAGAAGATGCCGACGCCAAACGAGCCGAGATGGTCGCCGATTATCGCGATCAGTTCGCCAACCCCTACGTAGCCGCCAACCGTGGTTACCTCGACGATGTGATCGATCCCGCCCAAACCCGCCCAGAATTGGTGAAGGCGCTACGCATGCTTGAATCCAAAATCGATAGTCTCCCGCCGAAAAAACACGGAAATATCCCGCTCTAGTACCCCACCAATGGCAGACAACGAACAGAGTAATCAGGAACGCAAGTACGCACCCAACACTGTTGGGCGTCAGGCGTTCGTCGAATCTATGGCAAAAATGGCGGGCGAAGTATGGGATTTCCACAATCGATTTGAAGTCGGCTCAGGACAATTTGAAGGACAGAGCGCAACCGAGATAGTCGCAAACCGCACGAGTATCCTCGATGAAGAGTTCAACGAGCTTGCGCAGGCAATATCTGAAAAAGAAGGTGACGACGCTGTCGCCGACGAAACTGCCGACATTCTGTTCGTAGCGATGGGCCATGCAGAAGCGATGGGAGCTCCGGGAATCGAAGGAGTTGACCGTGTGACTGGCAAATCGGCGGCAAAAACCAACGAAACCCATGCGATAAGACCCGATTCGGGCAAAGTTCTACCCAGAAAAGGGAAACCTCACAAGTGGCAGTGAGCGACCACGGACCATGAGTTAGTTCCAACTTAGCGAGAGCGACGAGCTCAACATGATTCGGCACATATTCGATCAAATAATTGCCTGTCTGAAATGATGGGCTCAAAACAGACATGAGGAACAAAGAATGAAATTCAAGGTGACGGTTGTTGGTGCCGGGTTCGTCGGCTCAACGACAGCCCAGCGGATATTTGAAACAGGCTACGCCGACGTGGTTCTTGTCGACATTGTCGAAGGCAAGCCGCAGGGTTTAGCCCTCGACATGCTCTGCTCGGGTCCAGTCGTCGGATCTGACGCACAGATCATCGGCGCAAATAGCTACGAAGAAACCGCCGACTCCGACGTTGTCGTGGTCACTGCTGGCATCCCTCGTAAGCCTGGCATGAGCCGAGACGATCTGTTGATGACCAACATGAAGATCGTCGGTTCGGTGACTAACGAAGTCGCTAAATACTCTCCAAACGCCGTTTTGATCGTGGTTTCAAACCCGCTCGACGCAATGGTGCAGCACGCATACAAAGTCAGCGGATTCCCGAAAGAACGGGTTATCGGCATGGCTGGAATTCTCGACACCGCCCGCTTCCGCACGTTCCTCTCGCAGGAGCTCAACGTATCAGTAACCAACGTCTCCGCATACGTTCTCGGTGGTCACGGCGACACGATGGTTCCGCTGATCGGATCGACAACCGTTGGTGGCGTACCTGTGGCCAAGCTGATCGAGGCCAACCGACTTGAAGAGATCGTTCAGCGAACTCGTGATGGTGGTGCCGAAATCGTCGCCCTGCTGAAGACCGGTTCTGCCTACTACGCACCTTCTGCGGCTGTTGCCCAGATGGTCGAGTCAATTCTTCTCGATCGCAAGGAAATTCTGCCCTGTGCAGCGTTCCTCGAAGGCGAATACGGCATCAATGGTCTCTACGCTGGAGTGCCGGTGAAACTCAGTGCCACTGGAATCGAAGAAATCATCGAAGTCGAACTCACAGACAACGAGTCTGCCGCCCTTCAGGCATCAGCCGACTCCGTTCAGGAACTCGTCGACATCATGGCAAAAGCCTAGGTGGCGTATCCTGCCTCTCGAGCAGGGAAGCAGTTAGAAGGTGGATCTAAACGCCCATCCTGCAACAACTCAAACGCAGCTAACAAAGCGAGGCGACCAATTCGGTCGCCTCGATTCTTTTTAAGAAAAGACATCCTGAACTAGACTCAGAATCACGACCGACCGAGATCTACGGAGCCGAGTAGAGCTCTCCACCAACCTCATCAGATTCCACCGACGTTTCCCAAATGAACGTGATTCTGAGTCAAGTTCAGGATGACATCGTGTAGGAGTTGCGAATAACCTAACGCGAAAGCTAATCCGGCTAACCCAAAAGCACACCCGATCATGCCTCGCGAAGTAGAACTACTTGAAGCACTGAGCTGGCGACCCGCACCGCCAACTCCGGCAACGCTCGAGTTCGCCCTGCTCGCATGGGACTTCGAACTCGAAACACCCGACTACGAATACGAAGTCGAATTACCTGAAGCTGATTTCGAACCGATGTACGTTGACTTTGTCTCGGCCTCCTATGCTGCGGCGCTCAACGCCGTTGGCGATCTCAAAATCCCGGGGAAATACGGAGAGAAACCCGGATTGCTCAAGCGTTTCACCGGCCTATTTCCCGGCACGCGCCGTGGCACTGAAGGTTGTGAACTCTGGACACTTGCCGTTGCCTGGGAGTTCGACACATGGCTCGAACGAATCCTCAGAATCAACGGTGGTGATGTAGCAGCGGCGAGGGCACTGATCGAAGACCGCTGCCCGATTCCTGATTTTGTCGGAAACACTCCCGATCTCAAGACTGAGTTGCTCAACTACCCCGACGACGCTAACGAGCCCGATCTACGCATGGTGCTTCGTTGGATGGGCACCCGGGGCTGGAACGACGATCGCATCCGCGAGATCGTGGTAGAAAACAGCATCATGCTCAACGACTGGCACAACTCGGCCTTCGCCCATCAGTAGAAACGCTGGTCCTATCCCAAAACAGTGGCTAGCCACCTGGCTACCCTAGAAGATGTACTCAGGTCCCTCTACCCACTTGAACCGCTCCATGGCGTCGTCACGTAGCGTAAAGCCAATACCCGGCGTTGTCGGCGGATACACACGCCCGCCCCGAATGTCATATTCCTCGTTGAACAACTCGTTCATCATTGGCATGTAGCCCTGCGATACTTCCAGAATGTGAGTATTCGGCAACGCCATGGCCAGATGAATCGATGCTGCAAACAGCACGCCAGAACCCCAGGCGTGAGGTGCAACTTTCACCCCCCGGGCCGAAGCCAGCGCAGCGATACGACGAATCTCCGTGATGCCCCCCGCCCTCGCGACGTCTGGTTGTGCCACATC
Organism: uncultured Dehalococcoidia bacterium; assembly: GCA_913052475.1. GTDB lineage: Bacteria > Chloroflexota > Dehalococcoidia > Lucifugimonadales > Lucifugimonadaceae > Lucifugimonas. The sequence continues at coordinate 17,034 of CAJXEJ010000033.1, forward strand.
GATCGATTTGTGATCGAGCAAGCTCTGGAAATCGAAGCGAGTAAACTCTCGTTCGCCTGTCGCAATCGGAATCGGGGTTGAGTTACGGACCCGGGCGTGACCCGCATGGTCGTCGGGAGATACCGGCTCCTCAAACCACGCAATGTCGTATTCCTCGATAGCGTTGGCAACCTTGATCGCCGAAGCAACATCGAGAGAACCATGCGCATCGACCATTAACTCAACATCCGGGCCGATCCCGCGACGTGCGGCTGCAACGCGCGTCACCGTGTTGTCGACTTTAAACCCATCGTGCCCAACGACCCGCATCTTCACAGCACTGAAACCCTTGGCTGCGTAACCGCCAAGTTCTGCTTCAGCTTCTTCACCGGGAGCCCAACCGCCTGAGGCGTAGCCACGGATCGAATCACGCACGGCGCCAATGGCCTGATACATCGGCACACCAAGTGCCTTTGATTTCACATCCCAAACAGCAATATCAATCCCGGCGATCGCCTCCATGATGACCCCGCGCCTTCGGCTGGCGTCGGGCTGCGTGATTCCAGTCTCGATTGCGGGAACCCAGCGCGAACCGTTGTACATCTTCTCGTAGATGCGTTCTGAGAACATCGGATTCTCTCCGATGATCTCCGGACCCAGTTCCGTATTGATCGCCGCCACCACCACTGCCGGATTGCCGAGTGATGCGCCAATTCCCGTCAGACCCTCGTCAGTCTCGACCAGCACCATCACGTTGTCCGATTTGATCTTAGTTCCCAGATCAGTGCGATGTTGGTGTTCAGGCGGAATCGGATCCGACATCGGAATCGCTTTTACAGCTGTGATTTTCATTTTTCTTCACCGCGATATTCAGTATTCGAGAGACAATGAGATTTTCTGGTCGGCAGTGTAGACCTGTCATCTGGGTGATTCGAGGTGACAGTATGAGGATCGTCTGCTGTCTCATCAGATTTCCAACTGGAGCAAAACGGAGTGATCGAGCGATATACAACGTCCTTCGATGGTCAATTTCGTTAGCCTCTAGTTCGGCTGCAAAATCTATCGAAGTCTCTCGGTTCCGATGATTTCACTCGGAAGATCGAACAAAACTAAACCCCTAACGAGGCTGATTCCATCGTCGAAGTGCAATCGTTCGATCAAAAAACGACCCGAGGATAATTCCCGGGTCGCTTAATAATCAAACTATTTCGTCAAAACCGGCGAACTAAACCTTCGCAGGTGCAGCCTCAGTCTTTCGCACAAGCTCCTTCGTGGATACGATGTGCTTCTGAAGGCCCAGTTCCTTCTCGCTCATGCCCATCGCAAGCCCAATTAGCTGTGGCACGTGAATAACCGGCAGATCTGCCTTATCGCCACGAACCTGTTTACGAGCCTTTGGCTGGTAGCCATCGAGGTTCAGGTGACATAACGGGCACGGTGTGACCATCGCATCAGCACCAAGGTCTTTGGCGGTGCCAGTGTGGTTGGCGACCATCGTCATCGAGTTCGCCTGATTGATGAACAGAATCGGGAATCCGCAGCATGCGGTCTTGCCTTCGAAATCGGTTACAGTGCCACCGACCGACTCGATCAAATCCTCGATCGAAGACTCACGTGTTGGAATCGTATTGAACTCAAGCACTTCAGTCGGTCGAACCATGTAGCAACCGTAGAACGGTGCCATGTTCACTCCCGTCAGTTCACGTGTGAACGTCTCTTTCAGCTTGTCGAGTCCAATATCCTCGATCAACGCCCACAAGAGGTGCTTGATCGAAGTCGTTCCCTTGTACTCAAGTCCCTCGGCAGCGAGGTGCCTGTTGACCTCAGCGAGGTATTCAGGATCACGCTTCACACGATGGTTGGTCTGACTCATCACACCCTGACAGGTCGAGCACAGCACCATAATCGGCAAACCCAACTGCTCGGCCATGGCAAACGTGCGAACATTCAAGATGTCACCCATCTTGAGGTTCTTTTCCTGCAGCACGCCGGCTCCGGTGCAAGCTGCTTTGGTCAACTCAACATGCTCGATACCGAGTCGTTCCATCACGGCAAGTGCGGAATCGTACAGTTCGGGCGCACCACCTCGTGCGACACACCCAGGATAGAAGGCGTACTTCATTTGGATTCACTCTCAACGCTTTCGTAAAGATCTTTCACGTTCTTATAGTCTTTAGACGTCTGTGGCAACACCGGACTCCGCTAAAACAACCATTCTTTTTTACAGAGTATCGGATCAATTCGGTGTGACGATACCCTGAGGTGTTTGTGTTACCTGCCTCAATAGCATCCCTGCGTTCCATCATCATTCGGTAGTAATCTGTAAATATCGCCAAACTCACCCTTGAAGTGTTCCCTGTACACATACTGAGCCGATAGCAAAGCTGCTATCGACATTTGGTCTTCGAGTTCGCCAGAAGCGATCAATCGGTGAAGATCGTCGAACTCGATCTCCTCAACAACAATGTCCTCGCCATCATCCGAGGGCAGCGATGCCGGTTCAAGTTCGGTTGCAATGTAAATGTGCGAATACTCGGTCGAGTATCCCGGTGCGACCCATGAACCACCGATTGAAATCAATTTTCCGGCTCTGTATCCAACCTCTTCCTGTAATTCCCGGTGAGCGGTACGTTCCGGGCTCTCACCTGCTTCTCTCGTTCCGGCTGATGCCTCAAGAAGAATTTTTTTAGCCGCCTGTCGATACTGCCGAATTAACAGAATTTTGCCATCGTCCGTGATGGGAACCAAAACTACTGAACCGGGGTGTTCGACTATCTCGCGATCAAACTCAGGACCTTCACCGAATCGTGCAGTGTCAACGCGCAGGGAGATTCGATTCCCTTCATACTTGCGGTTGATTGACACTGTGGTCGGGCGTTTGGGTCGCAAAACGTCGTTATTTTACCGAATAGACCGAGCTGTTTATCGCCGACGACGAGAGGAGTTAACGGAACCTTTGCGAAGTTCCAGTCTTCTCGACAGATCACCCCAGAAATCGGCTGCAGGTTTTCGCCTCAAGAACGACACGTAATCCCCCGCCTGAGTAATCGTAACGGTCTGTCCTGCACTAAGTGTGTGATCAATAAACCCATCGGCGTTTAGCGTTGCATCTTCGTAGGCTTCGACCGTTAACTCGACAGTCGAGGAAGCCTGCAAAACGGCGCCTCCGAACTGGCTCATGTGAGAAGCGATCGGCTTCACAAGAAAGTCTCGTGATGTCGGATCCATCACCGGTCCCCCAAGAGCCAGGCTGTAGCCCGTTGAACCAGTCGCAGTCGACACGACCACGCCATCGCCACGATAGGTCGCCAGATGCACGCCATCGACCACAGTGCTCACTTCGATAACCCGAAGTGCAGCACCCCGAGCGACCGTTACGTCATTCAGTGCCAGAATTTGGTTTGATTCACCGTTGGAGTCAGAAATAACTGCGTTCAACATGAATCGCTGCTCGATGCGAGCATTACCGTCCAGATACCACCCGATCTCATCGACGGCGTTCCGGTTCTCAATATCGCTCATGAAGCCCACCCGTCCCATGTTCACGCCAAGAACGGGAATGTCGCGTGAAGCTGCCGCATGAGCGCCTCGAAGAATAGTGCCATCACCACCGATGGTAATGACCAGGTCCGACTTCAGGAGGTTGTCTGCCTGCTCATCGAGGTTGGACTGAGTTGCCAGCCACCAATTGCGACCATCGTCGTAGGTTGCCGTCAGCTTCCGGGCAAGCTCAGCCGCTTCGGCAAGCTCGCCGTTGTGAACAATTCCAATGTTGTGGTAGCTAGGCATATTCGCTTTGCTCAGTGGGTAAACGTGCAAGTTATACCAGTTTACTGTCGCCCCGGAAGCCAGTGAGCCGACGGAACTGGCGACTAGAGCCCCGGAACTATCGAAAGCGCACTTTCGGCGAATTCGAGAAGAAGGAATGGAGCAAGACCGAACACACCGGCACCTATCGCCGCAACACCGGTGGCTATCAACACGGACTTATCGCCGCTAAATGTTGATTCGTCAGCAGGATCTTCGAACACGACGGCCCGTACAACGCGCAGATAGTAGTAAGCGGCTATCACAGTGTTCACAACACCGACAACAGCAAGCCATGTCAGATTTGCGTTTAGTGCCGAACTGAACACGACAACCTTGGCCATGAATCCGACCGTCGGCGGCATGCCTAGCAGTGAAAGAATTCCGAAAACAAGCAACCCAGCAAGCAGTGGTGATCGCTTCAGCAATCCGTTCAAACCCTCGATCGAATCGTCGTTGGTTCGAGACGTAATTGCGATCACAGCAAAGAACACTACGAGGTTGGTGAATGCGTAACCGGCGAGGTAGTACATCACGCCCTGGGGACCAGCTCCAGCAAACGTAGCACCAACCTGGTTAGCCGGCACCGACGCCAGTCCAACAAGAATGTAGCCGGCCTGCGCGATGGTCGAGTAACCGAGCAGGCGTTTGATATTCGATTGCGACAGCGCCAGCGTGTTACCGACCGTCATGGTCACTGCGGCGAGAATCGCAAACAGACCCGACCAATCCTGCATCAGAATTGGATCGCCGAACGCGACGTACATGATTCGCATAATCACAGCGAACGCGGCAGCCTTCGATGCCACCGAAAGGAATGCAGCAACCGGTGTGGGAGCGCCTTGATAGACGTCAGGTACCCACATCTGCCAGGGAACGACTGCCATCTTGAAGCCAAATCCAGCGACAATCATGATCACAGCGAGTAGCACCGCATATGATCCAAACGGTACACCAGCCTCGGTTGGAAGAACGGCGAGCCGATCCATGATTACATCGAGGTTTGTGCTACCGGTGTAGCCGTAAATGTAAGCGAAACCGTAAAGCAGAATTGCACTGGAAATCGCTGATAGCACAAAGAATTTCGTGCCGGCTTCAACGCCCTGTTTCGTTCGGTGAATCGCAGCGAGTGCAACGACCGGCAGTGCGGTCAGTTCGAGTGCCACATAGATCGTAATCAACTCGGTTGCCGATACGAGAAGCATCATGCCCGTGACCGAAAGCAAGATGAGCGATACGAACTCTCCGCCGTGATCCTTCACTCGCTCGCTGGCAATGTACTTCACAGAGGCAAGAATTGTACCCGCGGTAACGGTCAACAGCAGGAACTTGAAGAACAGCGAGAAATGATCGGTTTCGACGGTTCCAAATAGAGCCGGTCCAACCGCAGGATCACCAAACCAGCCATTCCAGAGGTTCAGGGTGAGAATAATCGGGGCAGCGAGACCGATTATCGCAACTGCTGATACCTTCGCCATGCTGCGAGTAACGAGATCTACCGAAACCACCAGCAGAGCCAGCAAGGCCATCGCTATTTCAGGGGACAGTGCCCAGAAGTCCTGAACAGTCATTACCTCAGCACCGCCTGAATACCAATATCGAACATGTCAGTAACCACCGAAGGCCAGATGCCAACTACAAATATCGGTGCCGCAAGCGCAATAACCGGGATCATGTCGATCCAGTTCGCATCGGTCAGGTTGTCGTACACCTCATCCGAAAGCCCCGGAGTCGCCGGTCGTTCGCCAAAGAAAACTCTCTGAACTATCCAGAGTGTGTAGCCGGCCGCCAGCACAACACCAAACGCGGCTACACCTGTCGCCCACGGCCAGACCGGGAACGTACCCAGAAACACCATGATTTCAGCGACGAATCCAGATAAAGCCGGTAGTCCAAGCGATCCTAATCCAGCGACCATGAAGAAGATCGCGATCAATGGCATCTTCTTCCACAATCCGCCAAGATGCGGAATGTGGCGCGTGTGGGTGCGGTCGTACGAGAGCCCTACCATCAAGAACGCTAGTCCCGTGATAGTGCCGTGCGTGAACATCTGCAACGCCGCGCCGTTCAGACCACCGGCTGAAGTTTCTGCAGCCGAAGATCCCACGGCGGCAACGCCAAGCATGACGAAGCCCATGTGGCTAACCGAGCTGTAAGCGATCAAACGCTTCATATCCGTCTGGCGAATCGTTATGATGCCTCCGTAAATCACGGAGATCGCAGCGATGATCGACATCGCACCTGCCACATCGTGAATCGTGAAGCCGTTCGTCTCCTGGAAGAAGCCCAGGTTGATTCGCAGCAAGCCGTATCCGGCCATCTTCAGCAACACACCCGCCAGCATCACAGAAACGGCCGTCGGGGCGTCTGTGTGTGCGTCAGGCAGCCAACTGTGTAGGGGCCAGAGCGGTAGTTTCACTGCGAACGCAAGGAAGAAGAATCCAAATATCAACGCGGCCGGAGCAGCAAGATCAGCACCAGCCATCAGTTCAGGAATTCCAACGATGCCGTCGGCCGGAATCGAAACCATCGCAAGGGTGTTCACATCTGGAGTCACGTAGATGGCAAGAATTGCCACCAGCATGAACGCCCCACCGGCGAGCGTGAACAACACAAACTTCATCGCCGAGTATCGAGGGCGTCCACTACCCCAGATTGCGATCAACATAAACATCGGGATGAGTTCAAATTCGAAGAAAATGAAGAACAACAGCAGGTCGAGCGATACGAACACGCCGAGAACCGCCGTTTCGAGCAACAGCAGCCACATGAAGTACTCGCGTACACGCTTCTTAATTCGCCACGAACCGAGTGCAGCCGCCATACCGAGTATTCCGGTCAGCAACACGAGTGGTGCGCTAAGACCGTCAACACCGAGCAGGTACGAAGACCGAAGGGCATCGACAGGAATCCAGCGTTCGAAATAGTCGACCATCTGGACGCCAGCGAGATCCTGATCGTAGCCAACGAACACCATCACGCTCAATACGAATGTGACACCGGTGGCTCCGATAGAGATCCAGCGAACTTGCTGATCGGAATTTTCGCCGCGTGCGAACAACGCCACCAGCAGAGCAACTGCCGCGGGCAAGAACACCGTTACCGTCAGCAACCCATCAAACATGTGAAACTCCACGTTCGAGTGAGATACCAACTACGACATTGGTAAAGAATTCAGTTTTGCCTGAGCTAGTTTCCACGTGCGTTATCAGCCCCATAGTAGGAATGCTGCTACAACTGCGACCACGCCGATGACCATGCCAACTGCGTAAGTCTGAGTTTGACCGTTTTGAATAAGTGCCCCGCTTTTTCCGATCCGACTTATCCAGTTGGAAAGGTGAACGTTCGCG
>CAJXEJ010000034.1 GCA_913052475.1 uncultured Dehalococcoidia bacterium
TGTCTACCACGACGTTGCAGCGACTGTCGCGAGTGAAATCGGTGAAGCGACAGGCTCTACGCCCGATATCTACACAGACTTTGGCGAAATGTTGGCTCAGGCTGATCTCGACGGCGTTGCGATCGTTACTAGCACGCCGATGCACCATATTTTCGCCATCAAGGCGATGAACACCGGCCTGCACGTCATTACCGAAAAACCGATGGGCTTGACGTTGAAAGCGTGCCGCCAGATGCGTGAAGTTTCTCAGTCGACCGGCAAAGTTATGGCGGTTGCCGAGAACTATCGACGCGATCCTATGAACCGGTTGACCAGGGCGTTAATTCAGGCTGGCGCGATCGGTACTCCGTACTTCGTGCTAGATATCGGTGTTGGTAGCTCAGATGGCGCGGTGATGCACAGCACTGTTTGGCGTGCGAAGAAGGAGCAGGCTGGTGGTGCGCCGCTCGATGCGGGTGTACATAACGCCGACATGTTGCTGTATCTCATGGGTGGTGCGAACACCGTGTACGCCGAAACTGCGATCAACGAAACGCAACGCACATTGCGACCGATGATTGAGGTGGCACCTGTTCTTGCCGAAATGTATGACCATCGAAAAGAGGATGGCTACGCAACCGGAGATATCGTCGAGCAGACAGCGGCCGATACGGCGTTTGGTTTGATTCGATTTAATTCGGGTGCTATCGGGCAGTTGCTAATGACGGATACTTCGCACGGGCAATCACTGGGCGTTTCGACGATTTCTGGTAGCACTGGAACGATGTATCGTCCCCGCAGTCGGTCGGGCGAGTCACCTCGGATTGTTCGCAATGATGGTTCTGAGATCACTGGTGATGCGTTGCTGGAACTGGTTCCGGATTTCGAGTTGGACGATACGATTTCGATTCTGTGGAATGGGGCACGGCGTATCAGTTCATACGATATGGATTTCCGAAATATCGATTCGAAGATTCTGGCGTACGAGTATCTCGATATGGTTCAAGCTGCCGAATCAGGCGGGCAACTGGAAGTGGGTCCGCAAGAAGGCATGGATGCCCTGGCACTTGCCTACGCATTGATGGAGTCGGGTGTGAGCGGTGCACCTGTGACAGTCGAAGACGTTGCTGAGGGACGTGTCTCGGCGTTCCAGGACGAAATCGACGCCTCGATGGGTATTTAGCAGCGAGTCTGTCCCAAATCCTCCCTCCCATGCATGGGAGGGAGGATTTGGATTGTCAGCTATGCGGCTGCAGGTGGGATGACCAGAACGGGCCGGTGAGCGGATCGAATCGCCTTGTCGGTCACACTCCCTATCACCCATCTCTTGATTCCACCAGCGCCGTGGGTTGCCATCACAATGATGCTGTTCTCAACCACCGCCCCTTCGTCAACGATCTGGATGGACAGGTTTCCAATCTTTGCTTCAGCACGAGCTTTCACACCCAGTTCGAGTGATCGCCCAATCGGAGCGGCTCGCCCGGCATCGTCTACGCCTGTTTTCTGCCCGAACTGCGACGGACCACCGGTTCCGTAGCCAGAAGTGAAACGTCTACGCCGGTGCTACCGAGTTTTCTGTACTGCAAGGGCTAAAAAGATTCTCTTAGTACTCGAGGATGGCGCGGCCCAAAATTTTGCTGTTTTGTAGGTCGTCGCACGCTTCGTTGATGTCGTCGAGCTTGTATCGCTTTGTCACCAACGTATCGAGCGGGAACTTACCCTCTTTATAGAGTCGCAGGTACATGTTGAAATCTTTTTCGGGGTAGGTTGCGCCGAGAGATCCACGGTACTGCCGCTGATGGAACATAAAGTGCCCCGGCCAAATCGTCATTTCCGGGCCCGGCATTCCAACCAGAACCGCCATGCCACCGATGTTGTCTGCCCCTGAACCACCGCTTTTCGTTACTGGCAGAATTTGTTCGTTAGTGATGCGAAGCCCGATAGCATCGAAGGCGTAATCAACACCCCCGTTGGTCATCTCGATGATTGTGGTAATCGGATCGACTTCGCTTGAGTTGACGGTGTGCGTTGCTCCGAACTGCTTTGCGAACTCGAGCTTTTCGTCGTCGATATCGACAGCGATGATCGGGTACGCTTGGAGCACTGCTGCCATTTGAATAGCTGACATACCAACCCCACCGACGCCAAACACGGCCACCGATTCTTCGGGGCGCACTTTGGCGGTATGCAAGACCGCGCCCGCTCCGGTGAGAATAGCGCAACCGACGATCGAGGAAAGATCTCTTGGCGAGTCGTCATCGACTTTCACCGCGTAGCCGCCCCAAACGATGGCGTCTTCACCCCAAGTGTAGGTCGAGCCTTCTAGCGGTTCTTCCTGCCAGGTGACACCTGCTGACGGTGCTCGCCATCGACCTTGAATCGGCTCTCGTGGAACCCAAGTCACGATTGCAGCATCGCCTTCTTTGAGGTGGGTGATGTTTGAGCCGATTTGCGTTACGACTCCGAAACCTTCATGCCCGAGAAGCCCCGGTGTCGGGGTGTCGGGGTTGTGCATTTGGTGCAACTGTGAGTGGCACACGCCGCTTGAGTAGAGTTTTACAACAACCTGATCGGGCTGAGGATTCGGGATGTTTACTTCATCGACTACAAGTTCTTTGCCGTGCCCGACATGAATAGCAGCTCTGCTTTTCATCGTTAGCTGTTCCTTTGCCCCAAAAAGTATGCAGTGAATACCCAGCTACTGCCGCATTCGTTCAAGCCACAAGCAAGAACGAATCGAATAGGCCGTCAGTTTAGCATCGGGTGGTATAATGACGGGGCTAATAACTGTGGCTATTGTCGGTCAACCGCCCAGCAATGCGGCGAGATCGACCTCGCATTTGCCAAAGGCGGTGAACAGGCTGGGATCGGGTGCGCCGCCCGCGAGAAGGTCGGCGATTTTTTCTTCGCCAAGTTCTTCGATCAGGCAGACGATCTGCTCTTCGCTGAACGGGAGGTCGAGATCGGCAATATCTTCGGGTGACTCGATCTGCACGGTCGGAAGCACGGTCGGAACGACCAACGGTTCGGAATTGATTGGCAACGTCGCAGTCCCCATGAGGTCGTCAAGCGAGATTTCACAGTTACCGAGTGCTGTCATCAGCAAACCAAGTTGAGCGATATCAGACTCAGCAGCACTTGGATCGAGCAGTGTAAGACCGTCTTCGCCAAGCGAGCTGAGCATGCAACCGATCTGGTCGGCAGTTAATCCGAATTCTTCGATCTGGGAATCATCGATCGCTCCACAGTTGATCATGATCGGAAACAGATCGCCGAGTTCACCGAAATCGACACCAATGGATCCGACAACGCCCATCAGGCTTTCTAGCCCGGTTGGGCCAACGCCGTTCACGACGCATTCGACAGCCTCGATCCCACCGAGTTCACCGAATCCGTAGGTTGCGTCGCTACTCGACATCGCAGCCCGTTCTTCTGTGTTGAGGCAGAAAACGCCTTTGAGTGAGCTGATAATCACATCGGCCGCAGGTTCATTGAGGAACAGGCTCGCTGCCGACATTCCGCCGATTTGCTCGCCAATACAGATGATCGTGGCATCGCTCAGCGTTCCGGCTTCTCTTGCTAATTGACCCACGAAAACGGCCTTAACCGTTTCGTCACTCAAGCATTTATCGAGATCGCTTGCTTCAGCAGGGGTTAGTCGTTCGTCGCCCAGATTCGACTCGATCATGGCGAGCACACGCTCACGCCCACCGAGAGCGTCGGCGGCACATGAAGCTTCTGAAGCCGGGAGTGAATTGAAGAATCCGTCAGGATCGGTCGTCCAGTCGACCTCGATCGGTGCGACAGGCACAGGTGTCGGCGTTGGAGTCGGAGTTGCCGTTGGCGTCGGTGTTGGAGAAGGCGGTACAGGTGTTGGCGTCGGTGTTGCACTACTACAAGCGGTGGCGATCGCCATGATGGCTGTGAGGGCTAGGAAAAGAACGGTCTTCTGACGAAACATCTTAGATTTCTCCGCGCCAACGAGGTACAAGAACGAACGTGTAGTCAAAAGGTTGCCGTGCCACTTATCAGTATCAGTTTAAATCCAAATCGTTACCGGTATGTTTCTAAACCGGCGTTCTTTTTACCTATGTTTTTAGATTTTTCTGTGAATCAATCGAGAGTTTGCTGTGGAACTACTCAGACAGTCCGAGCAGTTCTTGCCTGAAGACGCTGAGTGCGCCCATCGCAGCCCGTTGTCGATCGGGTTCACCTCTCCCGGCTGATCGTACGTGTCGAGTTCGTTCGCCGTTTGGACCCGACACAACGATGTACGTCTCGCCTCTTCCAAGGTTCTCGGTGCGTTGATCGCCTTCCTCGGCACCATGCACGGCAATTCCGTAGATTGCTCCGGTTGTTTTTCTGACTGCGCGAGCGAGAGCCGCCGCCCGTTCGGCCCCATCAGCAAACGGCGGTGTTTCGCCACCCGCAAGGGCGATCTTCTCGACAGCTTCGTTCGAGTTCACGATCGAGCTCTGCAGGAAGGCAGAATCGGCTGCCGATTGGAACGCCGAAGCTACCGATCCACCGCTGAGATCTTCACAGATGGCGACCGTTGCTTTTTCTTTGGCTACGAGTTCGCCCACTACCGACTCGATCGTTTCGTCGTCAACCGCAAATATATTATCGCCAAGCAGCTTTCGGATCTCGACATCGACGTCATCGATCAGCGAGTTTGCTTCATCGACGCTTTCGGCGAGTGCAGCGATTCGAACGTCTACCTGCCCCGGGTGTGCCAGAACACCAACGGTCGGGTTGGTTGAATCGGCGATCAGGTGGCCGATGCGGTCGTCGACGGCGCTTTCTCCGATGTCGGCGACCTTCAGGATGCGGTAGTGGATCATCTGCGCAAGACCGTATTTTTCGCGGAGGTACGGGATCACCTCGTTCTCGACAAGCCATTTCATTTCGAACGGCACACCGGGAAGGCTGATCGTCACACCGCGGTCGGTTTCAACGATAAACGCCGGTGCCGTTCCGTTTGGGTTTTTCACGACGATCGCACCGCTGGGTATCTGGGCCTGGCGCTCGTTGTTCTTGGTGAGGATGAATCCACGTTTTTGGAAGCGTTCGCGCAGTTCCACGAGCGATTCGGGATCGGTTATGACTTCGCGTGCGGTAACTTTTGCAATGGCTTCTCGTGTGAGATCGTCCTGAGTAGGTCCGATGCCACCACCAGTGATCACGACGTCTGATCGGTCGAGCGCACGATCGAGAGTGTCGACCATGCGGTCGAGGTTATCTCCGACGGTCGTTTTGTAGAACAGGTTCACTCCGCTTTCAGCGAGTCGTTGCGCAATCCACGATGCGTTTGTGTCGACGATCTGACCGAGCAACAGTTCCGAGCCGATAGAAACGATTTCTGCATTCATGGGTGGGTAGTGATCCTGCCTTGCGTGTTCATAGTGTGGATTCTGGTGGCGTTATCTGCTTACTGGTCCGTGCGGACTCAAAGTAGTGCCGAATACGCTTGGGGTCAACGCTTGCTTAATGGCAATTCATAGATCAGCCGGATTATGTGGTCCTCCCTCCTTCAGGTGGAGGTTAGGAGATGGGCAACTTGCAGCTACTGCAAGTCACGCCAGTAACGCGGAGTTAATTAGTGCCAAACCGCTTGACTTAATTAGAACAAAAGTTCGATACTAGAACAGTAGTTCTAATTATTAGAACAAAAGACAGTATTGAAGAGGTCAAGATGAGTCCGACTGCTACCGCAATTGCTACACCAGCAAGCCACGTAAGCCTAGGCAGCACTGAAGGTTTTGAGGTTGTTGGTTCAGTTTCGCCTGTGTCGATCGCATCCGGACTTTCTGAAACGGTTGCCAGCGACGGATTAAACACCGCATGGGCGCAGATCGTTCATAGTGTGACTAATCGTGCGATTGCGAGCGCGAATAGTGGTTCGAAGATCATTACGATCGATCTTGCTCAGGGCGAGAGTGCCCAAGAGTTTTTGACACGGCTTCGAATGCTGCTGTTATTCATGAATCGTGATACAGATTCGATTTCTGCCACTATTTCTCCTTCTTTTAGAGACGACACGTACCCGGCGATGCTTGCTCTTGTGAAGAGCTTTCAGCGTTCTGGTGCGAGCGAAGACTGGCGACCAGATGGTCCTCGATCGATCCGCATGGGTAACGCGAGGTATCTGTTTGTGAGCGTCGATATGCCGGTTGCAGATCGCAGCCCTTCGCCCGACACGCTTATTGAGATTGTCGCTGCACACAGAATCAGCAGTTCCTGGTACGACCAGCGAGTGAGCCCACGTGTTTCTTCGGCAGGTCTGACAACCGTGATGTTCGGTGCGCCGAATAGTCCGGACCCTGAATACGCAAATTCGATCTTCAAGCGTGAGCGCTCGAAGAACCTGTCGGGTCGCCCCGGCGGAATTCATTTTTTACGTCAATTGAACTGGTCCGCTACGGCGGCTGTCTGAGTTCATTTCTTTTTTAGCTCAACTTCGGAGGCTTCTCTAATGGTGATGACGCTTGGTCCTGCAACCCCTCAGTCCTTTGGGACTCTGGCTCCTGTCAGGTCGGATACGTTGCCGGAAAACACGCGCTACAAGGACGATGGTTGCGATGCTTCGTTGAGCTGCCTCAATTGTCTGTTGTCGTTGTGCAAGTACGACGATCCGGGTTGGCTGCAGCGCGAGAGTCGCAGGACTCGCGACGACGAAATCTTCCGATTGCGGGAGGAGCGTGTCCCAGTTGCTGAAATTTCAGAACGGTTCGGTATTAGCACGAGGACGGTTCATCGAATTGTTCAACGTGGCGGTGCAGCTCCGGTGACTATCGCCGAAGAGGACGCTGGTCCTGTTATTTCGCTCAGCGAGTTGGCAGAGCGTTCATTATTCCGTGAGCGAACGCCGTTTCCCGAACTGCTGCTCGAGGCTTCTGGTCAGTTCGGAGCGAACTAACTCAGCAAATGGAACCTGAGTTAGTTCGCTAGACCGCTAAACTGTCGGTATGACAAGCGGATCGAGCCTTCCAGATCGCCCACAACTACGTCCTGTCGAAGTAAATCGGATCTCTCACGAGGGAAGCGACTACTTCTTGTTAAAGGACCCTCGCAAGTTGAGCGAGCAGTCGTTGCTGGTTTCGGCTCCACTTGGTGCATATCTTCAGAATGTCGACGGCACGCACACTGTCGAAGAGATCATCGAAACGGCTCTGACTATTGGTGCCCCGCTAGTTCCCACTGAGATTCTCGACGATCTGCTGACTCGTCTCGACGAGGCGCTTTTGCTCTCGAACGGTGCGTATCTGGCCGAGATGGAGCGACGTATGCACGAATATCGAAGCGCACCGTCGCGAAAAGCTGCTCTTGCCGATCTAGCTTACCCGGGCAATGCAGAGGATCTTCGAGGATATCTCGACGGCTTTGTATTTCCGTATATGAGCTCGAACGGCACTTCAGCGAGGCAACCGGATGGTGTGTTGAAGGGCATCGTTTCGCCTCACATAGATTTCGAACGAGGTGGTGGTTCGTACGGAACGATCTGGGAGCAGGTGCGCAGTCAGATTCAGGATGTCGAGTTATTTGTTGTGTTTGGCACCGACCACAGTGGTGACGGGCCTCGGCTCACTCTCACCAACCAGAACTACGAATCTCCACTTGGCATGCTCGCGACCGACACCGAATTGGTCGATGTGCTGGCGAGAATTCTGGCACTCGACGACTCTGTCGAGGATCACGCATTTGGCGATGAGTTCAATCATGTGAATGAGCACTCGATCGAACTAGCAAGTGTGTGGCTGCACCGGGCTCTAGGGCCGGACAGTCGTGCGAACGCTAGGATGTTGCCGATTCTTTGTGGATCGTTTGGACGGTTGTTGATGGATGGTGCACCCGCAGTCGATGAGCATCCACAAATTCGCCAGGCAATCACGTATCTGAGCGAAATCGCCGAGCAGCGACGCACAATATTTGTAGCTGCATCTGATCTGGCCCACGTCGGTCCTGCATTCGGGGATGCCGACCTGATGCCGGTTGATTCCGATCATAGAAAACGGGTTGAAACTGACGATGAGCAACTGCTAGAAACGATCATCAAAGGCGATCGAGAGCGATTCTTCGAGCTTGTCAAAAATGATGAAAATCGCAACAAAATCTGCGGACTCGCACCGATCTACATGACGCTCTGGGCATCGGGCGCAACGTCCGGAGTTTGGAGTGGGTACCAGCAGTGTCAGGCAGATGCGGCCGATACGTCGTTCGTCTCGATTGCGGGCGCGACGCTATACGGGTAGCGAAGCACTAAGAATTTCTCGCAACAGCAAGCTGGAGTCGATCGACGACCTACTCTGGAGATATTTCGATCTGGGTGTTACCGCTGACGAGTTCGCCCGTCGCCTGATACAACGCTCGCTCAGCGATGTTCATTGCTCGATCTGCCACTCGCTCAACGTTGTGTGCAACCCACATGAGGTACGTTGCCCGTTCGGCGTTGTCAGGATTGCTCTTCACGAGTTCCATGAGATCGGTCTGCACCTTGGTGTATAGGTCGTCCACCTCGTCATCCTCTTTTTCGAGATCAACGCTTATCGTTCGAACGTTACCGGCGTCGCTACTCATGAAAGCTTCGAGTGCCCGTTTGAGCATACTGACAGCCATATCGCCCATTCTTGGGATGTCGATCAATTCCTTCAGCGGAGGTTGGTTTCCCATCATGATGCTGATCTTGGCGATTCCTTCGGCATAATCGCCGATTCGTTCGAGTTCACCGGCGATCTGCAAAGAGGCGACGATGCGGCGTAGATCGCCAGCCATCGGTGACTGACGCCGAATCAACTCGACACAGTAGCGTTCGATCTCTAGCTCGGTTTCGTCGATGTGATCGTCTTCATCGATGACCCTTTGCGATCGATCGATGTCGCGATTCTTCAACGCCTGTAGAGCGTCAAATATCGCCTTTTCGACGAATCCGCTCATCAGAATGAGTTCGGTCTCGAGTCTGCCAAGTTCTCGATCGAATTCTTGCCGACCGGTTGCGATGATGCTGTCCTGTTCGTTCATAATCGCTACAGTCTACCCCTGTGTACGCTAGCCGATACGACCGGTTACGTACGCTTCAGTTCGTTCGTCTTTCGGATTGCCGAAAACCTGTTCGTTGGTTCCATATTCGATCATTCGACCGATCCGCTCTTCACCAGCCATCATCACCGCTGCGTAATTGGAGATCCGGGTTGCCTGCTGCATGTTATGGGTGACGATGATGATTGTTACTTCGCTCGAAAGCTCCTGAATGAGTTGTTCTATCGCTTGAGTTGAAATCGGGTCGAGGGCGGAAGCAGGTTCGTCCATGAGTACGATTTCAGGGTTCACTGCGAGCGCTCTGGCGATGCATATTCGCTGCTGCTGACCACCGGAAACGCTCAAACCGCTGTCATTCAGGCGATCTTTCACTTCTTCCCAAACAGCTGCTCGACGCAGGGATGTTTCGACCACTTCGTCGAGGTCGTCCGTTATGCCATTGATTCGAGGACCGAACGCAACATTTTCATAGATGCTTTTCGGAAACGGGTTGGGTCGCTGGAACACCATGCCGATTCGGAACCGAATTTCGGTGGGATCGACTTCGGGAGCGTAGATATTTTGTCCGGCGAAATTGACCGTGCCGTTTACCGTTGCACTAGGGATGAGATCGTTCATGCGGTTGAAGCAGCGCAAAAGCGTGCTTTTTCCACAGCCTGACGGCCCGATGAGCGATACGATGCTGTTCTTGGGTACTTGCAGCGAGACACCATCGACGGCCGTTTGACCGCCATAGGCGACAGAAAGTTCGTTAGATTCGAGTATCGGCTCGATGTTGTCGAATTTGAGAATATTTTCGACCGAGCCTGCCTGCGAGAGGAGGTCGGTGTGTTTGAGAGCCATTAGTTACTCCACAAATGGACCTGAACAATTTACGTTCGTCGTTCAGCTTCAAATAGTAGTTGCGCAACGTTAACAGAATGAAAGAAGCGGCGAGACCGGTCTCGCCAACTGCTTCGTGCAAACTCGCAGCGAATTCCAGACGTCGCCGTAGACCGCATTCAGAAACGGGTCGTTCACAACAAAGTGATCGCGTTTTAGTAGCGTGCAATAGTCGAAGTTTTTACCTCGAACGATGTTGTACCAGTCGAGTTTGCGATTCGCTCAGAGAATGCCTGCCCGACTAGAGTTCGATACACAAGGGCTGCATCGAACGACGGATTGTTGTCGGTTCCGGCTTCGTATGGAGAAACAGGAATCCCAGAACCACTGCCAGTGATACCAATCCTGAGAAGGAATCGCGTACTCGTAGCCGACTTTGTAGAACGGGTCGTAGCTCGTCCGACGATTGGCTATCAGTCTCGTCAGCGCCCTTTCTTCGAGAGAACCATCATGGTTCGGATAGACTTTGCTGGGTGCGTTTGTATTCACGGTTTGAGTTTAGGCACTGGCATGTGAGATGGCATGCGCCCATTCGCGTCGTCCGTTGCTAGACTTAACGTTTATCCCCCGAAAATCCTTCTTCGATGACCACTCCTCCGTCTACCTCTCCCGATTCTGGGCCGACGGCTGTCGACGCTCCTGAAGCCACAGCCGCGCTCCCCTCAATTCTCGAACATTCACGCGACAAACTCACTTCGATAATGCTCGAACTGGGCGAGAAGAAGTTCCGTGCCGACCAACTCTGGCGCTCGATTTATCACGAGACTGCAGAGAGTTTTGAAGACATGTCGACTCTCAGTAAACCCTTCCGGAAGTCGTTGATCGAAAAATATTCGCTCTCGTCGCTTGAGCAGGCAACATTCGTGACCTCCGCCGATGGTACGACCAGCAAAGCGTTGTACAAACTACACGACGATGAACTGATCGAAACGGTATTAATGCGATACGAAGCCGATGGCCATCGTCGCAATCGCAAGACTGCGTGTATCTCGACTCAGGCAGGCTGCGCGCTTGGTTGCACCTTCTGCGCAACTGGCCAGCAAGGTCTCCGACGCAATCTCACCGTGGGTGAAATCGTTGCACAGGTCATCGAGATGCAGCGCATCGCCCATCGTGAAGATGAGGCTCAGGTGGCCGAAGGCAAGCGCACTACGGGCGAGCTTCAGGGCGTGACGAATGTCGTCTTCATGGGTATGGGCGAGCCACTCGCTAACTACAGAAACGTTATGTCTGCGATCAGAGTGCTCAACGATGGACAGGGTCTGAACATCGGTGCCCGGCACATTACGGTTTCGACCGTTGGACTTGTTCCACAGATTCTCCAGCTTGCCGACGAAGAACTCCAGATCAATCTGGCGATATCACTCCACGCTCCCGACAACGCTACTCGATCGCAAACGATGCCGATCAACCAGCGATACCCGGTCCAGGAGCTTATTCGAGCGTGCCACACGTATGCCGACAAGACGAAACGGCGCATCTTCTTCGAATATGTATTGCTCAAGGAGCAGAACGATTCGCTCGAGCAGGCTCAAAAACTTGGCCGGTTGCTCAACGGGCTGCACTGCCATGTAAACTTGATTCCGGTGAATCCGACTAAAGAAGGTTCGTTCGAGCGAACCGACCTTGCGACGGCCAAGGTTTTTCAGAGTGGCTTGAAGCAGTATGGCATCCCTTCTACAGTCCGAATGGAAAAGGGAATCGATATCAACGCTGGTTGTGGTCAGTTGCGCGAGCGGGCGGTCGAAATCCTCGGCGCGTAGTCGCTTCCTGCAGACGCGAACTCCCCGAATCGTCTGTAGAATTCCGCCTCGTTCGATAAGCTGAATCTGGCGAAGTGGAGTACCCGCATGACCGATCGTATCTGGCCCGAGGTTTACAAGAAACTCGGTGTAGCCCCCATTATTAACGCCCAGAGTTGGGTGACCGCTCTTGGCGGATCGATCATGCGGCCTGAGGTTCTTCAGGCGATGGATGACGCCGCGAATGCGTTTATCGACATCAAGAAACTCAATCTTGCCGCTGGCGAGGTCGTCGCACGTTCATGCGGCGCCGAAAGAGGTCTTGTTACCGCCGGGTGTTCTGCGGCCCAAGTCTTGATGGTAGCTGCGTGCATGACGGGGCAGAGTGAAGCGAACGTCGAGCAACTTCCAGATACAACCGGGATGAAAGACGAAGTAATTCTGTTCAAGGGGCAGCGAAATCGTTACGACAAGGCATTTGTTACGGCTGGCGCTACCCTGATCGAGTATGGATCTGAAGACTCCGTCACTTCCGACGATCTCGATAACACCATCAACGAAAACACTGCGTGCGTCGCTTACATAGTCGCTCCGTTCGTTCCGTCGGGCATCGGCCTCAAAGAGACGATTAGAGTTGCACACGAGCGAGACGTTCCCGTGATCGTCGATGCTGCTGCCGAAGTGCCACCACGAGCGAATCTTTCGGAGTTTCACAATCTGGGTGCCGACATGGTGGCGTTCAGTGGTGGAAAAGGAATCGGTGGTCCGCAGTCATCGGGTTTGCTTGCCGGTAAAGCCGATCTTATGGAAGCCGTAGTGATGAATTCGCTGAATCTCGATTCATCAGTAGCGGGTATTGGTCGTCCGATGAAGGTTTCGAAAGAGAACATCATTGGTCTCGTCACGGCTTTGCAATTGTTCACAGATTCTGACGAGGCAACCGAGTGGAAAGGATGGCAATCGAAGGCTGAGTACGTTGCGGAACGCTTGACCGGCATCGACGGAGTGCGTGTCGAAATAGAAGACGATCCGGCTGAACGTCAGGGTCCACAACCCGTTCTCCGATTTGGCAACGGCTATTCCGGACCGTCGATTGCTGAGATCAAAAACCATCTCGAAGCGGGTGATCCGGGAATTTTTGTTGGTGGTGGTGGTGGTGGCAGAGAAGAGATCAACATTGTTATGGTCAATGTTCAAGACGGCGAAGAGATCATCATTGCCGATCGCCTGAACGAGATTCTTCAAGGCTGATAAAACGTCGAATCGGCGTTTGTAGTCCCCACTTAGCATCAGTCGAACTTTACACGCGGGTGATTCACGGTATGCCGACCGCGAAATCGCGAGATCCCTCAATCCGCACGGTCTCTCCGTAGGTCAACGGTTGAATCGTAGGACAATAGTCCTTTTGAAATGACTGCTTGAACTCAGAATAAGCACTGCCATCCATGCCGACCCTCGCCTTTACTGATACTCGGTGGGTGCAGATATTTACCGCGTTATACGGATGGCACTAGGTAGTTTCCACGATGTTCGCATGGTGCTGTAGCGACATAGTGGAAACTTATCCGCCGGCCAGCGTTAAATCTTAAAAACATTGAACGGGCGATCCCGGATACGACGAGGGGGTTCTCGTTGTAGTCGCAAGGATCGAGTGGTGTAGTAAGGGGTAACTAGTATGGTCCTGAAAGGATCCCGTAGCCAACATGGCATCACGGGTCTTAAAACAGCGATCGTGCTTATTGCATGCGTGGTTGTGGTTTCAGTGTTCGCATTCACAATTCTTTCGGCAGGTGTCTTGTCATCTGGAGCAAACAAGCAAACGATCCATGCAGGCCTAAAAGAGACACGAACACGCCTACGTCAGGCTGGCGTTCGCCTTTTCTGGCTACGTTGGCAGCATTCAGGCTGTTCATAAAATCATATTTATTGCACAGAACTCTCTCGCTGGTGAAGCTGTCGACCTGACTGCACCGTACTCGGTTGACGACTCAGGGACTGATCCAGACATCGTGCCAGTGCCCGCACGGCGACGATCGTTTCTTACGCCGATGAAAATCACCGGCTCAGCGACGTACCGTGATCAGCAGTGTTCACTGGCAACAACAATGGTGATTCGTTGTTGGAAGGTGGCGAAAAAGCTGAAGTGACCGTTTTGTTGATGGCCCGCATCACAGACCCAGCAATCGGCTCTACCGATTCGATTGCCTACATGGACGGTAATTCTGGCAACGGTGGTGGAGTCTCGGGTCTCAGCGCAGACGATTCACTCGTTGTAAAACGCACAAGGTTTGTGCTTGAGATGACTCCGCAGCTTGGAGCACCACTAGCAACCCAACCGGCCAGTCCCTCCTGAACTGCGTGCGGTGATTAACCTGAACTAAGTTCATCCTCATCAGCGTGTATATGCAGTGCCCATGTTCGTCCCGGCGGACAACATGGAGCGCTATGGCCAATCGCCTACCCCGGGAGCGTAAACGAACCCCTCAATGCTAATGCTGACGGATCGATCCGCAAGTCCTACCTAATAGAAAGGGCAACCTCTGGCCGGATTGGCGGAAGCCCTTTCTATCGTTAACTTTGATCTGGGTTTGTTAGTGCGATTGAACAGGTAGATCGTTGAGCAAACCCGCGTCGTTCATGGCATTCCATTCACCCAAGAACGTTGCGTTCCACTCGTCGGTCAGATGGCTCTGCATCATGTCTCGAAACACAGGCCAAAATACGATGATGCCATCGGCTCCATCGCTTAGTGCTGCCTCTGCGGTCTCAACCGACCTTACGAGAGCAGCGGTGATGAACGGTCGGTCCGCCCAGCCTTCGAACATTTTCTGGCAGTCACGAATCAACTTTGTCGGGTCGGCGCCTACGTCTTTGAATGGCTCACAGAATGGCAGCACGTGGGTGACTCCCGCCTGTGCGACTGCCGCCGCCTGAGGCAAGCTGAATACCGTTGTGCAGAATGTTGGAATTCCGGCCTTTTTGAGTTCAGTGAATGCACCAAGTGCGTGGGTTGATGCAGGGATTTTCAGAATGATCTGGTCGGACATTTTGGTGAAGACTTCACCTACGTCAAGCAGTTCCTGAGTCGAATGGCCGTCGATTTCGATAACGACCGGCTTGTCAGTGATATCGAGGTATCGCTGGGTGAGTTCGGTGATCTGCCCGTATTTCTTCACCATCTCGTTCAGGACGACCGTATTGGTCACGATCCCCGCAGCGCCACGGTCGAGCCATTCAGGTATATCAGCAGGATCGCCAGCCAACCAGATCGCCGGACCTGTGCCCGTCCTTCGTGCATTTTCTGCCGTGCCGAATAGCGGTTCGGTCAGCTTCAGCGAGGTTCCGTTCATAGTAGCCACAATAGTTCTCCATACCCATGCCAGCCGATTCGAGTGATGCAGTCGGCCAAATTTCAGACTCTGATTTCAGACGGTGAAAGTGTACCGCTTTTCAATAATATTTTTTTCTATCGGAACTGCCGAATCACCATGAAACCAATTTCGGTCAGACTGTTCGAACGCCGAAGAAACGTGAGAGACTTGGTGCCGTCTGATTTTTGACTTCGCAAACTCGCAGTTCATAAAAATGCCAACGAACTACGAAGGAATCCGCCCGACAATGAGCACGATAGAGATTGATATTCCATACGGCAGCGAGCTGGCTCGAACGAAATTACCAACGGGTAGGTTGCTGGGTACGCTCGATGTTGACGATACGGCAGGGTTGGTTGATCGAAATCAGGCCATCAAAGAAGCGATCGAGAACCCGATTGGGCTCGATAACAGCGTTTTCGAAATTGTGAATTCCGGCGAGACTGTTGCGATTGTAGTTCCCGATTCGTTCCGTACTACCCGCATCGAGCAAGTACTTCCGGTCCTCGTCGATGGCTTGATCGAAGCTGGTATTTCTTCGGGTGACATTTCGTTCATCTATGCCACCGGCACTCACCGTGGTCCGACACCCGAGGAAGAGCGAAAAATCCTAGGTGACGGAATTTACGAAAGGTTCAAGGATCAGGCGTATTCTCACGATCCTTGTGACGAGGATAATCTCGTCTATGCCGGAACGACTAGCCGTGGAACTAAGGTGCACCTCAATAAACGGGTTCATGAGGCAGATCGTATCATCGCGACTGGTGCAGTCGTACTGCACTATTTCGGCGGATTCGGCGGTGGCAGGAAGTCGATTGTTCCCGGTGTGGCGTCGATCACTTCAATCGCAAGTAACCACTCTATGAATCTGCATCCGACCGAAGATCAGATCGATCCGGCGGTGCGGATTGGTGGGCTAGATGGCAATCCGGTCGCAGAGGATATGCTTGAAGCCGCACAGCAGAGCCATGTCGACTATATCGTGAACACGGTGTTGAACCGCAATAGTGAAATTGCCGCGGTGTTCGCAGGCGAACTGAATGCAGCGCACATCGAGGCGACCAAGTTTGCGGAAAGCCAGTTTGCGACTGATATCGATGAACAGGCCGACATTGTCATCGCAGCTTCACCAGCAACCCAGAATTTTGTACAGACCCACAAGGCACTGTTCAACGCTTACCAGGCGGTGAAGCCCGATGGTCGGATCATTCTGTTGGCACCGTGTCCCGAAGGATTGGGTGGTGACCAGTTCGCCAAGTGGCTACGCCTTGGCAGTAGGGAAGCGATCATCGCTGGTCTTCGAAAAGAGAGCGAAATCAACGGTCAAACTGCGCTGTCGACTATCCAGAAAGCCCCGATTACCTACGTTGTGACAGAGATGACCGACGACGAAGTTAACATGATACGAGGTCGAACTACCGAATCGTTGGAAGACGCCGTGAGCAAGGCGTATGCCGATCTTGCTGCCGACGGTCGAACCGATCCAACTGTCTACCTCATGCCCTCAGCCGCCTACACAGTGCCGTTCGTGAAACAGGGCAGCCCGGTTTAACAAACGGCATCCTGAATCTAGCCCAGTCGCTCTGAACCCAGCCGTCATCCTGAACTTGATTCAGGATAACGAACAGCTGGTTTTCAACTTTTATCGGATGACCGTTCTCCTCTAATTCCTTCTCCTTCAGGGAGAAGGCTATGGTGAGGGGGAATGACGTCGGCTACTCAGGTAGCGCGTCGGCGATAACTTCGACGACGTGGCGTGATTCTCTTAATGTGTTGAAGCCGATTTGCTCTCGGCACGAAACGCCTGTTGTAGCGATCTCAACATTTGGATCGGCGTTACGCACGGCCGGGAATAAACGGTCTTCTCCGATCGCAGTGGCGATATATACGTGGTTTTTTTCGTAGCCAAATGACCCCGCCATACCGCAGCAGCCAGCTGATATTTCAGTCGCGTTGAAGCCGGTCGGAAGATTTAGTGCCCCCAGCGATTTCGACGTGCCAGTTAGAGCTTTCTGGTGGCAATGGCCGAAGAATTTCACTTCTTTCTGCACATCCGACCAGGCGATCTGCTGACCATCATCACCATTTGTTTCGACCAGTAATTCCTCGATGGTTACGACCGAAGCCGCAACCTGCTTGGCGTTGTCATCGCCATTGAGCAGATCGGACCAATCGTCGGTTATCGCCGAGACACAACTCGCCTCGCAACCGACAATTCTGATCCCCTGCGACACGTAGGGATGCAACAGGTCGACGTTGTGACGGGCGTTGTCGCTGGCTTGTTCGAGCAATCCCTTCGAGATCATTGGGCGACCACAGCACTTACGATCCTTGAGCACGACGACTTCGTACCCGAGTGCTTCGAGCACACGTGTGGCGGAAATACCGATGCTCGGGTGGTTGAAATTCATGAATGTGTCGTGGAAAAGCACGATCTTTCCACGCGGGCTTGCAGCACTCGCCTTGTGATCATCGAACCACTTCTGGAAAGTGTTGCGGACTACTTTTGGCATCGGTCGATTGCGATCGAATCCCGTTGCTTTCTCAAGCATGTATTTCACCGGACCAGAGCGGTTGATCGCGTTGACGATCGGTGCGACAGGCGCTGCCAACGAGTTCATGAGGTGAATGTCGGCAACAAGCTTCGACCGTAGCGGCACCTTCTTGTTTTTGTAGTACTGGTAGAGGTATTCGTATTTAATCTTCGCCATATCGACGTTGGCGGGACATTCGGCCTTGCAGGACTTGCACTCAAGGCAGAGGTCGAGAACCTCTAGAAGCCGTTCCGAGATCAAACTTTCCCTTGGGATCGTGCCTGAAAGCACCCCTCGCAATGCGGTCGACCTGCCACGGGTTGAGTGTTCTTCGTCACGCGTTGCCATGAACGAGGGGCACATCGATCCGGTGTGCAACTTTCGACAGGCTCCAAGGCCGACGCACATTTCCACAGCACCGTCGAAACCTTCCTCGATATCGAAGTTCAGGCGAGTGGCTATCGAGTCGGCTTCGTACGTGGGACCGTAGCGGAGATTGTCCTTGATATCCGGAGTGTCAATGATCTTGCCGGGATTCATGATTCCCTTGGGATCGAACGTAGATTTGATGTCTCGGAAAACCTGAACTAACTCTTTTCCGAAGAGCTTTTCTGCCCAGTGCCCACGGACAATACCATCGCCATGCTCACCCGAGAATGAGCCGTCAAACTCGATGACGAGATCGGCGATATCGCGTGAAATGGCTTCCATCTTTTCGATGCCATCAGCCGTTTTTGGATCGACAAACGGGCGAACGTGTAGGCAACCGACGCTGGCATGCCCGTAGTAGCCGGCACGGGTGCCGTGACTTTCAACGATTTCGTCGAACCGCTTCACGTATTCGGGAAGTTTTTCAGGCGAAACGGCAGTGTCTTCAACAAACGGTAGCGGCTTCGCAGCACCCGGAACGCTCATCAACAAACCTTGATTCGCCTGCCTGAACGCTCCGATCTGGACCTGCTCAGCCGGTGTATACAGCTTCGTTGTCGCATATCCAAGCTTGAGTCGTTCGAGTTTAGCGATGAGATTGTCGAGCTTCGATCTGACCTCTGCCTCGTCATCACCACTGAATTCGACGAAAAGAACGTCGGTCGGGTCGCCTTGCAGGAAATCTAGCGATCGGCTGAATCCCAGGGAATTACGCGCTTGATTGATGATGATCGAACCAGTGTGTTCGACTGCCGATGGCGATTCTTCGAGGATCGCTACGGTCGCTTCCATCGATTCGACAAGGCTGTTGAAATGAACGACTCCGAACACCTTGTATTTCGGACTGTTGACGAGATTGAGTTTTGCTCCAGTTACAGCAGCCAGTGTTCCCTCGGAACCGACCATAACCTCTGCGAGATTTAGCGAAACGGGGTTGGCGGTGCGGTCGATGTTGTAGCCGCCGACCCGCCTCTGGATTTTCGGAAATTTCGCTTCGACGAGTGCGGCAGAGCGGGTGGAAATTTCGCTGACTCCACGGTAGATATCGCCTTCGAGACCAGAAAGGGCAAGGCGAGACTTCAATGCACCGCCTTGCTGGCAGCCTGCGGTCGTCTGCGATCCGTCTGAGAGGGTTAGGTCCATCTCAAGAACATGATCGACCGTTAGGCCGTAGATCAGCGAGTGGGTGCCGCAGGAATTATTGCCCATTGCACCACCAACGTTTGCACGGCTAGCGGTGCTGGGGTCGGGTGTGAAGAACAGACCAGTTGGGCGTAGCTGGTTGTTCAAGGCGTCGATCGTAATACCAGTTTGGGTTTGAACCCATTTTTCTTCGGTGTTTATCTCCAGAACATTGGTCATGTATTTGGAGAAATCGATCACAACGGCGTGATTGACGGTTTGACCCGAAAGACCGGTTCCACCGCCCCTCGGAAGCACCGCAACCCCGTTTTTATTGCAGATTTCGATTGTGGCTTGAACATCACCAGAATCACGCGGGATTACAACACCGATCGGTTCCATTTGATAGATGGATGCGTCGTTTGAGTAGATTTGCCGGGTTACGGCGTCGAAGCGAACTTCGCCACCAACCGCAGTTCGTAAATCAGCTTCGAGGTCGTGCGTCGAAGAGTTTGGATTTCGACCCGCCGAGACAACCACGCCTAGTCGTCCGTTGCCGTTGCTACGCTTACGGTGGCAGTCTCTTCTTCTTCGTTGTTTGGAAGGATGATCGACATCAAAACACTACCAAAGAGGATTCCGATGATGATTCCGAGCGAAAGGTAGATATCACCAAGTTCGCCGAACACGTGGAAATCGTGGAACGCCTCTTCGACGATCATCTTCAGGCCAACGAATCCCAGAATCAGCGCAAGTCCGTACTGCAAGTACCGGAAGAGCCTGACCATGCCAACCAGCAGGAAGAACAGCGGCCGCATTCCAAGCACCGCCATGGCGTTCGACGACCAGACAATGAATGGATCGTCGGTGATTCCAAATACCGTTGGAATAGAGTCGATAGCGAAGACAACGTCGGTCGTTCCCAGAACAAGTACCACCAGCAGGAATGGAGTCACCGCTCGTGCACCGTTCAGCTTCGTGAAGAATTTTGTGCCATCGTATTTGGTACTGACGTGCATGAACTTCTTCGCCAATCGCACCGTGATGTTCTTGCTTGGGTCGACTTCCTGTTCGCCAGCGAAGGCGAGTTTGTAGGCGGTGTAGATCAGGAATGTGCCCAGGAGGAACAAGAACCACGAGAAGGCGGTGATTACGGCGACACCAATCGCGATAAAGACCGCTCTGGCAATCAAGGCTCCGACGATACCGAACAACAGTCCTTTGGCTTGATATTCCTTTGGCAGGTTGAAATAGCCGAATATCACGATAAAGACGAACAGGTTGTCGATGCTTAACGCACGTTCGGCGACATAGCCGGTTACGTATTCGAGCCCCTGTTGATTGTTGCCAGCGGTATAAACCCAGACTCCCACGACACCAGCCACGAGGGTCCAGAAGACGGTTAGCCACGCTGCTTCTTTCATTCCGACTTCATGACTTTTGCGAGTCAGAATTAGCAAATCAAATACGAGCAGTACGACCAGCGTGACGTTGAAAATTAGCCAGTGGTTAAAACTCTCGAGCAACAGGGATGCGTCTTTCTATGCAGTTTGCGCGATTACGTTTGGTGTCGGAGGGTATTGCGGATTCTGGCGCGCTAACTCGGCAACTAAATTAGCATAGAGCCATGCGAAATGAGAGGGGCTAGAGCTTCGTTAAATCGAGACCAGGCTATCGCTATGAGCGAAACGTCGCTAAGAGGTTTTGCTGATCTTGTACATCTGCTGGCCACGAGGAGTCTTAACTTTTACCTCGTCGCCGAGCATTTGCCCAAGGATTGCTGATCCGACCGGAGATACGATCGAAATCTTCGACGCCAGTGGGTTTGCTTCGTGCGGTTCAACTAGCTGGTACTTGACCGTCTTGTCTGTGCTGATCTCGGTAAGCTCGATCTTAGATCCGATGTGAACCCTGTTCCGATCCTGATTCTTGGCATCGATGATGACCGCTACTTTGAGCGTGGCTTCAAGCTCTTGAATCTTGCCGATAGTCATTCCCTGAGCTTCACGGGCAGCCTCGAGAGGAGCGTTTTCTCGGACGTCACCGTCGGCAGCTGCCTTCTGGATATCTTCAACGATTCTAACTCGCTCTTCCTGCAACGATGCAAGTTGCTTGGTCATTTCGTTGTAACCGCTCTGGGTCAAGCGCACGCTTCGGGCAGGGTTATCAATGGTGACGGTCTTGGTGGCGCTTGTCCGGGACTTTCGAAGACGTAGATGCTGCGCGAGGTTGACCTCGATATGCTCCTTTTTCTTGAGGAACGTGAGGAAAAGCTTTACAGCGCTGAGTCGTTCGGTGGCGTCACGAGTTGCGGTCTTGGCGCCAAATATCTCGTTGTACTCACCGATTTCGGATGGGATGATCGTGTCGATCAGTCGCTCGGAACCGATCCAGCGGACGAACTTGGCAATTTCAGGCTGCGCAGACTTCTTGTTATCTTGCGGCATCTGCCTCACATATGTCTGAAACGCTTCGTTTAGTGAGAGTGTTACTTGCTCTTCCTGAGTAGTTTCCGGTGCTTCAGACGTGGTTGCCATGTTTTGCCTATTTCTGTGGGATAAGGAAAGCCTGTTTCCCACTGCTGGATATCAGGAGGACAGTAGGTTAATGATAGTTACGCCATTTTGAGACCGCAAATAATCCATCTGGAAATCGTTTGACACCCCAATCATCTCGAACTTAAAATCAATGTTCCCACCCGTAACAAGCGGGCTCATTACATCAGGCCATCCGGGCCGCAGGCGTCCCCACGACGATACCCACCACCAATATGCCAAAGCGTACCTACCAACCAAAATCCCGGCGGCGCCAGCGCGTCCATGGCTTCCGATTACGTATGAGTAACAAAGGCGGCCGTGCGGTTCTTGCTCGTCGCCGAGGCAAGGGCAGGTTGCGGCTAACCGTTTAGTAAGTCGCATCCAGTGTCACTACCTACCAAACAACGAATCAGACACCCGGCGGAATTCCGGCGCGTTTTTGCGTGTGGTCGTCGAGTGTCGAGTGAGTTCGTAAATGTTGTTGTACTCACGAACGACCTCCCTTACCCGAGGGTTGGACTGTCTGTCAGCAAGCGCGTTGGCGGTGCAGTTGTGCGGAATCTTGTGAAGCGACGCATCCGTAATTCATTCGCTGAAATGAACCTCAATTCAGGCTGGGACATCGTTGTTACTGCCCGACCACAGGCTTCAGAAGTTAGTTTCACGGAACTCGATCGAGCGATAAAGAAGTCGATTGAACGTGCAGGTGTCAATCTCACCGAGATCCGAGAATCAGGAGTGGCGATCTAATGCGCAGCGCACTTCTGTTACTCATCAAGGGCTACAAGACGGCGATTTCGCCGTATATGCCCGGCCAGTGCCGTTACGACCCAACTTGCTCTGAATTCGCCGCCGCTGCCATCAAGACGTATGGTGCTGTTAGCGGTTCATGGATCGCATTGAAAAGGATCGGTCGGTGTCATCCCGGTCGATCGCGGGGTTACGATCCCGTCCCTTGAAAGCGTTTATCTGAATAACCACCTAATCCGGGCTGGGCTGCCAATCGGCTTTCCTCTCTCGGTTCAATAGCAACCGGAGGCCTAAAACGCCATCGTCAATATCCGGCACGATCCGAACCACTAAAAACGGGTCAACGCCAACAAATAAAATCCGGAGGAACCGTACGAGGTTCCCTCTTCTGCTTGCGTTCATCTTCGTGATGATCGCTGCGGTTGGTTGTGTAAACGACCTCACGCCAGAAGGGGGCTGGTCGAGTCCGATTTCCGAAGGCGACAAGATTTTCGTCGGAAATCGCGATGGAAACCTCGTCAGATTCGATCCTGCCAGCGGAAATCTGGACAACAGCTGGCGATACCCGTTCGATGATGGTCTCGGGGCGATGTACAGCGAGCCCGTAGTTGTTGGCGACATTGTTTACGGTGCTGGATACACCTGCCGAGGGAATAGCTGTGATGGTGAAGTGTTCGCCCTTAACCTTGAGGATGGTGTTTCTATCTGGCGTTTGGAGCTGAAAACCAAACTTGTAGGGCCGTTGGCAATTGCCGGTTCTTCTTTGCTGTTTTCGACCGGTGAAATCGACGGAGAAGAGGAGGATGGTACTGCCGGATATCTGTACGCTCTCGATATTTCGAATGGCGCGGTCAACTGGCGAATGCCGCTCGACGGAAATGCATGGAGCGGAGTCGAAGTCGCAGGGATTGCTGCGTACGTCGCAACAATGTCCGGGACTGTATATGCAGTCGACACTAGTGACAACCCAAGCTTCGCCAGTGATTCAACCTCTCGAATTCGGTGGGTTCTTGACGCCGGGGCTGCACTCGCCGGTCCGATCCATGCTGAGGCCGGAAATATCTACTTTGGCGATCTGGCAAACAACGCGTACAAGGTCAACACGGCAAATCGATCGTCTACGTCACTAGCCTCAGAGTTAAGTGCTGGCCGAGGTGAATGGAAGTACGACGCCGGTGCCTGGGTTTGGGCAAAGCCGCTGATTGAAGATGGCACAATATTTATTTCGGCCCTTGATGGCTCGATTCACGCTTTGGACGCCGCGTCCGGTAACCAGAAATGGACTGTCTCTATCGAAGGCCAAATCGTTTCGCCTCCGACGCTATTCGATCGAAGACGCGGCGACACACGTGAGCGAGCGCTTGCTGTGCCATCGGGTGAAAAGAATGTCTGGGTGATTTCAGTGATCGATGGGCGAGAACTGGGTGTGTTCATCACCGACGAACCGGTCAAATCATCTCCACTGGTCCACGGAGACAATCTTTATGTTCATGCCCTCAACGGCGATCTAAAGTGGTTCTCAGTCGATGACACCTCTAAGCGAGGTTGTATCAACTTGAAAGACGGTGGACGATGCGACTAAACGCTATCGCCAACCGCGTTACTTCTAGAAGGGAGGCCAACCATGATAATCCGATCCTGACGATATCAATAAGTTAATC
>CAJXEJ010000035.1 GCA_913052475.1 uncultured Dehalococcoidia bacterium
GTTCGATCGATGGCTTTTCACGATTCTCATTGTGGGTTGAAACTGCGCAGTCGGGTGGTATTAGCACCGATACCGTTCCATTCGCAATGATGTTCATGACCGCGTCCTGGATCGTTGGATACGGCGTTACGGCAATTACGTTCCGATTCAGATCGCCGTGGTTGCCGACGGTGCTGATGTCACTGGTAATCCTGACCAATCTGAGCTACCGTCACGGCGAGCATGAGCACACGTATTTCCTGTTTCTTGTGGGTGGCATAGCGCTATTCGCCCACCTCACAACGGTTCGTCGAATTGAACGTTGGAAGGTTGAAGGCATCGCTTACTCACGGCATCTTGCTTGGGCGACGGTACAGGACGGATTATTGTTTGCACTTCCGATTGTACTGTTGAGCGCGCTGCTGCCTATCTGGGAGCCGAGATCAGAACAGGTTCACGACGCGTGGGACATCTTCCGAGCACCGTTCTATGCCTTGCAAGATCCGGCAAATCGCTTGCTTGCCGGGATCGATGGACCGGGCAGTAACCAGTTATTTTCAACCCCGTCATCATCGATGGCGTTTGGTGGATCGATTGAACTTACTGATGAGCCATTGATGTGGATACGTTCGAAGTACCGCGTGCCTTACGCCGGGCGGGTGTACCAGCGATATACCTCCGAGGGTTGGCTGTCGGACGCCAGTACAAAGATCGAAGCGCAACCCCGGGCTGCTCTGACTCTGGCACCTACTGAACTCGAACGTGAACGGGTCTCTAACGTCTACGTGCCGTTGGTTGATACGAAAACGGTCGTCCCTGCTGGTGGAGTGTTCTCGGTTGATCGCGAGTCGGTTGCGCATGTGCTCAATCCGTTGCAGTGGAATATTCCACTAACTGGCTCGGTCGCCGGTATGACCGAATTGCCGTCGGATCTGAGGGATCTCGGATTTGCCTTGCGTTTCGCACTCAACGACCTTGTTCCTTCTGATAGCTTTCGCCCGGCTCAGTTGAGGTCGCAGAGACTCGCACAACCCGAGCTTGTTGCGGAAATGATTCTTGCTTTGCAGAAAGCCGATACCACCGGTGAAGCGGTGGTTGTAACGAGAGAGGAAGTGAACGAATCGGGCGGTACGGACAAATACGAAACGGTCGTTCTACCACTAAGTTCCGACAGTCGAACTATCGAGTGGGATGGGCTGACGATCGATATGAGAATCGACAACGAGTTCGGGTTCGTTAATCAGCTTGAAGTTGAACGTGACTCACCGATCGAGCAGGTGGGTGTCCAGCTGGCCAGTGAGATATCGAAGAAAGACATATTTTCGATCCAGACGTTTGTGTCGCTTGCCACTGATGAGCAGTTGAACGAGGCTGGAACCGACTATCCAACCTGGGTAACGGATCGCTATCTCCCTCTTCCGAGCACGCTTCCTAGTGATGTGGGTGAGTTGGCTTCTGCAATCGTTCGAGGTGCCAACGCGGTGACTCCATTCGAGAAGGCCGAAGCGGTTAAAGCCTTCCTGAGGAATCAGGAGTATTCGCTCGAAATCGCTGGCCCCGAATTTGGCGTAGATGGGATCTACTACTTCTTGTTCCAAACTCAGGATGAGTCATGTTCCAGTGTCGATCCGAACTGCGACGAATCGAAGGTCAAGGGATACAGCCAATACTTCGGATCGTCAGCCGCCGTTCTGCTTAGATCCGTTGGTGTTCCCGCGAGATTTATCGCAGGTTGGGCTTCCGGTGAGTATGTTCCCGATTCAGGGATGTTCCTGATTCGTGACAAGGATCGCCACGGTTGGACCCAGATTTACTTCCCCAAGTATGGCTGGATTGACTATGAGGTAACGCCGGGGCAGGAGGCGATTTCTCGAGGTCTACTGGCACCTTCATTGACTGATGGCGATCCGTTCTCTGCAGGTGCGGTTGGATCGGCTGAAGAAGACCCGGATTTCTTGCAGGATATTGCCGATCTTGAACGGTTCGCTCGAGAAGCACGACTGGAGAACGGAGCCTTCCGCATCCCTGATGGCGATTCAGCTACTGAAGAATTTGTATTCCCATGGCGACCGCTTGCGTGGGTAGGCGGAGGCGTGATGGCGATCGGATTCGTAGTGTTCCTCTGGTGGCTCAGTTTGCGTGGCATGGATGCGCCAACCCGAGCGTATGCGCGGATGAATAGGATCGCTTCGTTTTTGGGCATGAAGCGGCAATCGCCTCAAACTGCATTGGAGTTTGCGACCAGTCTAGGCGAGCAGACGATTGCTGCGAGCGAGCCTGCTTTGTTTATTGCTATCGAATATCAGCGAAAGATGTATGCGGGTACTTCTAGTACGGGAGACGATGATGAAATCGCCCTGCGGGTGAAAAAACTGAATCAGGCGTGGCGTAGGGTTGCCCGTGCGTTGATCGCTCGTCGAATTAGACAATTAGGAGGTCTTGGACCAGAGCTTGGGAAAGGGCGAAGCGTCTAGATGGCTAAATCGCGTAGTGATGAGCAGCTTACGTACGATGTGTTTGACACCGACATGGGTTGGGTGGCGATCGTTGGTGGCGATCAGGGGATCGTTCGAGCGAGCCTTCCTGAGGCGACACCTGAAACTGCGTTGGATTTCGTACAACCCGAGGTGAGTATGGCGATCCACTCTCCGGACGAATATGTCGACGCTCGTATGTTGATTGCCGCTTACTGTGCCGGTGAAGCGGTGGATCTTACGAATATTCCTATCGACACTCGAGATGCGACTCCGTTCACACGGAATGCGTGGGAGGCGTGCCGTTCGATTCCAGCAGGTGAAACCCGCAGCTACGGTTGGCTTGCCGAGCAGGCAGGGAATGTGAAGGCCGCCCGGGGAGCCGGTCAGGCGATGGCTCGCAATAAGCTGGCGTTACTGGTGCCGTGCCATCGAGTGGTGAGTTCTACGGGTGCATTGCACGGGTTCGGTGGGGCCGGGTTGCCGCTGAAATCACGTCTGTTGGGCATGGAAGCCAATCGATAGATCGTTACAGGTCGTTAGTTAATTGATTCGGGCTCTTCCGAATAGCCTTCGAGAGGCTCTTCATCTTCGGCGAGGTAGGTGTCGAGTATCGATTGGGCGAGTTCAATATCGGATGCGCGTACCATGATTCGAACGGGGAATACTGAGACTCCTAAGAAGCCGACGGCGTCACCGGGCCGGATTCTGCATTCGATTCCTGTAGCTTGGATCAACCCGCACCACGACTCACCGATGAGTTGATCGGGTGCGGTAGTTAGGACTTCCCAGATCATTCTCAGATCCCTTCGTTCATCGACATTATCGGAAAGTTCAGTGCAGGTAAAACTCAGCATGCACTTCAGTCGAGAACAGGAGTCAATCTTATTCGTTTGGTCTGGGTGCCATTTAGATCACTACTGAACGAACTGCGCCGTTGCCCAACAGGTCGTGCAAACGCTCGGTTAGTTGTGAACTTGATTGGACCTTGAAAGGCATTTCAAGGCGAATGATTTTCTCGCCGGTTTCGATTTCAAGTATTGCTGGATCGGCACCGGAGAATTCGGCGAACAACCTCATGATGTCTTCGAGACGATAGCGATCGTCGGCGGCATCTCCAGTCTCTTTCACGCGCACAAGAACGGCTCCGCTTTCCATCAAGTCGTCATCGTTATCAATAGCTGCGGGAGCGGCGGACTCGGTTGTCAGTGGAGTTTCCTCGGTGGTTGGTTCAGCAATTTGCTGAGCTGGACTTTCGTAAGTGGTTGGCGATGTTTCGTTGACCTGCGCACCGGTAGATTCCGGTTTGCTGGCAGGTTGCGCGTGCCGCACGGGATCGTTCAGAACAGGTCTAGGCTCGCTGGCCTCGTTGAATCCAGCCCGGACTACCGGCGCCGGTTCGTTTTTAGCGGCTTCAGCTTCTGATTCTGTCTGGCCTTCAGCCTTGAGTTGGTACTGGCTTGCTGTTTCGATAACCAGAGACGTACGTCCGAATCGGTTCTCAACTCGACCGGTGATCGAAATGAAGTTACCGTTCTCCCAAATTCCCGGCGACTGTTCGATAACATTCGACCAGACAACCATCTCAATGTCTCCATCGAGAAGCGTCAGGTTCGCCCGAACGTATGGGTCACCCTTCTTGGTGGTGAGATTCTGGACATTGTTCAACTGGCCCAGAGCGGCTTTGGTTTGGCCTGACATCTCCTCATTGATGTCAGCGGCGAAAACAACGATGTTGTCGGGTTGCTGTCGCATTTCTCGGGTGAACGGGCTCTGCGTGAGTTCGACACCGAGCAGATCACGTTCCCATATGACACGTTCCTGATCGGTGGTGTCGTCTTCACCAGATATTTCGATTTCAACCATTGGTGCCGGGACGGATTCACCGAGCATGTCGAACATCGAGGTTTGGCCCGATTCACGGAGCTTGGTTTGTCGTTGGATGGCGGCGATTATTCGATCGACTGATTCGAGGAGATTGCTTCGTCCACCGAATTCATCGAACGCACCAACGCGAATGAGGCTTTCTAGAGTGCGACGGTTGAGAGACTTGGAATCGACGCGCCGACAGATGTCCTCAATGTCTTTGAATTGACCGGCTGCCTGACGAAGTTCGACGATTGAATCGACTGCCCCGGCTCCGACGTTTTTGACCGCTGCCATGCCGAATCGGATCGCGTCGTTACCCACGGCATCTCGTTCGATAGTAAATCCAGAACGGGAGTAGTTGATGCTGGGTGGTTTCACAGCGATGTCGAGTCGTGTCGCTTCTCGTATCGCCTGCCCAACTTTTTCGGAGTTACCCGATGCAGAGTCGAGCACGGCAGCGATGTACTCCGTCGGGTAGTTAACCTTGAAATATGCCGTCCAGTAGGCAATGTAGGCGTAGGAAACTGCGTGGGCCTTATTGAACCCGTAGCCGGCGAAAGGCTCCATCAATTTGAAGACGGTGTCCGCCTGTTCCTGCGTATAGCCCTTTTCGAGAGCACCTGCGCTGAACTTGTCGTGTTCGGCCTGCATCACCGAAGCGATTTTCTTGCCCATAGCCTTTCGGAGAATATCGGCTTCTCCGAGCGTGTATCCACCAAACGCCTGGGCGATCAGCATTACCTGATCCTGATACACCAGCACACCATAGGTGGGTTCGAGGAGCTCACGAAGATCGTCGTGGGGGTAGGAAATTTCGGCTCGACCATGCTTAGCTTCGATGAACGTACCGATATGTTCCATCGGGCCCGGTCGATAGAGGGCGATCATCGCTGCGAGGTCGTTGATCGTTGTTGGCTTGAGCTGCTTGATATTCTTGCGCATACCCTCGGATTCGAGCTGGAATACGCCGAACGTATCGCCCTCTCCGAGAATGTTGAACGTCCCGGCGTCGTCAATCGGGACATCGTAAACTCCCATGTATTCGCCAGTGGTTTCGGTGATCAACTTCACGCACTGGTCGAGGATTGAGAGGTTTGCAAGACCGAGGAAATCCATCTTAAGCAACCCAACGGCGGCGACTGGATTCATTGAATACTGAGTTGTCGGACTGGAGCCCTCTTTGCCACTGGTGGATCGTTGCAGCGGAACATACTCAGTCAGCGGCTTTTCTGAGATGACGACAGCGGCAGCGTGAGTGGAAGCGTGGCGGACTGAACCTTCGACTCTTTGCGCCATATCAATAAGTTCGCGAGCGTCCCGGTTGCGGCTGATTTCCAACTTGAGTTCGGCGGATTCATCGATGGCGTCTTTCAACTTGATGTTGAGAGTGTTTGGAACCATCTTTGCGAGCCTGTCGCTGAGATCGAGCGGGAGAGCAAGTGCCCTCGCAGTGTCGCGTATGGCCGCTCTGGCACCGAGCGTACCGAAGGTGACGATCTGAGCTACGTGCTCACCACCGTAGTGGT
Organism: uncultured Dehalococcoidia bacterium; assembly: GCA_913052475.1. Classification (GTDB taxonomy): domain Bacteria; phylum Chloroflexota; class Dehalococcoidia; order Lucifugimonadales; family Lucifugimonadaceae; genus Lucifugimonas. The sequence continues at coordinate 5,849 of CAJXEJ010000035.1, forward strand.
CGATGCAGTACTTGATTACTTCTTCGCGTCGGTCATCGGCGAAATCCATATCGATGTCAGGCATTTCGCGGCGCTCAATGTTCAAGAAACGCTCGAAAAAGAGATCTGTCTCGACAGGGTCGATCTGGGTGACCTCGAGGCAATAGAGAACGAGGCTCGCCGCGGCTGAGCCTCGAACAGCCGAGAGAATCCCCCGTTCGTTCACGAAATTGAAAATGTCCCAACAAACGAGGAAGTAGTCGGAGAATTTGGTTTCTTCGATGATGCCGAGTTCGTATCCAAGTCGCTCGATTACCTCTTCGCTCGGGTTGTTGAATCGCTTATTGAGACCTTCGTAGCAGAGTTCTTTGAGGTACTCCATCGACGGTTTGTTGTTTGGAGTCGAATATCGCGGGACGAGTGTTTGGCCGAATTCGAGATCGAGTTCACACGATTCGGCGATCTTGACAGTATTCGCGAGTGCCACAGGTAGATGCGACCAATCTGCCTGCATCTCGGCTGCGCTACGTAGGTAGTAGGTTGTGTCTTCCATGTGAAGCCGATTTGGGTCTTTCACATTCGAGTTGGTCTGGATGCAGGTGAGGATGTCCTGTGCTTCGGAGTCTTCGCGTCTGACGTAGTGCGAGTCGTTCGTAACGACCATCGGCAAGTCAGTCTGGTTGCTGAGCTCGACGATCGCCTGGTTGATCTCGGCCTGATTAGGCACGTGTTCGTGCATCATCAGTTCGAGGTAGTAGCGATCCTGGAAAACGTTGCCGTACCACTCGAGGGTTTCGTGGGCGGCATCCATGTCGCCGTTTTTTATGTACCGGGCCAATTCGCCTGACGGACAGCCGGATAGAACTATCAAGCCTTCTGAGTATTTTTCGAGAATTTCTCGATCCATCCGTGGCCTGTAATAGAAACCTTCGATGTGTGAGGCTGTGACGAGTTTTAAGAGATTCTGATAGCCAACGCGGTTTTGCGCGAGAAGCGTCATGTGGAACGGGAACCGCTTTTGTGGATTCCTTTCGTCGCGTGGGCCGTTGGCGACATACCCTTCGGTGCCGATGATCGGCTTGACGCCAGCTTTCTTCGCCAACTGATATATGTCGATTGCGCCGTGGAGGTTTCCGTGGTCGGTCAGGGCAATCGCCGGCTGTTCGAGTTCTGCGGCTCTGTTGACCATGTCGCCTAATCTGCTGAACCCGTCGAGCAGTGAATACTCGGAGTGGTTGTGTAGGTGGACGAACTGGTCGGTCACAGGCAGATATTTCTCAAAAATGGAGGCTGGAAAAAGGCGTTCAGCGGAGCATAGCGTTCCCTAAAGATCGAGTCGACCCCAATAAGGGATTTCTATCCCCAAAGATAACCCATTTACCTAAGAATCTTGTTGGGATGGCAGCGTAATTCTCTCAGAACGTTGCCTGCAGAAAATGATGCGAAATACCTTTGTCAGGCGTTGCACATGTGACGTTGTAATTGACTGGCGGATGATAGAGTCGATTCAGGTCGATTTTCGCTGCCAGATGTGATGTAACAGCGGACAAAACCCGGCAGGCAGCCGCAGGGGATAGTTTTGACTTCAAAAAGTATTGGTGGTGGCCAAAAGATTCTCGTTGTCGACGACGAGCATATGTCTGATCTGATGCGCTCGGTATTGCGCCGTTTGGAGACGGACGGATTTAAGCCGGTCGTTGTGGCCCCAGAGGGTGAATTCATCACCGGCGACGACTATGAAGCACAGACATTGTTCGCGATGGAAACGAAGCGTCCTTCCGCGGTGCTACTTGACGTGCGATTCGGTGAGTACGACTCGGATCGGTTCAAGGGGCTGTCGATCCTGCAGAAAATCATAGACAGCGATGGGAGCATGCCGGTATTGATGTTTACCCAGTACGCGCATGGTCCGTATCGAGACACGGCGGTAACTGCTAGTTTGAGCGCCGGTGGGTCTGTTGATTTCATCGATAAATTGGCAAGCCCGGAAGAAGTTGTGCTGCGTCTACGGCGTTTGATCGGGAGTACGCCTGAGGCTATCACGATTGGTTCTTTATTCGAATTCGATGCCGACAATGCGGCTGTATATGCGATCGACAACGGTCGACGCGAGTTAATCCGCGAAATCCAGGGAATGAAGCTGGAGATATTGAACGAACTGGCTTCCGCGATGTATCGATCAGAGGGTGAGCTTGTGCCGTTCTCTCGACTCGAGCGCTTTTCCGAGGGTGAGGATTCACGGGCTTCGTTGCGGGTAAGAATTCGTGAACTGAAAGTTTCTCTTGGGAAGGCCGTTTCGAGAGAATTCGGCGCAAACGAGTTGATAATAAATGTTCGAAACCGTGGATACCGTCTGGTGAACCCGTCGGATTAGGTGTGGATACGACGTAGTACTCGATCGTCAGGAATCAGGCTCTTTGAACGGACGTATATTCGAAATACTGAGGATGGTGGGCATTGCAGTAGCTCTGATTGGGCTTCTGCTGGTTGTGCTTTCACCGCTCATTGGTGAGTCGATCACTCGCGGTTCGCTCTGGTGGATCGAACCGGTGGCGTACATAGGTTCCGGGGTGTTTATTCTGGGTGCGCTGGTTGCGTTTGGGGCTATTCAGTTCAACACCAGGCGTATTGCTGAACAAAGCGGTAGCCGAACGTGGAGCCAGATCACTCAGGATTACTTCGATACTTTTGCCCATGACATGGGACGTCCGTTGCGAAGAATTCTCGGTAAGCAGCGCGAGGCACGCGCGCTCCTAAACGAGACGGGTGAAGTGACACAGCATATGGTCTCGGAATTGCTGACCGAAATCGAGAATCAAGCACCGAATTTTCGACTGATGATTGAAAACGTGCGTGTGTTGGTTGATCTCGAAGACGCCGATGCGGAACCGGCGATTGAACCGGTCGATGTAGCCGCGATTGTTCGTAATGTTTCGGATCGATACACACCCATTGCCCGTGAACGTGGTCTCGAGTTGGTCTGGTGGTGTGAGCCGAGTGAATTTGGACTGGTATACGGGGATGGATCAGCGCTCGACCACGTGATCACTAACCTAGTTGACAATGCCACGAAATTTGCTGAAGGGCATATCGAAATTCAACTTACTCGAACCGAGAATTCATATCTAGTACGGGTTTGGGACGATGGAGTTGGCATTTCTGAATCTCACCTTGCGCACGTGTTTGATCGAGGTTGGACACCTGAACTTTCGGCAAGAAGTGAGAAGCAAAGTTCGGGTCTTGGGCTGTTCATCGCCAGCACTCTTTCGGAACATTGCGGCGGTGAGTTGCTGGTCGAGTCGCAACAGTCGAACGGTGCGTCGACTGGTGAGCACTCCACGACTTTCACACTGTCGCTGCCCCTTGATATTCGACCTGCAGCGACCAACTGATGGTAGCCTCAATCAGGTTAAGGCTGAGTGAGGGAGCGCGTGCGGTTTCGCCGATGTTGCTAGCGCTCGGCTTGATCTTGATCGCAACTATAGGGTGTGTGGAGAGTCGTGCGCGCTACACGCCGGTTCCGCCGACTCCTACGGCTACTTCGACTCCGGTACCTACGGCTACTTCGACTCCGGTACCTACCGCTACTGCGACACCCCTGCCGCCATCACCTACTGTGGTACCTACCGCTACTGCGACACTCCTGCCGCCATCTCCCACTGCGGTACCGACCGCTACGCCGACACCGATACCGCCGTCTCCTACACCAGTTCCGACTGCAACACCTATATCGACTCCGACGCCTGTACCGACGGTTGGGTCAGGTACGTTCAATCTCACTTTGGATTTCGAAGGTATCGACGATGACAAAATTATCTACAGCGACACAATTTTGTTGCGAGGATTAACTTCTGCTGATGCGATCGTGAGCGTAAATGACGTGATTGTCGAAGTTCAATCGGATGGCAACTTCGAATTGACGTTAGTGCTGGTCGAGGGGCCTAATTTCGTCGATATCGTAGCCAGCAATCTAGACGGCAGTAGCATCAGCGGTGAGTATTTTGTGTTTTCCATCCCACCGGAGGAAGTGCCATGAGCGGTTTGATTCACACTCTGGTTCGGTTTGCACCTCTGGGCTGGGCTGCTGACGACAGAAGTAACATAGGCGTAACGGCGGTTGACGCAGAATTTAGTGGTTGGGAGTGGTCCCAACTCCCCCTCTCGATTCAAAGTATGTTTACGTTGTCTGAAAATATGGTTGCTCGAATAGTTCGCCCGAAGATGGCGATTGTTCTGGGGCTCGCCATCATGCTTGTTGTATTCGCTGGCGGCACGGCGCGTGCGGAAGTTCGTTCAGCCGATATTGAGGCCGTATTTGGCACGGCATTTGAAGTCCGACCGCCGAGTGCCATAGTGATCGCATCGAATTCCGGCCTGGTCACGCTCAATTTCGATTCTGATTCTGACCTGAATATTGGCTCGAACAAAGCAGTTGTGGATGAAATTGCAGAAGGCGATCGTGTCATCTCGACCGCGTTTCGGAATGCTGAAGACGAACTCATGGCACTTCGGACCCTTGTTCGAATGGCGAATACTCAACCAATAACCAAGCACGTAGTTGGAGTCGTGAGTAACTCGTTGGCAGATGAACTTTCGATTCAAACCAAGAACGGCGAGGTTGTCGCCGTATTGATTCCAGCCGGAATTGAAGTTCCTTCAGTTGGAGATGGCATCACGATGGTCGCTCGCCTTGATCGGTCGAGTGGAATACTGACTGCCGTCGGATTCGAACTCACCAGCCGGACCGTTGAGCGAATCCAGGATGCTCTCGACAAAACCGCCGATCAAGCAGAGGCGGAGCGGTTGGCCCAGATAGCGATCGACGCACGTAGTCAGCATCTCTCTGCTCTAGACGCCGCCGCGAGAGCGATTAAGCGGGTAGTAGATTCGGCGACGGCTGATGCGGATGAAATTGATCAGGCAAGAGCTCAGCTTGAGGAGATTCAGCGCCGATTCAAAGAACTTCAGGGAATCTACCAAACTGCGGCAACCGATCGCGGAGAAGCTCAACCTCAGCTCAGAATTTCAGGCGCTCTTGTGGATGAGGCTGGTGTTTCGACGTTTACGGTCGTTCCGCATGGAGATCAAGACGCGAATCCGTTCTCCGTGGATTTCGTATACAACCGAGATGAGACAACGGTTGATCTGCCTCCCAACGTTCTCAAGAGAATATCCGAAACGGCCGAGAATCCTCAGTTGCTTGCCGATGTGCTCCTGTTAATCGACCCCGGAAGCGAACTGGATGTGAAGTATTCGATTGACAGTGAGGTTCGTACCGCTGAATCGATCGAGGTTCATCCTCCTCGATTGGTAGAAGAACTGGAGGCAGTTCTTGAGCACGAGTCACGCCGTGCGTTCAATGGTGTGACCACTCTCGTCGAAATCGACACGACGCTCGAAGATGCGATCGGTATTGTTATCGCTGCCAACGAGAAACAGGGCGCCGAAGTTACTGCCAAAGTTACCGATGAGACAGAAATAACTCTCGACGGTCGATTATCGACTATCGAATCTATTAGGCCGGGGCAAGCGGTCGATATCCAATTCGAGTCATTCGAGGCAGGGTCACTTTCGGATATCACGGGAACCGATGTCACTCTGAGAGCTCTGGCAATCCGAAGCCGGTCATCGGCACCAACCGAAGAGGATCATATTTCAGGCATTGTAGAGTCGATCGATTCTGACGAATTTGCGATCACGATTCGACCGACAGATGGCTCACTAATCCCCCTCAGGATTGGTGATGGCGCACCTGTGGTCCGCAATGGGCAACAGGCTACGTTTGAGAATGTGAAACCAGGGGATCTTGTTGTTGACGCGACTCGGCAGGATTCAGATTCTGATGTGCTTACTCAACTGGTCGTGGTTGCGCGTTCCAACGTCAAGTTCTCGGGAACCATTACCGGCATCGGACGCGAACCCACGCGACTGCAGGTGACGGGCGATAACGGTCAATCGCTGAACGTTCTTGTCGTGGATGACACATGGGTGATTCTCGATGGCCGTCGGGTCAAGTTCAGTGCGGTGACCGCAGGGATGAATGTTGTTAGCGGCGTGTACACGGTAACAGGGCGTGACGGTGCGTTCTACAACGTGGCGACGATTGTTTCTATCGAGTCGCCAAAGGTCCGTCGTGCTTCGGGCATCATCACCAATGTGAATGTCATTGAAGGCACGTTAACCGTGCTTGCGGGTAACTCGGACGAGACGAAAACCCTGAACCTGAAGATGCCCGAGTCACCGCTTGGCGAGAACCTAAGTAAAAATGGGCAACCAATCCGTTCGCTATTGGAAGTTGAGCGTGGCGATAAGGCCGACATTGTTCTCTACGAGATATTGACTGGGATTGTTAAAAAACTCTCGGTGGTTTCCGATAATTTCATCCGGTCACGGGGGACTCTCCAATGGGTATCCGACAACAACCGGACAATTCAGGTTGAACTTGCGACCGGCAACATATTCTTGTTGTGGGTTGGTGCCGAAACAACGATTCATCTGGATGGTCGGCGTATATCGACAATGCAACTGGTGAAGGACCAGTTCCTGAATTCCAGTATTTTGATTCCGGAAGTTCTTTTCATCCGCGACTCGATTGATAGCGACGAAGGTGTGATTATTTCAATCAATTTCCAGACCAAGAGTCAGAGAGATCAGGTTGAGAGCGAAGTTGATCGTCAAGAGGCTGCGATCGGGTCGACAATATCCGGTGTCATAGAGGCTATCAGCGGTGACCAGTGGGTTATCGGCGGACGGGTGATCACGGTGAATGCATCTACGAGATTTACCGGTGCTGATCCTGAGATTGGCGAGGTCGCCGTAGCGGTTCTGGTCAGCAGACTAGATGGCACATTCATCGCTCGCTCAGTGACGGTCTCCCGCCGTAGGGATTGATCTGCGCAGGGTAATTTCGGTTCATACGAGGCCGTTTTATATCGGAGACTCGAACCTGTTTCGTTCTCTATAAGTGCGACGTGTTAGTTGCCTTACTTTGGCAGCAACACGGCCGGCTGGTTCGAGTGCAAGGGTAAACGGAATCGCGATAATCAGCATTGCAGCAAGTGCTGTGAATCCGAGGCGATAGCTACCTTCGATGTCGTGGATCAGTCCGACCAATGCAGGCCCCGACGCTCCGAATAGGGCGTTGACCGAACTGGTTAGCCCGACGATTGATCCATAACTGGCTCGCCCGAAGTAATCTCCGAGAATCGACAATCGAAGCGGAATCGACGCGCCAAATCCGAGACCGAAGAAGATCACAAAGAACGGCAGTGGCCACAATCCGAGTTTTACTCCCCCGATTTCAGCGTTGATTCCTGCCAATCCAGCCACACCTACGGTTTGCATGATCATGGCAACGGTGAGCATTTTTCGCTTGTCGAACCGATCACCAATTACCGCGATACCTGCTCGTCCGCTGAGATCACCGATTGCCACGGCTCCGGCTGCAGAGGCTGCAAGTGCGGTTGTCATGCCGTATTCGAGCAGCGCAGCAAAATGGAACAAGTTTGTCGAACTGACAAGTTGACCGAGACTCGTGACGATTGCCAGTTGCCAGAAAAATCGTAGTTTGATCGCCTGGCGCATGGTTATGGCCTGCTCTCGTACACGCGCCATGCGCCCACCAGTTGTGGCTGGGGTACCGTCATCGGTCAGTTCGCCATCGGGGAGCATCCCGTGATCTTCCGGACGACGTCGCATCACAAGTGTGGCCGGGAATCCTATGATCCAGAATCCGATTCCAGTTGCCATGAGCATTTCGCGCCACCCGAACTGTTCGATAGAGGCGACCAAAAGCGGAAGGGTGAGTCCACCAATTGCGGAGAACGACATTAACGTGGCAAGTGCCCTCGCTCGTTTTCGAACGAACCAATTGGCAACTGTCACGACGAACACTATGAACGTGCCGAATGACATTCCGAGCGTTAGCAGACTGATCGCGACGTAGAACTGCCAGAGCGTTTGCATCTGGCTCATGTAGATAAATCCAGCGCCGGTTACGAAAACACCGAACGCCATCGCTTTGCGTGGGCCGTATTTGTCGAGGAGCGCACCGACGAACGGCGAGATCATGCCACTTTCGCTACGTTGGAGCGATATGGCTGCGCCGGTTGCTCCTGAACTCCAACCAAATGTGCCGAGAATGTGAGGAACGAACGCCTGGAATCCACGCCAGAACACTGCTGATGCGTACCACTGAACGACACCACCGGCACCGACGATCCACCATCCGTAGAACGGTTGCTTGAATGATTTCATCGCACAAGCTCAAATACTGAGGTGCTTTTGTGCATGTGTGTGGGCGTGGTTATCTGATTTCTCTCGGTTCCTAGTAGATGCGTGCATGATAGTCCGCTTCCGGGGAAGTACCCATGGTGTGGAACCAAATTCGCGTTATTTCTCGTAAGTTGGAGTATCTGAATTGATTGAAGTTAGTTTGGGCGTATAGGGTTACACCGAACCCCTTTATCATCACATCGGCAACTAGGAAAGCAAATGAACGATTGCGCGGATCAATAAAGCTCTTTTCAGTTCTAGGAATTCCAGTTGAGATCAATGCGACCTGGCTGATAGCGTTCGCCATCATCACATGGTCGCTGGCAACAACTGCTTATCCTTCGTTTTTCGGTTACTGGTCGACCGTGCAATACTGGATTGCCGGTGTTGTCACTACGCTGCTGCTGTTCACATCGGTGCTGGCACATGAACTTGGGCATTCGCTTGTGGCTCTATCGCAAGGGTTGAAGGTGCGTGGTATCACCTTGTTGTTGTTCGGCGGAGTATCTCGGATTCAGGGTGAAGCGTCGCGACCTCGCAACGAGTTCTTTGTGGCATTCGCCGGACCCGCCGTTTCGTTAATCATCGGAATCGGCTTGATGGTCTGGTGGGTGAACTTTGCGCCTGCGTATGAGAATCAAGTCAAGCTGATTCATGGTGTCGTGTTCTTCACCGGATGGATGAACATCCTGGTTGCTGGATTCAATCTTTTGCCCGGTTATCCGATGGATGGTGGACGAGTGCTGCGCTCGGCGGTGTGGGGTGTTACCGGCGATACGGGACGGGCAACAAAGGTGGCCTATCGAGTGGGCCGAATTGTGTTCTACTTGCTCATCGGTTGGGGAGCTTGGCAGATTCTGAACGGCGACATTGTTGGCGGTATCTGGGTCGCGTTGATCGGCTGGTTTTTGATGTCATCGGCTCGCGCTGAAATCGGGGGGAGGGAGCAGGCGAAACGTGTTACTTCAGATCCCGGGGGGCTGGATCATCCGATGTTCGACGTTGAACGGGCGACTCGCCCGATGCCACCGATGATCGAGAGCAGCTGGTCGGTTGAGCAGATTTCTTATCAGGGATTGCCTGCGAATCCGATGACGTCTATGCCGGTCGCGAAAGAGGGCGAACTGGTCGGGTTCATCCTTCGGAGTGACCTTGACGGTGTTCCTCTCGAACACAAAGGCGAAGTTACCGTAGAGGAGTTGATGAACCCCGAAACCTTGCGGGTAATTTCTAAGACCAACTCGGTGCGGGACGCACTTCGCACGATGGATCGGCACAGCTTGAGCCAACTGGTTGTGATGGATAACGATTTCGTTATCGGAGTCGTGACGCGCGAGGACATCGTCGAGGCGTTGATGAAATTCCGTGTGGCGAACGGGTTGCCCGACGGCAATCTGGGCGATTCAGATGATGACAGACCAACTTCGGTCTAGGCGAGATGGCTAGCTGCTCGTAACTGCGTTAGGTAGCAGGTTGCGAACGACGTCCCGCCACCAACACCGGCTTCGCCAAACTTTTTCGTGGTGTAGTTCGACGATCTGTTGAACGATGGCAAGCCCCATGCCTGTTCCGGGAATGTCGGGATTGCCGAGCTGGCTGTATGGTTCGAACAGGTGACACGTTCATCTGCAAGATGGTTTTTTTCGAGTTTGCCCGAGTGATTCGTGTGAGGATCTCCCGCAGCTGGTTAGGGATAACGCGCGAAATGTTGCTATCGGGGAAGATTGGCGGCGCCAACGTCTCGGGTCCCTCCGCTCCGCTTTGCTTCGGTCGGAATGAGGGATTCGGAAGTTACGAGACGAAATATCCAGAGAGGTTAATAGTCGATGATGGCACGTCGGTGGGCGCCGGTTCCAATCAGGATTTTGCCAAACGTCGTTTCGACTTTGAATCGGAGTTTCCTGCCATCGATTTCGATGAGCGTCGCGCTGGTCTCGACTGTCACACCTGCCGGGGCGGGAGCGATGTGCTTTACGTCGACGTGAAACCCGACGGACGCCGGAATGTAACTACGTATTGAATCGACGCACGCAAGCTCCATCTCCATGATCATTGCTGGGCTGGAAAGTACGGCGTGTTCGTCTTTGCCGGTCGGGCTGTAGAGCTTCGAACCTTCGATCAACAATGTTCGAGTTGCTGAAAGCCCGATTGAAAAACCTTCTGGATCTGGTGGCATGCTCAAATTACCCGCGTTCAAGTTGCCTAGAGCGCAATAATTCCGTAGCCAGCGTCGACCGGGATGATCGATCCTGTGATGCCAGATGACATATCGCTGAGTAGGAACAAAGCGGTATCCGCTACCTCTTTGTGATTGATATTCCTGCCAAGCGGTGAGCGTTCGCGGTGGGCACGCGTCATGTCGCGGAACCCGGGAATACTTCGAGCGGCTAGGGTTGGCAGCGGTCCGGCTGAGATTGCGTTTACCCTAATGTTCTTTGGTCCAAATTCGACGGCAAGCTGGCGCGCTTCATTTTCGAGAGCAGCCTTTGCGGTACCCATGATGTTGTAACCGGGGTAGACACGTTGTGATGCGTCGAAAGTAAGAGTTATCGCAGAACCGCCCGATTCGCCGAAGAGAGGTGCGGCTTTGCCGACTACGGGCATCAGTGTGTAGGCACTCGTCTCGAGCGCTGTTCGGAAACCCTGAAGAGTTGTGTCTGAAAAGTCGCCACCGAGATCATCTCGCTCCGCATAGGCGATGCAGTGAACTACGAAGTCTATCTCGCCCCATTCGCTCTTGATTCGGTCGTAAACCGCCTGAACCTGGGCATCGTCAGTGGCATCGCACTCGAGCAGGAGTGGATCACCGAGACCAGCGGTCGCTTTGGTAACCGGTTCTTTTAAACGTTCGTTGAGGTAGGTGAACGCCAGTTCAGCACCGGCTTCAGCGAGTCGCTCCGAGATGCCCCATGCGATGCTGCGTTGGTTCGCCACACCGAATATCACGCCGCGTTTTCCAGTGAGATCGATCGATACTGCCATTGCCGTCGTTAGCCTTCTGCTTGATTGTTTCCGTGATTGTTCTGGGCGGGATTCTGAATGCACCAAATGTAACAGGCGCTCGGTAATAGATGGCGACTAGCAGTTGGTTCCAATCGTAGGATTTCACCCTCAACCTAGCCTTCTCCCACTGGGAGAAAGGATAGGGAGAAGGATTCATCGGTTGCTACCAGTTTGTGTGCGATCCGTCGGAGCGGTGTGGGTGTGGAGCTTCCCAGAACTTGAACGGTTCTGTGAGTTTACTTTCATCCACTTCGACGCCAAGACCGGGGCGATCGTTGACCACATAACCATGACCGTTGAATTCAACCTGCTCGGTGAAGATGCTGCGGTCAGGATCGGTGGCTCGTTCCATGTTCACTTCCAGCCATGCGAAGTTCGGTACGGCTGCTCCAAGATGGACGGATGCTGCAGTGCAGATCGGTCCGAGAGGGTTGTGGGGCATGAGGTCGATGTAGTGAGCTTCCGCCCACCCGGCGACCTTCATCGATTCCGTAAAGCCACCGACGTTGCAGATGTCGACTCGAGCGTACTGGGTGATTCCGCGTTCGATGTAGGGCAGGAACTGCCACTTCGAGGCGAACTCTTCACCGATGGCGAACGGTACGTCGGTCAGCTTTCGGAGCGCTTCGTATGCCTCAGGCGATTCGTCACGGATCGGCTCTTCGAGAAAGTCGAGAGTGTGCGAAGGCATCATCTGGCAGAACGACGCTGTTTCAGCCGGTGACAGCCTGTGGTGATAGTCGACTCCGAGGATGGCATGGTTGCCGAGTACTTCGCGAGTCTTGATCAACCATTCTGCTGAATTGGCGATCGATTCCCGAGGTTCGAACAGTCCACCACTCTGAATATCCATGTTGTCGTACGACAGTCGGAAGGCGTTGATGCCCTGACCCATGAATTCTTTTGCTTGCTCGATCATGTCGGGGCCGTAGGGGCCTGCGGTCGTTGCGAAAACAGGAACGGTGTGGCGGTGCTTGCCTCCAAGGAGCTCGTACACGGGAACGCCGAGTTTCTTGCCGGCGATGTCGTGTAGTGCAAGATCGATTGCTGAGATAGCTGCAGTAAGGGTTCGGCCACCCTCGAAATACTGGCTGCGGTACATCTCTTGCCAGAGCCCACCTCGGCTCATGGGATTGCGACCGATCAGGAACTCACGGTAGTGCTCCATGATTCCTTTTACGCCGAGTTCTCGTCCGGAAAATCCTGATTCACCCCAGCCGTATATGCCTTCATCGGTTTCGATTTTTACGAGCATCTGATTTCGTCGACCGACCCACACTGCGTATGGCTTTATATCTGTAATTTTCAAAGGCTTGCCTTGGTTTCTGAGGGGTTGGTTGTTTCTGGCTGAATCGAGAGATTTCGGCTTCGGAGCGGTGTCCGCTGAAAGATGTCAGGCGTTGGTTTTTGACCCGTCCTTGCGGCGTAGTGGCTTGCGTGTCTCGAATCTGAACGGTTCAGATAGCGAGGCTTCGTCGACTTCGACCCCGAGGCCAGGCCGATCAAGCACCGTCACACGTCCTGGAACGATATCCGGTTGTACCGGGTAGATTTCTTCCGAGTAAAAATCCTGGCTTTCGCCCGGAGATTCCCTGATTTCAAGCCATGAGAAGTTAGGCGATGCCATTCCCATGTGCGACGTTGCGGCAACGCAGATGGGCCCGAGCGGGTTGTGCGGCATGAGGTCGATGTAGTGCGCTTCGGCCCAGCCGACAACTTTCATGGCTTCAGTGATTCCGCCGACATTGCAGATGTCAATTCGGGCGTAGTTGGTGAGTCCTCGCTCGATATAGGGCAAGAACTGCCACTTCGAGGCGAATTCTTCACCGATTGCAAAGGGCATATTAACCATGGTGCGCAGGGTTTCGTATGCTTCGGGAGTTTCGTCTCGGATAGGCTCTTCGAGGAAGTCGAGGGTGTGTTCCGGCATCATCTGGCAGAACGAAACGGTCTCGGCGACCGATAAACGATGATGAAAGTCGTAGCCAATCACAGGTCGTATGCCTAAAACCTCGCGTGCTTTTATCAGGCCTTCGGCTGAAAGCGCGATTGCCTCTCGTGGCTCGTAGATTCTATCTTTTTCACTTTCAGCTTTTCGGTGGAGCCTGAAACAGTCGAAGCCACCGGCGATAATTTTCTGAGCTACGTCGATCATTTCTTCCGGTGTGCTTCCACCGCCGGTAGCAAACGTTGGCACCCAGTTCCGTTGTTTTCCGCCGAGCAACTCATACACCGGTACGCCGAGCTTCTTGCCGACGATGTCGTGGAGGGCGATATCGATTGCCGAAATAGCCGCCGTTAGCGTTCGACCTCCCTCAAAGTACTGGCTGCGGTACATCTCTTGCCAGAGTGCTCCGCGTTGCATTGGATCGCGGCCAACGAGGAATTCTCTGTAGTGTTCAACGATGCCTTTAACTCCGAGTTCTCGGCTTGAGAGCCCGGATTCACCCCAGCCATAGGTGCCTTCGTTGGTTTCAACCTTGACGAGCATCTGGTTTCTACTGCCGACCCAGACCGGATATGGGACTACGTCTGTGATGTGCATGAGCGTTGATCTACCAGTTTGTGTGTGATCCGTCGTTTCGTTTTAGGTGTGGCATTTCTGAGTAGCGGAACGGCTCGGTTAGGGCGGCTTCGTCGACTTCGACGCCGAGGCCGGGCTTGTTGAGCACCGTGACTTTACCGGGTACGATTTCGGGCTGAACTGGGAAGACTTCCTTTGAATAAAAGCCGGTCTGTTCGCCAGCTGATTCACGAATTTCTAACCATGAGAAGTTCGCTGCAGCCATTGCCATGTGTGAAGTGGCAGCGACGCAGATTGGTCCGAGTGGGTTGTGCGGCATGAGATCGATGTAGTGGGCTTCTGACCAGCCAACGACCTTCATTGCTTCGGTGATTCCGCCGACATTGCATATATCGATTCGAATGTAGTTAGCGAGTCCTCTTTCGATGTACGGGAGGAACTGCCATTTCGAAGCAAACTCTTCGCCGAGTGCGAACGGCATAGGGGTCATTGTGCGAAGGGCTTCATAGGCTTCCGGAGTTTCGTCTCGGATCGGCTCTTCGAGGAAGTCAAGAGTGTGAGCAGGCATCATCTGGCAGAAAGAAGCGGCTTCGGCGACCGAAAGACGATGATGGAAGTCGTAGCCAATCACGGGTCGTAACCCGAGCACTTCGCGGGCTTTAATCAATCCTTCAGCGGCGTTGGCAATGGCATCGCGTGGTTCGAATATTCCCTCCGAAGCCTCCCGTTCGTAGTCGCGGTGTAAGCGAAAACAATCGAATCCTTCGGCGATCATTCTTTGTGCTACATCGATCATTTCTTCAGGGGAGTTTCCACCGCCGGTGGCGAAAGTCGGGACGTAGTTTCGCTGCTTTCCGCCGAGAATTTCGTACACTGGCACGCCGAGTTTTTTACCGACGATGTCGTAAAGAGCGATATCAATAGCGGAAATCGCGGCGGTCAGCGTTCGACCACCTTCGAAGTACTGGCTACGATACATTTCTTGCCAGAGTGCTCCGCGCTGCAACGGATCACGTCCAACGAGGAATTCGCGGTAGTGTTCGACGATTCCTTTTACACCGATCTCTCTACTAGACAGTCCGGATTCACCCCAGCCGTATATGCCTTCATCAGTTTCAACTTTGACCAGCATTTGGTTTCGGTGGCCAACCCAAACCGGGAACGGCTTAACGTCGGTAATTCGCATAGGAGATGATGCCCCGTATCGATTGTGTGCGTTGGTGAAGACAGCGGATCGCGGAAGAAGATTGGTCTCGTTAACGGGCGGTGTCAAGGGCGATATCTTTATTGCAGGAGCTCGTAGCGATGGGCTAGTGAGTGAAACTGAATCCGGTCGAGTCACGACTCCCGCCGAACTTAGCGAGACATCCTCGGGTCGACCAGATCGCTGGGCGTTAGTGTTATTCGACGATAGTCATCATTCGATGAACTACGTCATCTGGGCGTTGCTGAAGACACTTCCAGAGCTTTCGGCGACCGAGGCTTCATTGATCATGCTGGAAGCTCACAACACCGGCAAAGGTGTGGTGACTCTATGCGGGCGGGAGCAGGCTGAGAAGTACCGAGACGCTTTGCGGGTTCTTCAGCTCGGGTGTGATATCGAACCGGGCTGGTAGCGGATTCGGGGAGCAGATTCTCGAGTGTGTTGTTGTGACTGGTGGCTTTACTTCACGATCCTCAAACTTAACCCTTTGATATTGGGATGGTGTGGATCAATCTCAGTGGCATGCCTGGTCGAGGGCAGGTAAGGAGTTAGTCCGGGGCGACACTCAGAATGTAAAACCAACCAAAAACAAAGCGGGTACAGCCAAAAGGCTGCACCCGCTTTGTTTTTGGTTAGTAGTTGGTGATACTACAA
>CAJXEJ010000036.1 GCA_913052475.1 uncultured Dehalococcoidia bacterium
TTCATGTTGAATCCGGCTGCTCGTTTCGCCATCTCGGATCCGATGCTGCCCATGCCGACAATTCCGAGCGTCTTGTGATGAATGTCGGTCGCAAGATAGCCGAGTGGATCGAAATCTCCCCATTCGCCGTGCTTGACCATTGCTGGCAGATCGCTCGTTCGACGCGCCATCGACGCGAGCAGGGCAAACGCTTCGTCTGCAGTGCTCTCGGAAAGAATTCCCGGAGTATTACCGACTGCGATTCCGCGCGCGTTCGCCGCCGCAATATCGATGTTGTCATAGCCAACCCCGAACTCTGAAATCACCTTGAGATTTGGTGCGTTGTCCATTACTTCGCCATCAACTTGGTTCGTGATGTGGGCATAGAGTCCATCAATGTCAGCTACCGCTTCGATCAAATCCTCTTTTGGTGGTGAATCTGCACCCTCCCAGATCACCACTTCGGCTCCGCTGGCACGAAGTGCATGTGCCGCCTCGGGGAATGTTCGACGAGTCACGAGAATTTTTGTCATGTTTCTTCTTCAGTTAAAGCGTTGGTGGCTGGACATTCGTCACGTACTCGCGGCGTGAGTCAAGCAAGATAACACTTGGTAGATGGTGGGGAAGGTGGGATTCGAACCCACACGCCTGTTAAGGCACATGCTCCTAAGGCATGCGCGTCTGCCATTTCGCCACTCCCCCACAGGGTGAATCATTGATTGCGAACGACCATCCATTGTAGGCAGCGAAATGGCGTATGGGCTAGCCCCGCTGCTCCCAACCGTCGGACAGTTTGTCCCAACGGGCGTGGAGATCGTCAACCGTTGAATCAGAAATGCCAAACGGCTGTGAAACCATCTCGAGATTCGACTTCATGTGGTGAGGTCGCTGGGTGCCAACGATCGTCACGTCAACTTCAGGGTGGGCAAACGTAAATCCAAGCGCCAAACGAATTCGATCATCTGAATCTTCAGCCAGTGGTCCTTCGGCACCCATAATACCGGCGCGACGAAAATACTCCGCTGCGTATTCGGGAAGGTGGGTGTACGGCTTTGGATCGGCAGGAGCACCCCAGACCGCGTTGGCTATCGGTCGTTTGATGATCAGGCCCATATCGCGCGCTTCGACATCGTTGAAAAGGTTTATTCGTGCCGATTGGTCGACCAAGTTGAAGCTGGTCTGGAGCGTGTCGAACAACCCACTGGTCACTGCCCATTTAGCACTTTCATTGTCGCCGGAGTAGCCGTAGAACCTCGTTTTTCCTGCCGCTTTGGCGTCCTGCAACGCTCGGACTACGTCACCACGTTCGAGGATATCCACCGTGCAGGAATGAAGCTGAACCAGATCGAGATAGTCAGTCTTCATCAGTTCCAGTGAACGATCGATAGACGAAAGTACTAGTTCATACGTCCAGTCTTCACCCTCATTTCGGGGCGTGGAATGGCCGGCTTTTGTTGCGAGAATGAACTCGCTCCGTCGGTCGGACGCTGCGACTCCAAGCAGTTCTTCACTAATGTCGTAGCAGGCGGCTGTATCGAGGAAATTCACACCGTTATCGAGGGCCTGGTTGATGACGTCTCGAACTTGATCAGCATCGGTCATTTCAAGGTTGAAGCCTACTTCAGACAAACCGATTCCAAGTCGCCCAACTTCCAGATCCGTCTTACCAAGTCGTTTTGTTTCCATTGCCAAGTGAATAGTTACTCCTGGATGAAATGTCCTGAATATAGCTACCACAATACCTGTAGATTTCAATTTCTGGCATGTCAGACATGATCACTAGTCTCCAGATGTTGGTACATTTTCAGTTCATTCGCATACAGCGAGCAGATTCGCTTATTGTTCAACCGAGGTTGTTGCATTGACTGGTCCAAATATTGTCCTGATGGTCGCTGATGACATGGGTTACGGAGATTTTGGTCTTTACTCAGAAGGCCGTGTCCACACGCCTGCCCTCGACGAGTTGGCGTCGCAGGGTATTCGACTTACCCAGCACTACGCTGGTTCAGCAGTGTGTTCGCCTTCACGAGCGGCGCTTCTGACCGGACGTTATCCAATACGAACCGGTGCAGTCACTCCTCAGGAGGTTCTTGGCAACGATCGAATTGCTCTCGGTGAATCATCCATCGCTGATTCGTTCAAGGCCGCTGGTTACGCGACGGGAATGGTTGGAAAGTGGCATAACGGAGCTCTCGATCCTCGATTCCACCCAAATGCACGTGGTTTCGACGAGTTCGCTGGCTTCTGCGGTGGCTGGGCCGACTACTACAGGTGGAATCTCGATCGAAACGGAATCCTCGAAAAATCTGACGAACGTTATCTGACCGATGTGCTCGCCGACGAAGCTGCAAGCTTTATCGACCGTCACCAGTCCGAATCTTTCTTCCTGATGGTCACATGGAATGCTCCGCATTCGCCGTTGCAGGCTCCTGAAGAGGTCACACAGCGATATGTTGATGCCGGTTTCGAACTCGCAACAGCGATTATCTACGCAATGATAGAAGTGATGGACCGAGGGATTGCAAAGGTACGTGAGGCACTGCGTTCTGCTGGGATCGAGGACGATACGCTTCTGATGTTCACCAGCGACAACGGCCCTGCGTTCCGCCATCGCAACGACCAGGTACCTGCTGGTGTTCCACTCGATAGTGTTCGTTTCAACAATGGTTTCGCCGGTGCCAAAGGCTCCGTCTATGAGGGTGGTATTCGAGTTCCGATGATCGCTCGCTGGGCGAACGGTCTGCCACAGGATATTGAAATTAGCGACCAGATTTGCTTCACCGATTGGCTGCCGACGTTGCTCTCACTTACCGGATCGTCGTCAGTTGGCGAAAAATCCATTGATGGGCACGATGTAGGTGATGTGCTGCGGGGCGATTCCCCTCAGGAACAACCAAGGCGCTTTTGGCAGTGGAACGGTGATTCACCAATCGGGGTGACCAATGCAGCGATGCGACATGGCGATTGGAAGCTGGTACGCCCTGCCCTCGATATTGCATATGCCTCCGATCGAGATCAACAACTCGCCGACGACTACATTGAGAAAGACATCGAGTACAAGTATCACCCTGAAAATATCACCGAAAAGTTCAACTGGCCGGAGCCGAAGAAGATCGTTCCTGAGCCGCCAGCGCCTGAGCTCTACGATATTTCAGTTGATCCGGGAGAGACGAACGACGTGGCCGTGGCGAATCCAACGATCGCTTCCGGGATGCTCGCGGAGCTCGAAACATGGTTCGAGAAAGTTGAGGCTGAGCGTCAGGTGATCGATGAATAGGCGATCGTTTGCTCGTAATCTATGAGGAGATCTACGCACCCGAAAAAGTCAAAAATCCAGATACGGCTCGTCTTCAACCTGTACGAAGTTGGTTGGCGGGAACTTCGCCAGCGCTTCGAGATCGATGTCTGCACCCCAGCCAGGTCCGTCCGGCACGGTCGCAAAGCCGTTGGTGATATCGATCGGGTTGGTCAGCACGTCCTGGTATCGATCGAAGAACGATACGAATATCTCCTGCATAAATGAGTTCGGAATGCTCATCCCCAGATGTAGACTCGCCAGGGTAGAAATCGGGCCATTCGAATTATGAGGAGCAACTGGAACGTAGTGCGTCTCGGCCATGTGAGCGATTTTACGAATCTCTGAAAATCCGCCACAGTGACAGATATCCGGCTGGATCATCCGAACCGTGTTCGTTTCCAGCAAAGGCCGGAACTCCCAGCGGTTGTACAGCTGTTCTCCTGTTGAAACCGGCAGGTTTACCGACCGTGCGAACTCGGCCATCGCTTCGACGTTGTCGTACAAAATCGGCTCTTCCATCCAGGCGATGTTGAACTGCTCAAGCTCTTTAGCGACCCGACCCGCACTCCAGGGGTCGATACGTGCCCGAATGTCTATACCGATCTCCATATCTGGACCGACAGCTTCACGAACGGCGCGTACCAGATCAATTCCGTGTGAGATTCGCTGAGGTGTAATGGTCTGCGGTCCCCCGAAAGGATAGAATTTGAGCGCTGTCCAACCCTCATCTTTAAGTCGAAGCGCAGCTTCAGCGTGACGCTCTGGAGATGCCTGCCGAGCCACCGATTCGGCAGGAACACCCGGAATGGGTTCAGTCAGATCCTCAAACCAGCCGTTCGCATACACCCGCATCTTTTCACGGTGCATTCCTCCGGCAAGTTCCCAAACTGATATGCCGAGTGACTTCGCCTTCAAATCCCAGAGAGCAAGATCGATCGCGGATATTGCGGACATCGATACTGGACCACCCGCCCACGTGACGCGCCGGTAAAGCGAAGTCCATATCCAGTCGATACGTCTCGGATCTTTGCCTTTGAGGAATTTACCGAAATCAAATATCTCGGCCTCAAGAGCGGCATCCTTGTATTGAAGAGAACCTTCACCCCAGCCGGAAATTCCGGCATCGGTATCGATGCGAACGAATAGCCAGTTGGTGCCAGCAGTTTTATGAACCGGCGTAGCCATTCGAAAGACACTAACGTCAGTAATTTTCAAAACTAGGTTTCCTTGTGTTGTTGGAAGTAAGCAGCCGTCTCAGAGACCGACTAGTTGTCGAGCGCAAGGAACTGCAGGCACACCGGTGCAGGAACGTTGATTATTGATCCCGTTGGTGTCAGCGTGCCATCGGCTTCACGTTTGAACGAAACGATCGAGTCGGAATCCTGATTCTCAGCCAGCAAAAACTTGCCATCTGGAGTGATGGCAAAGTTTCGTGGCGTATTGCCTTGCGTTGATTCGTGACCCACGTACGTCATCTTGCCGGTTGATTGATTTATCGAGTGGATGACCAGTGAATCGTGCCCTCGGTTCGAGGCATAGACGTACGCACCGTCCGGAGACGTGTGGATGTCGGCTGTCGTGTTATCGCCATCCCAGCCCTCTGGCAGGGTCGGTACAGTTTCGACCGGCGATAGTTTTCCATCATCTCCAAGATCGTAGAGCGTGATTGTGCAACCGAGTTCGTTCAGCACATAAACCTGTTGGTTTGTCGGGTGGAACGTAAGGTGCCGAGGCCCTTCACCGGCGACTTCATTAACGATCGAAGAAAGCGCTATTGTGGCGTTCTCTACATCAATTGAATACGTAAGAACCTGGTCTTTACCTAAGTCACATACAAATGCGTACCTGTTCGTTTTGTCGATATTCACCGAGTGGGCGTGCGCCTTGTCTTGCCTGCGAGGATTCACTGACGAACCCTCGTGCTGGATGAACGTCGTTCGCGCACCCACTGAGCCATCATCATTGATCGGATGCGACGAAACACTTCCACCTGAGTAGTTGGTGACAATCACCATCGAATCGGTTGCGTCGACCATCAAATGGCACGGACCGGGACCGCCGGTCGACTGTTGGTTGATCTGAGTCAATTCACCCGTCGCCCGATTCACGTTGAACGCTGTAACACCGCCTGAACCGTTGAACGCATTCGCCTCGGATACAGCATAGAGGTGCTCACCAGAAGAATCGAGTGCAACGAAGGAAGGATTCTCCAATCCGGTCGCAACGGATACATGTGTCAATTCGCCAGTCTCACCGTTGAAGCGAAGCGTGTAGAGTCCCTCGCTACCGAGCCGGGTGTAGGTTCCGATAAACGCAAATTGGTCGTTAGACATTTCTTTTCTCCTAAGTGTAGATGCAGGGAACTTAGTCTTTGATAATCAGATCTGGGTCGATTTCGAGGCCGATACCCGGTCCGGTCGGAAGTGGCATAAAGCCATCTGAATCCACTTCAGGTGGGTTTGTAAAGATTGAGAATTTATTCTTGTAGTGACCGACTGGCGGATCGTGAAGAAGTTCCATGAACGGTGCGTGGCGCCACGATGCAACTAGGTGTTGGTGGGCGATAACTCCAATGTTGCCACCGCCGTGATGTGGAACCAGTTCTTTGCCGTAAAGCTCGGCGAGATTCCCGATCTTGCGTAGATTGGTCATACCGTTCATCACCATGCTTTCAGGCTGAAGCAAGCTGTAAACATCTTGCTCACACATCTGAACGAATTCATGTAATCCAGAGTTGTTTTCTCCACCCGCAATTCGCATTTCGACCTTGGCGTTTAGTTCTGCGAGACCTTCGAAATCGTACCGTTTCAGAGGTTCTTCCAACCAGAAGACATCAAGATCCTGCAGCTCAACCGCTGTCTCAAAGGCTCGCTTGAAATCCCAGAACACGCCCGGTTGCCAAGTTCCACTGCTCTGTGCCTGATTCGCATCAACCATGATCGTGAAGTCGCTGCCGACAGCATCACGAACAGCTTCAACAGTCCGGATATCTTCGGCGATGGATTCGTGGTGCAGGCGCAACTTCATCGCCTGCCAGCCCTCGCTCTGTAACGAACTAGCCTGTTCAGCTCGCTCTTCAGGAGACGAGAGAACTACCATACTCGCGTACGGGATGATCTTTTCTTTTCCGCCACCCCAGAGTTTGTAGAGCGGAAGATTGGCAGCTTTGCCGATGATGTCCCACAGGGCCATATCGACACCAGCGATTCCCTGATAATGCAATGCAGGCACGTAGTAGTTCAGTGCGGCGGCGTGATCTTCAACTGCGAAGGCGCTTCGCCCCACCAGATATTCTTTGACTGCGTCAATAAACATTGGATGCATTCCGGGACCAATGCCGGTAATACCAGCATCGGTGTCCACTTCAGTGAACGAACCGCCACCAATATCGAACGGCATCTGACGATCGGGACTCCACGCCGGTTCGATCGAACCAACATGCCCAACCGTGCGCAGGTTTACGATTTTTACATCTGTGACTTTGATGTTGACGCTCAATAAATTCTCCTGTCGGTTTTTCTGAAGCCGGCAAATCATACATATGTCGTTTGTTGTTTTGGCACTGCTTAGCACGTTTTAGTAAGCAGGATCAACGCGTACTCTGCCACCGTCAGTAATCACGTAGGAATGACGTTCCTGAAACTCGGCATTAATACCGACGCCGTAATCAATCCACGTGTCATTACCGCACTTGCTCTATGCATTCATCTGATTCCTTTCTTGTCGTCGACTCCGAACAACGTTCGTTTAGTTGAGCGAAAATCCCGATAGTCGATGGACCGATTCTCCGTGCAGAACCGAAGTTTGTTAAGTAATATCTCGAACCGTTATTGACTCAGACCATCACAGTAAGGAAGATCGAGTGGAACCGGTAATACGCAACGAACAAGGCAGCTCAAATCCCCTGCTCGGACCTGGAGACGGGGTATCGTCGTACGTGATGCTCTATGTGAAGCACGGGCCAGGTGAATCGAGCCCAGACCACATTCATGATTGGGAACACCAGGCTTTCATTACCGAAGGCGCTGGAATCCTCGTCTGTAGCGGCAAGGAGTATCCGGTAAAAACCGGAGATGCAGTGCTTGTACCAGGCGGAGTACGTCACCAGTTCATCAATACCGGTGATGTACCTCTGCACCGAGTAACCGTAAACCCGGTCGAGTCGGTTCAGGGATAACGTTTCGGCAGCGAACTAGGCACGTACGTCGACAAGGTTGATCTCGCCGCTTTCGACGGTGTACACGTGAGTCGCTATCTCATCGACAATCGCCGGGTCATGACTGGCACAGATGATCGTGCCATCGTAGTCACTCAACGCGCCGAGTAATTCTTCGCGGGTAGTAGCGTCGAGGTGGTTGGTCGGCTCGTCTAGAAGAAGCACATTGTTCGGTTGCACAAGGAACTTGGCGAGAGCCACTCGGCTTTTCTCACCACCCGACAACATCCGAACCAGTTTATAAACATCGTCCGACGAGAACAAAAATCTGCCCAGAATTCCTCGCAGGGCCCTGTCGGGTTGATCCTGGGCTGACTCACGAACCGATTCAAGAACGGTCGAATCGGGATTGAGGGATTCGTCCTGATGTTGAGCGTAATAGCCGCGTCGAGATCTTTCCGCCCATTTGACGTTGCCTTCCGATGGCTTAACCTCACCTGCAAGTATCCGAAGCAACGTGCTCTTGCCACCACCGTTGTGCCCAACAAGGGCTATCTTCTGACCGCGCTTAACCTCGAGCGATACGTCGAGGAGAGCCGGTAGATCGTCCCAATCGTGAGAAATGGAATTCGCGTCAAGTACAACTCGCTCAACTCTGCCTGAAGACATGATCTGAAATTTCGTCGATTTCGAATCGGTCATACGTTCAACTCGATCGATGCGGTCCAGTGCCTTGATTCGGCTTTGGACCTGTCGTGCTTTTGTGGCTTTTGAACGGAATCGATCTATGAACTGCTCTTGACGAGCTATTTCACGCTCCTGTCTGTCGGCCTCCACGTCAAGTTGAGCCTGTCGAGCGCTCTTTATACGTTGAAAGTCGGAAAAAGTACCTGGGTACGACTGAAGGTGGCCGTGTTCAACGTCGAGAATTCTAGTTGCTACTTTTTGCAAAAACACTCGATCGTGGGTGACCATCAGGACGGCACCTGGATAACCAGCAAGCTCTTCTGCCAACCATTCCTTCGAGGTCTTATCGAGATGGTTGGTCGGCTCATCCAGTAGCAGATGTTCGTCTCGCCTGATGAGGATTTTGGCTAACGAAATACGCATTCGCCAACCACCGGAGAAATCGCCACAGGACTTGTCGATATCGGCCGTCGAAAAGCCTAGACCGGTCGTGACTCGAGCGATCGATGCATCAACACCATTCCCGCCAAGCACTTTGAATCGATCATGCGCCCTGTCCAACTCGCTCACGAGAGCTTCGGTATCACCGTTTTCGAGAATCAGTGATTCTTCTATCTCAGCGATTCTTGCACGGAGGTCGTTCTCCTCAGGAAGTGCGGTCCACATCTCTTCGCCAAGTGTCCGATGGAGAGCGACATCGGATTCCTGATGAAGGTAAGCCATCTCACCGTTTGAGACATTTACCTGTCCAGCGCTTGAAGGTTCATCGCCAGCGATCATCTTCAGGAGCGTGGTCTTCCCTGCTCCGTTTGAACCAACAATACCGATCTTCTCACCCGAGGAGACCGTAAACGAAACGGTGGAGAGTAGGTCTCTACCTCCAAATGTTTTTTTTAGATTTTCGACGACGATCATGGAAGACGTGTGTTTCGAGAAAGCTAGGGTCTGCGGAATTCGAGATTAAGTTTCTCAAATCAATACAAAGTATTGTTAACAAAATTTGTCTTTAATAGTCACGACTTAACTTGAAGGGTCTGGTTTAGTACCCGACCCTTCTGTTCGTGCCCGTGCAGCAAGTCCGGATTAGTAGCTCGATTGTGCACCCCGTCGTGCCGATTCAGCCCATGCTTCGGCAAGTGATTCAACCGTGACGTCGTCAGACTGTGCAACGCTAATTACAGCGTCTTCCTGATTGGCGAGGGCCTCTGCAGCTGCGGGAAGGCGTTCGGCAGCGTCGATTGGGATCTGGATTACACCATGGAGGTCAGCTGCGATCAGATCGCCGGGTTCAACATAGACTCCGCCTACGTCGACAGGCACGTTGTACGCCACGCCGTGTACATATCCATGAGAAACGAGAATCTCTTTAGCCCAGAACGGGAAGCCCATCTCCTCAGCTTCTTTGAGGTCTCGCACACCACCGTCAGTCACAACACCCACACAATCAAACCCGAGTGCAATATTCCCCTGAATTTCACCCCAGTAGGAACCGACCGTTGCCGGATAATCGAGGTCATGGAACACGATCATCCGTGGTGATGGAATATCCAGAATCGCCTTGTAGTAGTCGGTTCGCTCAAGAGCTCGAGGTGATTTTTGCCGTGCAGAGATCACACCGGTTACGGCGTAGCCTATGTATGTCTCGGTTACAGGAGACACTGACTTGATTTCCGGGCGCATGAAACCTTCAGTACGAGGCATGATGTCCATCAGCTCAAGCGCGTTAGCGATGGTCGGTGTGTCGATCTTCCCGAGCTGGGCAAGCAGCTCTTCAGACAGTGTGCCAGTCGTGGCACCCATAGTCGGCCCCCTTAGAGATTCACTATTTACGAACAACCAGTTTTGTTTCGGGAAGAATAGTAACTCCAAACGATCGACTGATTCCGAAATACTCCGTTGTTTTTGGACAACAAAGAGGTCAGTCGAATCAAGTGCCTTTGTCGTGCACGTGCGCAGTCCCTAATAGACAGCGACATGCCAGTCGACACGGCGGCGGAGCTTAGCTCGTTCCTGAGACTTTTTACGGTTTCGCTTTATACGTTAGGCGTTCTGCAAAACATGCGTATCCTGACGTTGATTCGTTTTCGCTTTGTCGCGTTCGATTCCGGTCTCAGCGAATCTGACAGTATCGACTGCTTGAAAATACTGCATGCGGGCATGATCAACAGAAATAGGTTTGTAGTGAAGCAATGGCTCCTTTTCTTCGATGCTTCCAGGTTCGATGGTTGTTTTCTATGTGACTATCGTCGCCCCGTCACAGATGATGGTGTAAGTATCGTCACTCCCCGTGCGTATCGTTATTTCGGTATGCCATGTAGGGTATTTCCTTACCGGTGCATGAGTAACCTTGCCTACCGAAACAAAGCCAGTTGGCCAGACCAATTCAACTTCGGTATTTCAGACTTTATTTCGCCCACCCTCGGCACCCACAGTTCATACAAAATGCTCACAGAGGGTTTTGTGATAGTGCGCCTATAGGACTAGAATCTCCACGTCCCGGACATCAATGATTCGAGGCAACGACTGATCCCAAACCGGATTTCGCCGGGAGACACACGGAGAATATTGAATGAACGGAACAGAGTTCATCGCCCAGATCCTCAAACAAGAGGGCGTAAACGAAATGACATGTTTCCCGAGCAATGCACTTATCGAAGCTGCTGCTATGGCAGGGATCCGACCTGTGATGTTACGTCACGAACGTGGCGCGATCATGGCGGCCGACGGCTACAGCCGAATGAACAACGGCAACAAGTTCGGTGTTGTTGCAATGCAGCACGCTGCGGGAGCCGAAAACTCGATGGGTGGGCTCTCACAGGCATTCGGCGACAATGTTCCAATACTTGTGCTCCCTGGCGGCTATCCACTAGAGCAACGGCACGTACGCCCGAACTTCTCCGCGGTTGAGAATTGGAAAGGTGTAACGAAGTCTGTCGAAACCATCGACAGCCCATCGCAGATCAAAGATGTGATGCGACGTGCTTTCCACGCTCTCCGCAATGGCAATGGCGGTCCCGTTGTTGTCGAAATGACTCTCGATGTATGTGCGATGGAAGTCCCAGAAGATGCGCTCGGCTATCAGTCACCGACCGCCAGCAAGTCGGTCCCCTCAAAAACAGATATACAGGATGCCGTAAAGGCACTTCTCGCAGCAGATCGACCAATGATCTGGGCTGGTGCTGGCGTACTTATGGCTCAGGCATCACCCGAATTGTCTGAGTTCGCCGAACTTACTGGTATTCCTGTATTTACCACGATGGAAGGTAAGTCGGCGTACGACGAACGACTTCCTCTTTCTCTAGGTGCAGGTAGTGGAGCGACAACTGGTCCTGCCTTCGAGTGGATCAATGAAAGCGACGTTGTTATTGGTGTTGGTACGAGCCTTTCCCTGAACAGCTACACACGCAAGGTTCCAGCAGGCAAAAAGTCGGTTATTCACAACACGATAAGCACCGAGGACATCAACAAAGGCACTCCGTCAGATATTGGTCTGGTTGGGGACGCAAAACTGACGCTTGCAGCGCTTATTGACGAAGTGAAAGCGCAGATTGGCGAAGGTGGTCGTGACACCGGCGTTGCGTCGCACATCGCAGCTGTCAAAGAGAAGTGGATGGCTGAGTGGTCACCAATTCTCAACTCTGACGATGCTCCGCTCAACCCCTACCGTGTGATCAACGAAATCAACAAGAATGTCGATCATGAAAATAGCGTAGTCACACACGACGCTGGTGGTCCTCGTGATTGCATGGTGCCGTTCTATACGGCTACAACTCCCAACAGCTACATTGGCTGGGGTAAAACGACCCATCTCGGATTCGGTATCCCATTGATGATCGGTGCGAAGCTCGCCGATCCAGGTAAGTTCTGCCTCAACTACATGGGTGATGGTGCCTGGGGCATGTCGGGCACCGATACTGCTGCTGCTGCTAAGACAGGTTTGCCGATAACGACGGTTCTCCTCAATAACGGTGGAATGGCAACGTACCCGGGCGGATTCCCAACAGCACGTGAACAGTACGATGTTTCTTCGATGGAAGGTGATTACGCCAAGATCACTGAGGGTATGGGCGGGGTCGGGATTCCAGTCTCCCAACCAGAAGAACTAGCACCGGCGATCCAGAAAGCCCGCCAGTTGAACGATGAAGGCAAGACCGTGTTGATCGATGTGAAATCGAATTACGAATCACGTAAATCGTTCTTCGGCAGGTAGGCTTTTCTCGTAGGTTCGACCTGGTCTCATAGACGGTTTCGCAATCACGATAAGCCGTCTGAGTGGATTTACTCAGACGGCTTTTTCTATCAAATCTGGTTGGTTGAAACTGAAAACGCTGCCCAAAGTTTGCCGATGGTGCGGTGCCGTTGATTTCACCGAGTTCGCTCAAGATCGATTTGAACCGATGATGCAGGCCTTCTCTCATGCTCGATAGGTACACCGCCCGAGAGCGTTTTCGTGTAGAACTTTAGAAGGATTATTACTCCTAGCGTGTAGCGATCTCCTGTCATCCTGAACTTAATTCAGGATCACGTTAGGTGGCAGGAATTTGACGATGAATTCTTCGTCGTTAGCTGGCTGAGTTGGAAAATCTCACCACATCCCAATCTACTCTTCGGGGCGAAGGCGATGTTGAGGCCACACATCTGCTTGTTCCTTCGGTAGGCTGTGTCGAATCACCCAATGTAGATCTAGGAGTCGGAGTTTGACCTCGATTAAATCAGAAGAGAACATCTCAGCAGAGATGAGAGACGGAACCGTCCTAAAAGCCGACATCTATCGACCAGATGACGGCGGTCGCCATCCCGCATTGATACTTCGAACTCCGTACTGGAAATTGAATCCTCGGTATATAAAGACCGCGCGCATTCTTGCTGAACGCGGGTACACGGTGATCTGTCAGGACATGAGAGGCCGCTACGACTCCGGCGGGGAGTTCCTGTGGCAGTTCATGGACAACTCACTCTCCGGCGACGCTGAGGACGGCTACGACACGGTTGAATGGGCTGCCAATCTCAAATACTCCGATGGGCAGATCGGAACGTGGGGTCACTCGTACGATGGCTGGACCTCGTGGCGTTTGGCCGAACTGCAACCACCGTCGTTGAAGGCGATCCATGCCAGCGGCATGGGTACCGATTCACTCGATATGAACTTCGGCATCTTCGAAACGGGTCGAAGGCTTGAATGGACCTACATGATGGCGGCAGATATGCGTCGTCGCGCTGGCACCAAGCACGGGCCACATTCACCTGTAGACGCTGTGAATCAGTGGCGAGCAATCGAGCGTGGCAAATGGATCTGGTATCTCCCTCTAGAAGATATTCCCGATGGTCCGTTCTCTACGCTTACGCCTCAACTCAAAGCGTTCTATCGCGAACAGAACGTGGAAATGTGGCACTTCAACAAGGTGCACCCGAAGGTAAACATTCCCGCAGCTATGTTCACCGGATGGTGGGATCGAGTGATCGGCACGGTCAAGCAATACGCAGGCCTCGAATCGAATGGCCCTGAGCACCTAAGAGGTCAGCACCGACTTGTCGTCGGCCCCTGGTCGCACATGATGACAACGCTCAATCGTGATCTTGGGCCGATTGACTATGGGCCGCAGGCCGAAGAAACGTGGGAGAACCTGATCCTCCGCTGGTACGACTACCAGTTCAAGGGTATCGACGATGGAATTGGAACCGAACCGGGCGTAAAACTCTTCATCCTCGGTGCAAATAAATGGACATTTGAAAACGAATGGCCGATCAAACGCGCCAAGTCTATTCCGCTCTATCTTCACAGCGACGGCACTGCAAACACTCCATTTGGGAACGGTTCACTGTCACACGATGCGCCGGCAGGTGAAAACCCAGATTCGTACTCGTATGACCCGCGCGATCCAGTGATGAGTGTGATGGACATTGATGCGCAACCAATGCCGAGAGATCAAAGAGTTCTCGACGGACGTCAGGACGTTCTTGTCTACCAGACTGCGCCATTCGAATCTCCGACGCGATTTATCGGTCCTAGCGAGCTAGAACTCTGGGCGGCTTCAGACGCCCTCGACACCGACTGGACGGCCAAACTCGTAATCGTTAAAGAGAGCGGTCTTGCAATCAATCTCACGTACGGAATCATGCGAGCACGCTTCCGCACGGGCTTTGACCAGGAAGTGCTACTCAATCCTCACGTACCAAACAAGTACACGATCAAACTGAACCCGATTGGAATAGAGATTCAACCCGGTCAACGACTCCGTCTTGACGTTTCGAGTTCTGACTTTCCAAACTTCGACAGAAACCACAACACGGGCAAGGATTTTTGGACCGATACCGAACTTATGGTCGCGAAACAGACTGTATTCCATAATTCGGAAATGCCATCACGACTGCTGCTACCGCTGGTAGCAGATCATCAGGATTAAGAATCGATAAGCTAGGTGCTAGTGGCAGGAATACCAGTAATGTTATCTGCGTTGTCAGCAATATCGTCGAATGACGTGTAGTTGGTCTGCCAGAGCTGGGAATAGAGTCCGGTCGATTCAACCAGCTGATCGTGAGTGCCCGTTTCGACGATCTCACCATCGCGGACCACGATGATCTGATCCGAATTTCTGATCGTCGAAAGACGATGGGCGATCACAAGCGCTGTGCGCCCAGCGAGCAATTTCTTCAGGGCGTCTTGAATAATTCGCTCGGTGTAACTGTCAATATTTGCTGTCGCTTCATCGAGAACCAGTATTTTCGGATCGGCAACCAGTGCGCGAGCAAAACTGAGTAGTTGCCGCTGCCCAACCGATAGGTTTGATCCACGCTGCTCGAGCGTGGTATCGTACCCGTTTTCCAACTGCATAACGAAGTCGTGGGCACCGATAATTTTACAGGCGGCAACAACGTCTTCGCGGGTGGCGTTGTGCGTGTTGTAGCTGACGTTTTCAAGTACGGATTTCGAGAAAAGAAAAGGTTCTTGAAGAACCATGCCCATGACGCCACCTATCGACGTTTGAGTGACATCTCGAATGTCCTGTTCGTCGATGGTTATCGAGCCGTCTTGAACATCATAAAAACGATGCGCCAGGGCGGTTATCGAAGTCTTACCTGAACCTGTCGGACCAACAAGAGCAATCGTTTGACCTGGTTCGGCAATAAAGCTGATATTCCGGAGGATGGGGCGTTCCGGATCGTAGCCAAAAGTGACGTTTTTGAACTCGATCCGTCCTTCAACTTCGCCAATTGGCTCGGCACCAGGCTTGTCAGCAATTTCCAGAGGAATATCGAGAAGTTCGAATATTCGATGACCTGAAGCGACAGCACGTTGCAGCAGCGCATAGTGCATCGTCAGGGTTCGGATCGGTTCGAAGAATCGCTGCACATAGAGAAGGAAAGCAACCATGGTTCCAATTTCAATCGATTCGCTCAGTACCCGGCCGCCACCAACGATCAACACGATGGCGAGAGCCGTTCCTGTCATCAACTCGACGGTAGGCATCAGAACGCCACCGAGTCTCGATGCTCTTACTGCCGACCAGAAGAAAGTACGAACCTTTCCGGTCATGATTCCGGTGTTCTCTTTCTGCCGGTTCAGAGCTTGCACTACTCTGATCCCACTCACGTTCTGATCAAGATAGACACCGACAACAGATGAATTGCGACGCATACGCAGGAACGCTCGCCGGGCAAACGGCTGCCAGACGATTCGTATTAAGAATAAAGCTGGGACGATTGCGAGTGTAACGATCGCCAATTGAAAGTCGAGAACTAAAAGGATCACGATGATTCCGACCAGTGTCAGAATGTCACCGATAATTTCAATCGACGACTCCAGCATTTCTTGTAGTGCGCCGACATCACCGAACATTCGGGCCATTAGAGCACCGATCGGCGTCTTATCAGAAAACGACAGAGCTAGCCGTTGCAATTGGAGGAACATGTCCGCACGAATGTCGTACAACACCGTCAGTGCCACGCGGGTAATGAGCACGTTCTGAAGAAAGTGCGTAACCCAGTAAAAACCGGCAACACCGATTATCGAAACAGCGATGAGAGTAAGAAGATCAAAATCACCTTTGCCAATTGCGCTATCGATACCGAACTTCACTAGAAGGGGTAAAGAAAGGTTAGCGAGGGTGAATCCGATCACTGCAAGAGTCGCCACCAACATCGCCTTTTTATATGGAGTGGCGTAGTAGTAGAAACGCTTGAACACGGTGCTGTCGAGCTGTGCAAACATCTCCTCGTCTGACTCATGCAGCTTCGAATGTTTTTCTTCAGAGTTCGCTGGCCGTTGCCGTTTGGGTTTCTGCACCGGAGGGGCGTTGTTGGAAGTAGTAGCCATAATCTACTCGTCCACCTCCACACCGCGGCCTCTTTGCAGATCCCAAAGGTGCTTGTAATGGCCTCCAAATCCCAGCAACTCATCGTGAGTGCCGCGCTCAACAACTTTCCCAACATCCAGAACGATTATTTCGTCGGCATGTTGGAGGGATCCCAGCCTATGAGCAATGATGATCGTCGTCTGGCCGGTCGTTAGTTCCTTCAGTGACTGCCGAATTCGGGCATCTGTCCCAGCGTCGACTGAAGACGTAGAATCGTCGAGCACCAGAATTGGTGAGTCCGTCAGGAGTGTTCGAGCAATAGCTACTCGCTGTCGTTGACCGCCGGAGAGTCCGACACCTCGCTCACCAAGCTCGGTATCGTAGCCTTCAGGCAGACCATCGATAAACTCATGAATCTGGGCAATTTTCGCCGCTGCGATCACTTTCTCATCAGAGGCTCCGATATCGCCGTAACGGATATTGTCTCGAATCGTACCGTCAAACAAAAACGGATCCTGCTCAACCAGTCCAATTGCCTGTCGAACCGAGAGAACAGTCGTCGCTCGTAGGTCTGTTCCGTCAATCGATACCGTGCCTGAAGTCGGATCGTAAAAACGCGGTATGAGATTGGTGATCGAGCTTTTCCCGCTTCCAGGTGCACCAACGATACCGATTGTGTGATCTTTTCTCGCTTCGAAACTAATCCCGCTCAACGCTGGAGCATCACCGTAGCTAAACGAAACATTGTCGAATCGAAGCACTCCATCTGTTACATCAAGTGGTGTAGCAAATGGCTCGTCCGCAATCTCTGAAGGGATATCGAGGACTTCGAGTACCCGACCACCTGCGGATGAAGCTCGCGCCGTCGAATTGACAATCATGATGAGCATTCGAACCGGGAAGCGCAGTAACGCTAGGTAGAAGAAAAACTGAGTCAGTTCTCCCTCTGTCAGATCGCCGTTGATGACTTTGCCGCCACCAACCCACAATACGACCGCCCAGGCAACAAGGAACGCAAAGGAAATCGTACCGCCACCCCACGCATGCGTGCGTGCTGCGTTCATACGAAGGTCGACGACTTCTCGTGCTGTTACATCGAACTTGGCTTCTTCGTATTTTTGAGCCGAAAACGCCCGAACTACCCGAACACCTGCCAGATTTTCCTGCATCGTCGTGGTCAGTTCACCCAGAGTGTCCTGAATTTTGCGCCAGGTGGTACGCAACTGGAGGCGGAGGCGGGCACTGCGATACGCCATGAACGGTACGAAACTCAGACTGAGAAGAGCAAGTTGCCAGTCGATTTGCGCCATGAATATTCCCGCGGCTACGAGAACTACAGCAACCCGAACGATCTGCACCAATCCGGATTGGACAAAAATCCGGACACCTTCGATGTCGGAGAGACCACGCGACATCAGTTGCCCAGTGTGAACACGGTCGTGGAAGCTGAAACTCAGCAGCTGGAGCTTATCGAAATACAGCATTCGTAGCTGGTTCGAAACTCGTTGGCTCAGCGTTTCACCCATGAACATCTGAGCAAATCCTGTAGTCCCGCGCAACGCAGAAACTAGAATCACAAGAAGTGCGGTGTTAAGGAGTAGTGACTCGATCTCACCTCGGGTCGCCGTATCACCCTTGATCAGGAGAAGTGCTTCATCGACACCTTTACCCAGCAATCTTGGAATAAAGAGAGAGATCACAGCTGTTGTAGCGGCAAATATCGTTGAGATCAGGAAGTGCCAGCGATAAGCGAGCGTGAGTTTCGTTAGTCGCCAGAGAACGTCTGAGCCAGTTAGGCCGGAATCTGTGATCCTAGCGCGAACGCTGCGGCGTTGACGTTCAGTCTGAATTTGGCTGGGATTTGTTGATGATGAACTCGTCGGGACGACCTCGCGTCAAATAAGAAGTTCCTAGCGCCTTCTTGGTTTGAATAACTGATGAACGGGGCGAGTATACGCCCCAAAGTCGGCGGGGGAACAAGCCGATCAGAATTTCCGAGATTCGTGGGGAAATATGGTTCAGACGACGTTACGGAGAACTTTGACCACGCTAGGAATTTCTAACCCTATGCGAGTACCTAGATCCGGTTCGCTGTCGATTGAAATTGTTCCATCGTTCATCGCCTAGAATCGATGTTTTCATTGAATGACCTGCGTATGGCACTTTCCTAATAGACGTTTTCGCAAGGCATCACCACCCGTTGAACGCGAACAGAAACTGTGACGCAAAACCTGGCTACACGATTGTGTAATCCGAGCTCTTCGATTCAAAGTATCTAATGCCATTCAGGCAGAAATGGTCGATGCTCATGGCATGTACTGGTCAATACCCTCTGTAACAGGTGCGGGACCAGCCGGGAATACCGCGGTTTTTGCTCTGTCAGCACCAATCACAAGAATGTAGCAATCGTCAGCATCGTTCATGATCGGTACCGTGATTTCTAGAAGCTGTTCTTCAGACATGTTTTCAAGCCACTTCCAGTGGTCGTGAACTCTCGCTTCACCTTCGAGCGGCATGTATTGCATCAATTTACCGACGCTGGCACGGGCGTGAGTGTGAATGAACTCCCTCGCTGCCTGTTTGCTAAAACCCTGTGTGCCCACCGGGCGCGCCACATCAGGAGGCATGAGTATCAATCGCTGTTGACCTCCTCTTGGGCTCTGCAAGCTCATTGTTCCAAACGTAGATCCGTAAGCGAGGTTCTTCAAAAGACCTTCCGCTGTGTGGTTACCCTGATCCTGAACATCGAGCTCACCATCGGTGACAAATATCGAAACAGTGCTCTCGCTGGCATTGAAACCTCGGTCGACGTGGAATCCATCCCATGGGCTAGCATCTTCGTTTTCGGCGATGCACTGGATGAACTTTCGGGAAGTTCCAATCGTGTCCATGTCCATCTTGTTGAGATACCAGTGGCCAATATTCCTGAAACAGAGCGCAAAAGCTCGACCAATCAGTGTATTAATCAAATTGTCTCGACCAGGACCGAGTGCAGAACCAGAATTCAGACCAAGTTGTTTCGTCACCGGTCCGTTCACGACGAGTAGTGGTGCCTGCGGGCTTGTCGACATCAGCAGCGATTTACCGCCCTCTCCACCTAACTGAGAAAGAGCTTTAACGGCGGCAATTACGACAGGTAAATGTTCAGGTTTGGCACCCGCCATGACCGAGTTGATTGCAATCTTCTCGACTGTCGCAACTCCGAATCCCGGAGGCATGTCACAAACGACATGATCCGGTGGTAGGTTCGTACCCGTTAGCATTTCAACAACGGCTTCAACCGTAGCTGGTTGCAGGAATAGTCCGTCGCCAAGGTCTTCATTGATGAATTCCTGATTCATCTTCAGGATCGAGTCGTAGCGGTCCTCACCCTCATACCGACGCGTGTCGGTAGCGGCAGCCTGTTCACGGGCTTCGATTGACGAAGTGAGTGAACCAATCAGATCGTCAATTACATCCTCAGTTTGAGTGCGGCACGTCTCAGGATCGAGGTTTCTGTAGATGTGGGGAACCACAACCCACTGGAGGTCGGGCATCCCAAACGCTCGAGAACTTGCGACGGCGTCGCTGTCGAATCTGCCGGAAACGATGGCAACACCGGGCTTTCCCATCTTCTCGACCATAATCATGTCGTGGATCATCCACGACGCACAGGTCCCTCAGTCGGCTGTGGCGCCGATTATGACGTCACACTCCTCTCCCGCCTGTTGGACAATCGGTGGCGGAGTCGGATAGTTGCCGCCGGTGTAGAAATTTACGCTCACACTTTCGAACCGTTCTTGAAGCATTTCTCCGGCACGTTTCAGAGCGATGTCTCCACCATGTGTGCCACTCCAAATCAGCCCAACTGTCTTGTTGTCGAGCGAGTCAGGTCGATTGCTGGCGTTGATGGCGTTCAAAACACCACGCTGGATGGCAACCGGATTATTGACTTCAAGCAGATGCATTTCGTTGCGTCCTCCGCACTTGGGCTCCCCGATAAGGAACGGCGATTTCTGTGTGGCGGCAGCATAGCACCGTTAGCACAAGTTGAGCAGCAGGAATAAACTCGCACATCATTTCTGGTCTGGTCGGATCTGATCTGGTTAGAATCCAACTGTGAAATTGGAGTGAGTTATGAAATTTCTCGGCGTCGATCACATCGACATCATCGTCAGCGATCTCACAAAATCCATCGATTACTACCGGAAATTCGGTATGCACCCGGAAGGCAC
Source organism: uncultured Dehalococcoidia bacterium (assembly GCA_913052475.1). GTDB lineage: Bacteria > Chloroflexota > Dehalococcoidia > Lucifugimonadales > Lucifugimonadaceae > Lucifugimonas. The sequence goes on from CAJXEJ010000036.1 coordinate 20,629, forward strand.
GGTCG
>CAJXEJ010000037.1 GCA_913052475.1 uncultured Dehalococcoidia bacterium
AATTCATCGTTGAACGTATATCCAGGACCACCTGCTCCGGTTCCCGTTGGATCGCCACCCTGAGCCATGAAGTTGGCAAGAACCCGGTGGAACATCGTACCGTCGTAAAAACCTATAGTTGCCAGATTGATGAAGTTTTCTACAGTAAGCGGTGTTTCGTCATCGAACAGCAGCACCTTGAATTCGCCTGCGTCGGTGTCGAAATTCGCTGTGTACGTCTTCGATGTGTCGAGAGATCCATACGGCGGCCGTGGCTCACCAGTGGGGGTGAGGGTTGGCTCAGGATCATCCCCCCCGCATCCGGCGATAATGAGCATCGAGATGCTCAACAGTGCAAATAGTACAAGCAGCCGTTTCATTCTTGCCTCCCCAACAGATCACAAATAGCGAGGCGCAATCGAACGCTGCGCCGAGCATGAAAATCACAAACCAAAAAGTATATCCAACATCCTTGTAGAACTGTCTTGATGGAGATAGTTGGAAATTATTCTCACGTTTTATAGCTCTCGCCGGGGCTATCTCTGGCCTTTTTCGCTCCTATAATGTCCGTTCATGTCGACAACTGCGAACAAACCTTCGAATTCCACCAATCAACTCACGGGTGAACGCCTGCTGGAGTTGTATCGCACGATGGTGTTGAGTCGATATCTGGATGAACGGGTCTGGCTGCTGAATCGACAGGGAAAGGCGGCGATCGCAGCATCAGCACAAGGGCATGAAGCGACGCAGGTTGCCTGCATCGAGGCCACTGATCCTTCCAAAGATCACTATTTGATCTATTACCGGCAATTCACGGCGATGCTCGCACTAGGAACTGAACCCGAGGAGATGTTGCGGGGATTTCTCGCAAAGGAAACAGAACCGATGAGTGCGGCAAAACAGTTCCCGCTGCACGGTGCTCATCCACGGGTCGATTTATTCAACTTCTCGAACGTGATTGCAACTCAGCTTCCGCAAGCCGCCGGTGTCGCTCTCGCCGACAAGCTGAGGGGATCGGACGCTGTAACTGTTGTCTACTTCGGCGACGGCGCATCGTCTCAGGGTGACACGCACGAGGCGATGAATTTCGCCGGCGTACACAAACTCCCTGTTATTTTCTTTTGCGAGAACAATCGCTACGCGATTTCTGTTCCACTTGAGAAGCAGATGGGAATCGAAAGTGTGGCGAGTCGGGCCACCGGATATGGATTCCCGGGTGTGCAGGTCGATGGCACGGATGTTATAGCAGTTCACGAAGCGACATCTGCTGCGGTTGAACGGGCGAGGGCAGGGGACGGGCCGACCCTGATTGAGGCATCGGTCGAACGATTGCTACCTCATACCACCGACGACGATCACACCCGGTATCGTTCTGCAGAGGATATCGCCCATATGTCCGAACGCGATCCGCTTCGGATAACTTCAGATGTGTTGAAGCGAAGAGATCTGCTTACTGAATATGAGGACGATGAAATTCACTCGACCGCCAAGAAACGAGTGAACGTCGCAACTGACACAGTAGATGCCGAACCGTATCCGGGTGTCGAAACGATGTTTGATCACATACTCAACGACTCTGATCGAAACGCCGAGGTATTTCGTAATGCCTGAACAGACGGTTATAGAGGCAGTTCGAGAGACGATGCAAGCCGAAATGCGGCGCGATGACTCCATCATTCTTCTGGGCGAGGACGTTGGTAGCCGTGGTGGAGTGTTTCTGGCGTCGGACGGACTGATCGACGAGTTTGGCGAGAATCGGGTGATCGACACCCCTCTTGCTGAATCATCGATATGTGGTGTTGCGCTGGGAACTGCCGTAAACGGGATGCGGCCAATTGCCGAAATTCAGTTTGCTGATTTCGTATGGCCTGCGATAAACCAGCTAGTCGGTGAGGCTTCAAAGGTTCGCTACGGTACGGGCGGGGCGAAGACGGCCCCGATGACGGTTCGGATTCCTTACGGGGGCGGGGTCAGAGGTGGCTTGTACCACTCACAGAGTATCGAAGTACTGTTTGCGCACACTCCGGGGCTCTCCGTCGTTGCTCCGGCTACGCCTTACGATGCAAAAGGATTGCTTGCTTCTGCAATCCGTTCTGATGATCCCGTGATCGTTCTGGAGCACAAGCGCACCTACCGGCTTGTGAAAGGTGATGTCCCGACCGAGGAATACACAATTCCGATCGGCAAAGCGGAAATTAAACGACCAGGTACTGATCTCACGATATTCACTTACGGCCTGATGTTGCACTACGCCCTTCAGGCGGCAGAAATGGCTACCGCAGCAGAGATCGATGTTGAGGTGCTGGACTTACGCACGCTGCGTCCGCTCGATGAAGACGCTATCGCTGAATCGGCCTCACGGACTGGCAAGGCGCTTATCGTTCAAGAAGACACGCCAGCAGTGAGTATTTCATCCGAGGTTGCGGCAATCATTGGAGAGCGTTGCTTCTTCGATCTTGATGGCCCGATTACGAGATTGGGGCCACCAGAAATACCGCCGATGCCGTTTTCTCCCTTACAGGAAGCCGCTTTCATGCCTTCCCCCGAGAAGATCTTGGCAGCGATTACGAAACTGGCGGAGATTTAACTGTGGTGTTCAATGTTGAGCTTCCGCATGTCGGAGAATCGGTTACCGAGGCGGTAATCGGTAAATGGCTGAAGGCACCTGGAGATCAGATCGAGAAATACGATCCACTCGTCGAGGTTATTACCGACAAGGTGAACATGGATGTCCCTTCACCTGCGAGCGGCACAATTACGAAGATCATTGCGCAAGAGGGCGAAACGGTCCTCATGGGTGCGGTAATCGCCGAGATGGAAACAGCAGATGGCGAAGTTTCTGCTGCGGAAACGAGTGAACCCGCTGCCAGTGAAGCATCGCCGTCCCTGTCGGCGGGTCGAATAGGCACGTTGGTTCAGGGCGCGAACGTCGGCCCAACGGGTGGTGAATTTGTTGACACTAGCTTGACTTCGACCAAATCGACAGCTTCCACAGCGAATTTAGGAGATTCGGTTGGATCATCAAGTCGTCAAAGGGGTTTCTCGCCGGTTGTCACTCGACTTGCAGCACAACACAGCGTCGAATTGAGCTCTCTGGTGGGAACCGGTCTTGGCGGTCGAGTTACGAAAAAAGATGTACTTGCGGCCGTCGAAGCCGGTGGCGCAGGGTTAGTCTCGGCATCTGACCAGGACGTATCAGGTAGCGAACAGGTCATTGATCCAACTCCGATCAGGCGCATGATCGCCAATCACATGGTCAAATCGGTGATGGAAATCCCGCATGCGTGGTCGGCGGTCGAAGTCGATGTAACGGGGATGGTCGCGTGGCATAAGGCAAATCGTAGTGGATTTGAGACCAGACACGGCGTTCGACTCACCTACCTGCCGATCACGCTTGCAGTGGTCGCCAGTTCTCTGAAGGCCAATCCACGACTCAACTCAACTTGGCTCGATGGAAAGATCGTTCTCAAAAAGGCGATCAACGTTGGTGTTGCTGTTGCTGCTGAAGAAGGATTGGTTGTTCCTGTCATTCACTTTGCAGCTGATTCGTCGATTGTTGAACTCGCCGGTGAGTTGGATGGTGTCGTGATGCGGGCACGTTCAGGCTCGATGACGCTTGAAGACGTGCAGGGCGGGACTTTCACGCTGAACAATACCGGGGCCCTCGGCTCGATTTGGGGCGGAGCGATCATCAACCACCCGCAGGCGGCAATTCTGACAACAGAGGCGATAGTGAAACGACCGGTTGTGGTTTCGGATGGTGAAACCGATTCGGTAGTAGTTCGTTCGATGATGAACATCTGTCTTTCGTTCGATCATCGAATAGTCGATGGTGCTGAGGCGTCTGAGTTCCTGCAATCAGTGAAATCTGGTCTCGAGGCGATCAATCTCGATTCTGAATTGGAATGAGCCAGATTTCGGGTCGATCTGTCGACGAGCTCCGTGCGACTTGGTTCGGTACTGTCGACTATGGCTCAGCGCTTGAGTTGCAACGGTTGACTCATGCTGAACGAAAAGCAGACTCTATTTCGGACTCGTTATTGCTGCTCGAACATCCCCATGTAGTAACTCTCGGTCAGCGCGCGGATGACATGCATTTGGTGACCAGCCGAGTCGATCTGGATTCGGCTGGGGTTGAGATATTCGAGACCGATCGTGGCGGTGAGGCGACTTATCATGGTCCTGGGCAGCTAGTCGGGTATCCGATCGTCGATTTGCGGATCACAAAACTCGGGCCGGTGACGTACGTTCGTATGCTGGAAAAATCGATCATCGAATCTCTCGCTGGTTACGGAATCGATACGCATTTGGTCGATGGAGAGACGGGTGTTTGGGTTGGGGGTGTACCCAATCAGAAACGTGAGCAAGATATCAATCCATCGGGTAAGAAAATTGCTGCAATCGGGGTGAGAATTTCTGGCGGAGTGACGATGCACGGATTCGCGCTGAACGTTTCGACCGATCTCAGCTATTTTCAGCACATCATCCCCTGTGGAATGCCCGATCTTCCATTCACTTCTGTAAATCTGGAATCGAACCGTTCGGTGACGGTTGAAGAGTGTGCCGTGACAGTTTCAGAAAGACTGGCGACGAATCTCGAACGGGAATTGGTCTGGTCGAAACGTCCGAACGTCAGTCGTTGACTTTGGCGCGGTACGTATGAACCGTTCGTAAGTTCAGAGCCAGTTCACACACGGACTGGATGTTGACCCCAACGCTAATCACACCTTCATCTCTGATGATGTTGATATCGAGATAAGCATCTTGCTTCACAGGCAACGCGACGAATGTGTCGCAAACAACCTACGAGCGAAGTCCTCATTGGCTAATCCGGCAATATCAGGGCAACTCAAACAGGGCGAAGAACAGATCACCGATCAGGCACGGGGGGCGGTCATCTTCTGCAATATCTCCCGTCGTTCGCGGCTACAGCCATATTGGCGATGTTACTGGCAATAACACTAGCGACTGCTATTTCGATTCGCAGCATCAACCAATCGCAGAGTAATCTTTGATTTCTAGATTCCGTTCATTCTTGGCATTTCGAGATCGAGCAGGGCGCGATCAGGTCATGCCGAGAAGAAACTTTTCAACGCTCTTCACCGCTCTCGGTGGCAATCGTTTCGTAACCGGCCATTTCGAGACAAGTCTGGACGAGTTCAAGAATGTTTGGCTCCTAGTCAACAATAAGAATCTTTTGGGACATGAATACTGATCGAATTCTGCTCGTTGTGTTACTTTCCGTAAGAAGGTTAATTATTCGTATGCGTACCGAGTAGATTCCTGTTTGGTTTTCAACATTCGTGCAAGCCCCATGTTTACCACATGTTCACATATGCTCGGTTGTTCGTTTCTCGACACTGCTGATGACACGGGAAAATTCGTAGGTAATCCCAAATTAATACTTTGACTTAACGTATTTCGGTATCCCTTGAACATGGTCACACATAAACTCCGACTTCCATAAAGCACTGGAGATCGTTCTGACCGGCGTCGCACAAGAAAATCGATTGATTGCACTGAGTAACCGAGTCTTCCTGTTTGCTCTTCTCGGCATTGCCGCGGTGTTGTTCTCAGCGTGTTCTACACCTGCTGTTGCGGAGTTCGACGCGACAGGCGAATCTGGAACTGCACCGTTCGAGGTGACTTTCGTGCTGGGCGAACAGGCCAATGGTGACACATATAACTGGGATTTTGGCGACGGGGCTGGCAGTTCGGAACTCGAACCAGAGCACACGTTTGAGGACGCCGGATCATTCCTCGTTCGATTGACTGCAGCCAGAGGCGATTCCGTGGCGGTTGCTGAAACTGAAATTACGGTAGACCCCGGTGAAGCAGGTTGGGTGGTAATTGAAGGCGGAGAATCGACGGTTTCTTCGTTCGAATCCACACAATTTACGGCCACAGCGTTCGATGTGTTGGGCAATCCGATTGCCAATCCCGAATTTATCTGGAGCGTGGATGATGCAATCGGTGATATCGATAGCTCAGGCAAGTTCATGGCCGGAACGGATCTGGGTACGTTCAACGATGCCATTTCTGTCGAATTCGAGAGACTGGGTACCTCTGTCACAGCTGCCGCCGACATCGAGATCACACCCGGCGATTTGCACGCTTTTTCGATTGCACCAAGTGAGCTAGATATTCAGGTAGGCAGAAGCGAGACCTTAGTCGTTCAGGCGGTCGACAAAGCCGGCCATGTGCTCACTTCGGCATTGGTGTTGTTCACTGCGGTGCGAGAGGCAGATATGATCGACTCGACCGGATTATTTGCGCCAAGCACTCTTACTTCGGAAGGGGTAGTCGAGCTGGTCGAAATCGAAGTTGAGCATGGTGGCAAATTGATAGAGGCTACAATCTCAGGAGTCGTGCGCCCGGGAATTCTCGATCAAGTTCACGTTTCGGCCCTTCCAACCAGCATGTTGGCGGGTGAAACGTTCCAACTGGCCTCATATGGGGCTGATCGATATGGGAACGAGCTTGTTCTTGACGATTTGCAATGGAGCGTGTCCGATCCCGCAATCGGTTCGATTGCTGACTCAGGGCTTTTTACAGCGGGTACGGCAGCAGGCAAGCACGATGAGGTCGGCATCAACGTTCGCGGATTTCTGAACGGTGTCGAGTCAGTAACGGTCGTTCCGGTCACCATTGTTGCTGGCGACGTCGCTTCGATTCACATCATCCCCGACAATGATTCTGTCCCTATTGGTGCTGGCTCCCCGTTTGTCGTGCTTGCCACCGACGAGAACGGTAATATTCTTGAGATCGATGAGGGAGAGTACGTCTACGAGTATTCGACTGCTGGCCGCGGAAATGAGGTCGCTGTTTTTATCGCTGGTTATGAGATTGGCGATTTTGAGAACGCTATTACTGTCACGCTTCCTGCAGGAACTGCCGGAAATGAGTCCGATCTTGTGGCTCATTCGGACGTCATTATCAGACAGCGTTCGTCGAACATTATTGCCGTCGAGGTAGTTGATCAGGACGGTGGCGGTATATTCCTTATCGACCTCGAAACAGCCCAGATCGGATCGGCGGACATCAGCTTCCACGATAACGACGCTGTTGAACTATCACCCGGATGGTGGCCTGATGGCTCACGTCTCGTCTACGTTTCGGATCTTACCGGGCAACTGCAGGTATTCACGCTTGATCTGGCAACACGAGAGATTGTTCAACTGACCGACGTGGCCGGCGGGGTGTCGATGCCCAATATTTCACCGGACGGAAAGTCGATAGCGTTCGTACGACTCGAGAGCGATCAGTGGCAGTTATATATCGCCGAGATTCCCGAAGACGTTGTTGCGAACCCAATTTCACTGGCGAGTGCGACCCAGATCAGTGACGACGATACGGCTCAGCACATCCTGCCTTATTGGTCTCCCGATGGCACCCAGATTCTTGCATCTCAAAACACCGCTGACGGTCTAGTACGGGTCATGATGTTCGATCCTTCACTTACTACGGCACCTGAAGTGCTGGGACCGTTCGGCAGCGTTGGCTTTGGATGGACGTCTGACGGCACGGAAATTTGTGTTGGGCTGGCGACCGCGGATGGCGCACTCGACCTCGGCACTCTCGAACTCGGAACACAGGATCCGAAGTTCATCGATTCGACATTGCAGTTCCTCGTGGCTGCATGGTCACCTGACGGTTCCGAGGTTGCTACGATCGATTCGTTGCTGGGTGCGGGTTGGCTTCTTGATTCGGATGGAACGGGATTGCGCCGAATCGTGGATTCAGAGCAGATGCCAACTCGAATGTCCTGGCGACCGCGCGAATACGGTGACCCGGTCGCCGTACCCGAATTCGAGGGTGATCCGGCGATGCTGACGTCTGAAGATTTACCCAGAGCACCGATTGGGGCGTTGGACGTCTCGTTGAGTTACTCGGCTGTAATTTCGACCGAAGCGGGTGATATCGAAGTTGAGCTATTGGACGATCTAGCTCCCTTGACGATTGAGAATTTCATCAATCTTTCTCGAATCGGATTTTACGAAGGCCTTGAGTTCCATCGAGTCCTTCCCGGTTTTATCTCGCAGGTGGGGGACTCAGTTGGCGACGGAGTAGGTGGTCCTGGATATACGTTCAACGATGAATTCAATCGAGGTTTGTCGCACGATTCACCGGGAGTTCTCTCGATGGCGAACGCTGGCTCCAACACGAATGGAAGCCAGTTCTTTATTACGCACGCTGCTGCTGAGTGGCTCGATCCGTATGAAGCGGGTGTTGTTAAGAACTGCGCCGATGATTCCGTTTCGTGTCACACGATATTCGGTCGAGTTATGAGCGGAATAGAGATTGTCACGGGCATGGTGGAGCGCGATCCTGAAACAGCTACAACACCCGGCGTGAAAATTTTGAGCATCACGATAATGGAAAGTTAGTTCTCAGCCAGTTGTACATACCGCTCAAGCTCGCAGGGAGATTCGCTTGCTAGATCGAACACAGATTCGCAGTCACATTACCCATCTTGAATGTTCGTTGTCGGGCGAAGAGTACGGGCATGAACTTCCCCATCGGTTGAATCCAAAGAACGGCAAACCGTATCTGGCTCGATACGATCTGGCGAAAGCTGCTGAAACCATGACCAAAGAATCGATGGAGGGTCGCGAGTCGAACATGTGGCGATATCGGGAAGTGATGCCAGTCATCGATCCGGCGAACATTGTCACGTTGGGCGAAGGGTTTACGCCGCTTCGCCAGGCCGAACGTCTGGCCAAGCACCTTGGAATGAGCGCACTGCTCATCAAAGACGAAGGTGTAAACCCGACCGGCTCGTTCAAAGCTCGCGGACTTTCGGCGGCGGTTTCGAAGGCACTCGAACTAAAGCAGATGAAACTCACGATGCCGTCTGCGGGAAACGCTGCGGGTGCGATGTCAGCGTATGCGGCAGCAGCCGGAATGGAGGCGCACGTCTACATGCCAAAAGACGCTCCAATGGCGAACCAGATCGAGTGCGTGGCTTATGGCGCCGATCTGAATCTTGTGGATGGATTCATCACCGATGCTGGCCGAATTTCGGGTGAAGCGGCTGAAGAGCACGGCTTGTTCGATGTTTCAACGCTCAAAGAACCGTATCGCGTCGAGGGCAAGAAGACGATGGGTTATGAGATCGTCGAGCAACTCGGTTTCGAAGTGCCTGACGTTGTGATTTACCCGACGGGTGGTGGCACCGGGATCGTCGGTATCTGGAAAGCACTCGATGAGATGGAGCAACTTGGTTGGATCGGCTCGGAGCGACCGAGGATGATCTGCGTTCAAGCAGAAGGATGCTCGCCTCTTGTAAACGCTTATAAAAAGGGTGAGGAGTTCGCCGATCCGCTCCCGAACCCCTCGACGCTCGCAGCCGGAATGCGGGTACCCGCGGCTGTTGGAGACTTCCTTGTAATTCGTGCAGTTCGTGAGAGCGGGGGAACCGCGTTAACTGTTACCGACGAGCAGATGGTCGATTCGGTGCGAAATATGTCGACGTACGAGGGAATATTCCCGGCACCTGAGGGCGGGGCGACGCTTTCGGCGCTGGAACTGTTGTTGGATTCGGGCGAGGTGGGGCGTGACGAGCGTATCGTGCTACTCAACACAGGATCAGCGTTGAAGTACCTGGACGTACTTGGTCCTGCACTCGGACTGTAAAGCGCTTGACGCTGAACTAGACTTTCGGTGAGTCCCACGTTGTGACGTGGCTGAGCGTACCGTCTGGGAACGCCGCTGTGTATTCATTTGCCAGCATTCCGAGGATCACCGAGTTGTGGCGCGCTCCGTCGTGAGGTCGACTCTGCCTGAGCGTGCCTTCATGCTGGAAGCCGATGTGTTCGAACATCGCTCGTGCTGCCGTGTTGTACTCAGGCACGTCGACCCATGCGCGGTGCAGACCCAGATGCTCAAATATGTGTTCGAGCATGGCGATAACGCCTGACGTCCCGTATCCGTGGTGCCAGAGTGCTTTTTGACCGATTAGCACCGAAATCTGGGCATCACCAAGTGCTTCGTCGATGGACAGTTGTCCCTCGCCGATATGTTCGCCAGAGAGTGTGTACACCGAGAATATATCGCGATGTGGCTCGTGGTGAGGATCGTGGAAGACTTCGTTCCATTCATCCTCGGAAGCATTCACCATGTCCTTGGGTTCGTAACCAAGGTGAGCGGCATCGCCGTAGGTGTATCGACCGAACCAGGCATTCGATACTTCGGGGTCGTCTAGCCAGTCAATGAGTCGTTGAACGTCTTCACGGGTAACCGGGCGCAACTCAACTAATGAGGGCACTTTGTCCTCCTTAAATCTGTTGTGTCAGGGCCGCGTAATAATCGAAGTTCAGACGCTGATCTTTCATGCGATATTTGGGCCGAATTCGCAGTATACCGTAACGCAAAATGTCGGCTTGAGTTGGCAGTCCAGATTGTGTTTATTTGTCGGTCAGCTACGACATTTGCGTGGAGTGATAGGATTTGCGGTCTAGTTGGAAGCGTTCTCAGGGCGGATGAAATTGCTTCAACGATGTTATTTTGAGATTGAATTCGAGGTAGATATGTCAGATCACTGGAAGATGGAAGCTGAGATTGAGTACTGTGTGCCCTGCGGCTACGCAAACCTTGCTGCAAACATGGTTAGCGAGCTGTTCCAGGCAGCAGGTCCTGCTCTTGCGATCTCACTCAAGCCTGGACACAGCGGTGCGTTCAAAGTAACTGTCGATGGTCGAGTGCTCTGGGACAAGAAAGACTCGGGTCGCTCGCCTCACATTATGGAAGTCAAAGACATGAAGGCGACAGTCGCCAACATGCTTGAGTCCGGCGCGGTTATCCAAACCAATTAATTGGCTTGCCGCGTTTTCTTAGTTCATTGAGATGACCGACGATTGGCAGAATTGATTGTTGATCGAAAATTAGGAGTTAGATATGGCTGCTGTACCGGCAAAGGTACATGCTGAGATCGAATACTGCGTTCCGTGAGGCTACCACTCAGTGGCTTTCTGGATGGGAAGCGAACTTTACGCGGCTGGTAAGTCGCAGGTAGCGGTAACGCTGACACCCGGTCAGAGCGGTGTGTTCAAGGTCACGCTCAACGGCGAGGTGGTATTTGATAAAGGGGAACTCGGCAGGTATCCGGCGTTGCCCGACGCCAAAGAGTTGAAGACGAAAGTCACTAACATGATCGAAGCCGTCACTGTCTGATTCGATCTTTCGTGCCCGAAAAAGTGTTTTGGCGGAGTACCATGTTTTAGCTCGAAATATCTGGTTTCGAGCGGGTATCGCGTTGAATTATTTTGTTTGGAGTTCGCACGTGAAAGCCGCAGTCCTCTTTGAATCGAAAAAGCCCATGCCAATTGTGGAGCTTGACCAATCGGAACCGAAAACCGGTGAAGTACGAGTAAAGATGTCGGCAGCGGGTATCTGCGCCTCAGACCACCACGTGATGACTGGTGACAATCCGACTCCGATGCCTATTGTGCTGGGCCATGAAGGCTCTGGGGTGATAGACGCAGTGGGAACGGGTGTCACGACCGTGAAAGTCGGTGACCGCTGTGTATTGTCGTTCGTTGCGAACTGTGGGCATTGCCGATCATGTCGAGAGGGTCTTTCGAATCTCTGTGACACGAACCGTGAGACCGGTACTCGCCAGTACGATGGGACTTTCCGGCTTCACACCTCGGATGGCACTGAGGTTCATCAGTTCGCCAAACTCGGTGTCTTCGCCGAGTCGATTGTTGTTCCGCAGCAGGCTTGCTACCCGATGCCTGACGATGTTCCAATGGAAGTTGCAGCACTCATCGGTTGTTCGGTGACCACCGGTGTCGGTGGTGTCATCAACCAACCAAACATGCGTGCTGGAATGACCGTTGCAGTTATTGGAACCGGTGGCGTTGGTTTGAACGCTCTTCAGGGTGCTCGTTTGATGAACGCATCCAAGGTTATAGCCGTAGATATTTTCGACCACAAGCTCGAGTTTGCTTACAAGTTTGGTGCAACTCATGTGGTCAACTCGAAAGAACAGGATCCGATCGCAGCCATTCAGGAAATGACTGATGGTGGTGTTGATTTCGCATTCGACACGTTCGGGCACAAGATCACTACTGAGCAGGCCTACAAGTCAACCCGGAAGGGTGGCACAACGGTGGTCGTTGGGCTCGCTCCCGACGGTATGGGGGCCGACATCCCACTGGTCGAGTTGGTGCGAAACCAGAAGACTCTAGTTGGTAGCTACTACGGCTCCGCCAGCCCGCACGAAACCTTTAGCAAGCTGCTTGAGTTCTACAGGCAGGGTCGAATCGACGTTGGTGGAATGGTCACTCGCAAGTACAAACTCGATGAAATTAATGAGGCTTATCAGGCTCTCGAGCATGGAGAAGACGGTAGAGGAGTGATCGTTTTCGATTAGCCGTCTGCGAGAAGCAAGTGAAAACCGGAGAGACGGTGTGGTTTATCTATGAACGATCCATATGCGATTGTTCGTTTTTTTTACTTGCTGCTAAAACGGGCGACTGCTATGCTCCAAACCGGCTTTTTCTAGCCCTTTAACCTGTATTTGGTAACCAGTATTCGGTAGTTGATGTTCGAGGATTATTTCAGGCAGTACGTGCTGCTCGTCATTTTCGCCATTGCGGCGGTAACCGTTCCGGTGGGAATGTTGATGGCGAGCTACATGGCTCAGTTCATTAAAGTCAGGCCGTCCCGCCCTTCATCAGTAAAAGAAAGTGCGTACGAAGGTGGAATGCCTCCGTTAAGTAGTCGACCCGCTCGATTCAACTTCCGCTATTACTACTACGCTCTACTTTTCGTGGTTTTCGACGTTGAGACGGTATTTCTGTTTCCGTGGGCCGTGAAGTACGGAGTGATGACTCGCCAGTTTGGATTCGCTGCTCTGGGCGCAGTTCTGGTGTTCCTGATCGTCGTGACCTTTGCGTATGCCTACGCTTGGCGAAAGCGCGCTCTAGAGTGGGTGACCAACGAATGATCGATCCTAAGCTGATCGATCCATATGGCACGCCTGCCGGGGCGGATTCGCGAGGCGCACTTTACTCGATATCTCTCGATCTTGATCGAACTGAAGGTGATTCGGTCAACGGGATGAAATCGACTCACCTCGAGCCGTTCCCCGATCCTGTACTCGAAGTTCCAGACGAACTTCGGCGTAGTGTGATCGTTAGTTCGGTCGACTATCTACTTAACTGGGCGCGTAAATCTTCCGTGTTTCCGCTACAGTCGGGTCTTGCCTGCTGCTCGTTCGAGATGATCAGTGCTGCAATGGCGCGATTCGACCTTGCACGATTCGGAATGGAAGCGCTTCGAGCCTCTCCGCGACAGGCCGATCTTCTGATCGTTGCAGGAACGGTAACTTGGAAGATGGCGGTGCCACTACGTCGTTTGTACGACCAGATGGCCGAGCCGCGCTGGGTTATTTCGATGGGCGTGTGTGCTACTTCTGGTGGTCCTTACTACCAGAGCTACTCGGTAGTTCCGGGTGTGAACCACATCATGCCGGTCGATGTTTACGTCCCCGGTTGTCCGCCTCGACCGGATGCTCTGCTCTACGGAATCATGCAACTCCACGACAAGATACGTCGATACAGCCTTAACGGGCAGGCGGCAGGGCAGGAATGACCACCGCCTGGAGTGGCTCAGCACTGGCTGAAGCTATCGAAGCGTTCGCACCCGGTTCCGTTGAGTCGAGTGCTGGCGGTGATGTATGGCTGAAGCCAGAATGTATTTCAGGTGTTTGCGAGGGGCTCAAAACTCGAGATGAGTTCAAGTTCGATCTGCTCAGTAGCCTTACTGCAGTCGACTTCATCGATCATTTCGAAGTTGTGTATCATCTTACGTCGCTGCCAATGAACGCTTCGGCCGTCGTGAAATCACGCGTTGGACTGGGTCGAACGGATGCCTCGATCCCGAGCGTTGTTTCGGTCTGGCGGGGCGCCGATTACCAGGAACGCGAAGTCTGGGACCTCATGGGTATTCGCTTCGAAGGTCACCCGAACCACAAGCGGATTATGCTGTGGGAAGGTTACCCGGGCCACCCTCTCCGAAAGGACTATGTCACCTACGATCAGTCGATTGTTTCTGCACCCGACGATGCGGTTACCGTTGCCATAGAGGGTGACGAGTAATGGCTATCAAAACACAGCCAGTAACCGTCAACCTCGGACCGCAGCATCCGTCCACGCACGGCGTGTTCCGTATGCGCGTGATGTTCGATGGCGAAGAAATTGTCGATGTAGAACCGATATTCGGCTACCTGCATCGCGGATCTGAAAAACTCGCTGAAGAACGTACCTATACTCAGATCGTAACGTTGACCGACCGCATGGATTATGTGTCGTCGATGCTCAACAATCAGGCGTACATTCTGGCTGTTGAGAAGCTCGCAGGGATTGAGCCGTCACCTCGTGGTGTCTGGCTCCGGATGATCGCTTCGGAGTTACAGCGAATCGCAAGCCACCTCGTGGCTACCGGGTTTCTATTGCAGGATCTGGGTGCGCTGGGTACTCCACTCATTTACGCAATGCGTGAACGCGAAAATATTCTTGACCTGTTCGAGATGATTTGTGGTGCCCGTATCACTAACTCGTACCTGCGCCCCGGCGGTGTGTTCATGGACGCCCCGACGGAGTTTTGGCCGGCGCTTGATCGTGGTCTCGACGATATTATTCGGACCATCGATGAGCTTGAGGCGTATTTGAGCGGCAATGAAATCGTTTTCTCTCGAACTAAAGGCACCGCTGTTCTTTCACCCGAATTGCTGATCAACGCTTCGATAACGGGCCCGATGCTGCGTGCCAGCGGCGTCGACTGGGACCTGCGGCATCGTGCGCCATATGATTACTACGAACGGGTGGCTTTCGAACGCAAACTGCATACCGCCTCTGACAACTACGCCCGGTACTGGGTGCGAGTGCAGGAAGCGCGTGAGAGCGTGAAGATAATCAAGCAGTGTATCGAACAGATCGAGCCGGGTCCGGTTCGCCCGTCATTCGATGATGTACCACGTTTGATACGTCCGCCCGCAGGTGATGCCTACGCTGCCATTGAGGGTTCGAAGGGTGAACTTGGTTTCTACCTTGTGAGCGACGGTGGTATTTCGCCGTATCGCATGCACGTGCGCGCATCTTCGCTGATCAACCTGACCCTGCTACGCGACATGCTGATCGGCGGTCAGTTCGGTGATCTGTTCGTTACGTTTGGTAGCGTCGATTTGAATATGGGGGAAGTGGACCGGTAATGGATCAGGCTTTCCTCGATAATTCGTTGTGGCGAAATATTTACTGTGTACTCGCTGGCGAAAGTACCGGATGTGCAGCCCGTGATTACTCTGTGGGACTTCTTCCGGGTGGTATGGAGTGGCTTGCGTTTGTACTTGCCGCAGCTGCGATCATCGGATTGGTGATCAACGCTGTGTTGGGTAGCGTGATCGTGCTCATCTGGGGTGAACGTCGCTTGTTCGGACGTTTCCAGTCGCGAACGGGTCCCAACAGATGGGGTCCGTTCGGGCTACTTACGTCCGTTGCAGACGCTGTGAAAACTATGTTCAAAGAGGATCTCGTACCTGCTGAGGCAGATCGGATCCTGTTCAACCTCGCACCGGTTCTGATCGCGGCACCTGCGTTGTTGGTCTTTTCGGTGATTCCGTTCGGTGTTGGTACGTACGTTGCAGATCTGAACATCGGTGTGCTATTTATCATGGCGATAACGTCGCTCACCACTCTTGCCGTTCTTACTGCGGCTTGGTCGTCGGCAAACCGTATTGCGATTCTTTCGGCTTTGCGCTCTGTCGCACTTCTCGTTAGCTACGAAATCCCAATGGCGCTGGCTGTTGTTGGTGTGATTATGCTGGCGGGATCGATGTCGCTTGGGGACATCATTCAGGCCCAGGGTATTCCGTTCATTCTGGTGCAGCCGCTTGGGTTCTTCGTGTTCTTCCTTGCGGCGATGGCCGAAATGGCGAGAGCACCATTTGACCTTACTGAAGCGGAATCTGAACTGGCAGCCGGATATCTGAACGACTACGCTAGTATGAAGTTCGGACTGTTCTTCCTCGCTGAATTCATGGCTGAACTCAGCACATCTGCAATTGTTACAACGCTGTTCCTGAGCGGTTGGAGGGGCTTCGACCCGATTCCTTCGCAATTCTGGTTCATTGCCAAATTGATAGCGGTTCTTTTCCTGATCATCTGGTTCCGGATGACGCTACCTCGACTGCGTGTCGATCAGGTATTGAAGTTCGCATGGAAGGGCTTGTTCGAACTGACGATGATCAACATCATTGTTACGGCGATCCTGATTGCGATCTGGCCACAGCCAACCACCACAGAACTCTGGTACATGGCTGCGATCAACTGGCCCGTTGCCTTCGTATCGATCTGGTTGGTTAGCAAGCTGCTTGGCACCGCTGCGTACGAGAAGCCGCATCCCACGGCTGACTCACCGGAGTACCCGGTTGGCAGCGAGTCGATTCCCGCTTCCTCGGCTCTGATCATAGACCCAGTGCAAGAAGGGGGAGACTGATGATCGGTCTTGGTTTACCTCGTGGCTTCCTAGTGACGCTAAAGAACTTTGTGCGACCTGCTGTTACTGAACAGTACCCGGATCGACACGTTGGTCTGCTGGGCGCGGCAAAAGAAGCTGGAATGAATCCGTTCCAATTCCTCGTTCGCAAGCCCGCTGATTCGATCAAGGCGATTGCAGGCATTGCGACCGTACCGGTTGCGGTTAAGCAGTCGGCACGCTTCCGTGGAAACGAGTTCACATATTTCGAAGACCGATGTACTGCGTGCGCAAGTTGTGCGAAGTACTGTCCGTTGGGGATTATCGAGATCGTCAGTGTTCCCGGAAAAATCGATGCGCAGGAAGGCGAGAGTTATAAGCTCGAGGTCTTCGATATCGATATCGGGCGTTGCATGTTCTGTGGACTATGTGTCGAAGCTTGCCCGTATGACGCCCTGCACATGGGAACGACATTCGAGCGCTCAAAGTACGTCCGTGATGAACTGGTTATTTCAAAAGACGAGTTGGCCGACGCACCCAAACGCCCGAGTGCGTTCTATCGACCGCAGTTCGAGGAAAACGCCTTCGATCCGTTCAAAGAGACGATCGAAGACTTCCACGACGCCGGTCGCCATGAACGTCCGTCAGATGATGACCTGAAGCGGAAGTGGATCGACGAGCGATGATGCCCATGGAAGTTTCGACACTTACGACTGTTGCTTTCTGGGCAGCGGCGGCGATGACGCTGGGATTTGCGACCATCGTAGTGACTCAGCGCGACGTGTTCCGAGCGGCAATTGCGCTGGCAGGATCGTTCCTGGGCGTTGGTATTTTGTATTTCGTGCTTAGCGCTGAATTCGTTGGTGTGGTGCAGATCCTTGTGTACGTGGGAGCGATTTCGGTGCTGATGGCGTTCGCTGTCATGTTCATTCAGGACATCGCTTCGGGTAGCCGCCCAGTGCAGGGCAGGGTGATTGGTGCCACGGTTGCCGTGCTGATATTTGCTGCGCTTGCATTTACTGCCTACAACACGAACTGGTCGTTGATGGACGAGATAACCGATCCGGTTGCGGTTGCGGCTCTTACCGAAGGTTATATCGAGATCGGTACTGGTGACGGTGTTCGTGTTGCCACCGAGGTACCGCCCGGCAGTAACGATGTTGTTGTCGAGAACGATGGTGTTCTGGTCGATAGCACCAGCGCAGTCGGAGTGTTGCTTGTTCGTGAATACCTGTTGGCCTTCGAAATTATCGGATTGCTGCTGGTGGCCGCGTTGATCGGTGGCTTGCTACTGATGCGCGAACCTTCTGGTGCGAACGAGCCAGAGCCAGAGAAGGAGGTGGCCTCGGTATGACCATAGAGAACGTACTTCTGGTTTCTGCTGCGTTGTTTGCCATCGGTGCGTACGGTGTTGTTTCACGTCGGAGCCTTGTAACCGTAATCATGTCGCTTGAGTTGATGTTCAACGGTGTAGTGATCGCAGCGGTTGGATTCAGCCGATTTACGCCGTCAGCAGCGCTGCTAAGTAGCGATCCGCTGACAGCCGAGGCGATTCGCTCCGCTCTGACGGGTCATGTGTTCGCAATATTCGTAACCGCCGTTGCGGCTGGTGAAGCAGCACTGGCATTTGCTCTTGTGTTCGCTATGTACCGGGCGACGGCATCGGTCGAAATTACCGATGCCTCTGAGATGAAGAACTAGCTATGTGGGTCGATTACAAGAAAACACCAAATTTGATGACCGCGCAGATGTGGAAAGACCTTCTCGAGGGAGAAGGACTGCCAACGAAGCTCATTCCCGAAGGTGACATCCTCGATTGGGCTGAGGATGCGTCGTTCCGTGTGATGGTTCCGAAAGGTCGTGAACACGTGGCCGACGAAATTTTGAGAAAGCTGTAACAGGGATTTTTTGTGATTACTGAAGGCCTGGCCTGGCTAATAATCGCTTTACCCATCGCCGCATTGCTGATGAATGGGGTACTGGTGCGCGTCTTCGTTGGATCCGATTCCGAGTATGCCGGATACATCACGGTTGTGGCCATTGGTGGATCGTTCGTTCTCTCGTTGCTGACTCTCGGTACTGTCATGTCAGACGGTCCGCTTGCACTCGAATCGCACGATTGGATCGCTATTGGTGGTCTAAACCTGACATTCGGTCTGATGGTCGATCAGTTAACGGCGATCATGCTCGTTGTGGTCAGCGGAGTGAGCTTGCTTGTCCAGATCTACGGACAGGCGTATATGCATGGCGATAAGAGCTACACCCGCTACTACGCCTATATGGCGTTGTTCACGGCCTCGATGCTGGGCCTGGTGCTCTCACGAAACGTGATCCAAATATTTGTCTTCTGGGAGCTGGTTGGTGTTTCGTCGTACCTATTGATCGGGTTCTGGATGGATCGACCTACGGCGGCTGCGGCAGCCAAGAAAGCTTTCCTGATGACGCGGTTCGGAGATTTCGGATTCCTGCTCGGAATCCTGTATCTCTATTCGCAGAGCCCGGCGTATATGGATATCACTACGCTGTATGACGCGATCGAAGCGCATGACATTGCCGTTTCAGTTGCAACATGGGTGGCACTTGGTCTGTTGGCTGGTGCAATCGGTAAATCGGCACAGTTCCCTCTGCACAACTGGCTTCCTGATGCCATGGAAGGTCCAACGTCAGTATCTGCCTTGATTCACTCGGCGACGATGGTCACAGCCGGTGTGTTCCTCGTTGCCCGGTTCTTCCCGCTGTTTGAGCACTCGGATGTAATGACTCTTGTTGCCTTGATCGGTGGGTTCACTGCCGTATTCGCAGCGACAATGGGACTCGTAGCGAACGACATAAAGCGCGTGTTGGCGTATTCAACGATCAGTCAACTCGGTTACATGATGTTGGCGTTGGGAGTCGGGGCCTACGCTCCAGCGATTTTCCACCTGTTTACGCACGCGTTCTTCAAGGCAGCATTGTTCTTGGGTGCCGGTTCGGTTCATCACGCATCTGGCACGTTCAATATGAACTATATGGGTGGCTTGAAGAAGCACATGCCGCGAACCTACTGGGGCATGGTAATTGCCAGTTTGAGTCTTGCTGGGCTATTCCCGTTTTCGGGATTCTGGTCGAAAGACGAAATCCTGGGTCACGCAGCTGAACTTGGAACTAAGACCGGGAATATTGTTCTTGCTCTCGGTCTAGTTGCTGCACTGATGACGGCGTTCTACATGTTCCGAGCGATCTTCCTGACATTCCACGGCGAATGGAAGGGTGGTGGTGAGAAGGAAGAAGCGGATGCCGAAGCAGATGGCGAACCTGCTCCAGTTGGAAATAGCCATTCTCACTTTGCCGAGTCGCCGTGGTTGATGGTCGGTCCGATCACACTGCTGGCGGTGCTCGCGATATTTATTGGATTCCTATCGAACCCGGTCGTGGAAGTTGGCGGCATCGACAAGCACGCATTTGCGCACTTCATGACGGTTGAGAACGACGAAGTGTTCCCGACGGACGAAGCAGCCGAGCACGCCGGTGCTGCCCCCGAGTTCAACTTCATGGTCGCCGGGATATCGACCGTGCTGACGATCGTTGGTATTGGTCTCGCCTACCTTATGTACATCAAGGGCTTGATATCGCCTACAGCGATGGGAGCCAGATTCCAACCGATCTACACGCTTATGTTCCGCAAGTACTACTTCGACGAGTTGTATGAGGACGTGTTCGTGCGCAAAGGCTTCTACAAGTACGTGGCAGACGCTTTGCGGTGGTTCGATGAGCACTGGGTCGACAACGCGAACGTTCACCTTTCCAACTGGATAAGTCGGATCGGAAAAAGCGGGGCACTCATTCAAAACGGTCAAACT
>CAJXEJ010000038.1 GCA_913052475.1 uncultured Dehalococcoidia bacterium
GGATGACTGCTCCGTACTTTCATGATGGCAGTGCACAAACATTGGAAGACGTTTTGAGGACCGGTGACGTACACAACGTTTTTGAACAACTCGAGACTGAGGAATTAGACTCATTAGTCGAATATATGAAAGCTCTGACCGTGGACGACTGAGCGGACTGGTCAACCCGACCGAAGCTGGCCGGCGTGGCCGTGACCTTTGGGTTTTCAACTCACTTGTGGGATAATATGAACAAGCTCCTCGATTTACTCATTTCTAAATTGACCTGAACCCCTAAAACGAATCCAGTTTTGTTCGAGACAAAATGATGAACTACAAACGTGCATTGTCGGCAATAATGTTCTCAGTTTTACTTAGCGCTTGTGGTCTTGTAGACACAGAAGCAGCTGGTGAGGCAGTCGCTCTTAAAGAACAGGTATTACGAATACAGACAGAACAACTGGATCCATTGCTCGACCAATTGTCTGGTCTTAAATCTGATATCGAACCACTGGAAGAGGAAATCGATGATCTAGAGTCTCAACGGGACGAATTGGTTGACCAAGGCCGTGATCTTGCAGGGGATTTCGAGCGTGAAATGCAAGATAAATTTCAGTTGGTCTATCAAGACGAGGATGAAGCAAGGCGACATTTTGAGAACGATTTACAGGACCAGTTCAAAGATCTCGAGAAGAAGAGGCGAGACATAGAGAGAGGTTCTGAAGAGAAGTGGGCGGACGTTGAGGTACAAGCGCAAGCGTTATTTAATGACGTACAAAAAGAGATGGATGCCAAACGCTTTGAACTTGAGTCAACCTACTTAGATTCTACCCCCGTATCACCCGACGAAATCCCCCACCCCGAAATCGATCAACCCGACGAAATCCGTTCTACTCCCGAATTGGATGCCGTGGAAGAACAGTCCGCACTGTTGCGAACTGCGCAAAATTCCCTCAATAAGATGCGGTCAGAACTCCAGCTGTACCAGATGGATCTTGAAGAGCGAAGCTTCGATTTGGAAGATCAAATGGCTCCGCTTCATGAACAATTAGAAGATCTTTGGAGAAAACAGGAAACTATTTGGGAAAACGAATCATCGAAAGATTTTAATTTTCTTAGACAAGAAGCTTATGATCAAATTAGGAATATCCAAAATGACCTCCAAGCCGCTTGGGAAGCAGAAGAAGACGCTGCAGAAGTCGATTGGAATCAACGAGAACAAAGGCGTGCAGCAGCTGAGGAACAACATTCAGCCTCACTACAGTCTATAAACGAACAACGATCTGCGGCTTATGTCCAAGCTGACCAAAGTGACATCGGCGCAGCTGCTGAAAAGGGCATTTCATCTCTCTCCGAGGATTATGATAACTCTCGAAGAAAATACCAAAACCTCATTGTTGAAGTTGATGCAAGAATCGAAGCAATGGGTGGTGGATCTGAGTCAGGTCAAGAAAGTGCCGGTGAACTTCGGGCTAAATTAGAATCAACTCGGTTGCAATACCAAGAGGTTAATGACCTGCTGGGCACTCTAGATTCAAAAATTAGAGGAGGCGAAGAGTCAAATCCTGAATATGCAACAGCAAAGCAGGCGCATGAGGCAGCTTCTCTGACACTTCAGTTGGCTCAGGAAACGCTGGCAAACACCGCTGCGGAAATAGAGGGCACTGCGGCCCCTGTGATGATAGCTAATCCTGCTTACTTGGCAGCACAAACTGCTGTTGCCGATGCACAACAGGCGGTTACCGATGCACAACAGGCGGTTACCGATGCACAACAGGCGGTTACCGATGCAACTCTAGCTCTTGATTCGGCAACTCTAGCTCTTGATTCGGCCCAGCTTACGCTGGCAAACACCCCGGAAAAAATCGTCGGTGACAGCGCCCCTGATCAGCCTATTAATGAAGTAGACAACCCCAATTACGCTGCAGCACAAACTGCTGTTGCCGATGCACAACAGGCGGTTACCGATGCACAACAGGCGGTTACCGATCTAAATGTGGCGGCTATCGTTGCAACTCAAGCTCTTGATTTGGCAACTCCAACATTTAATGAGGCCCTGGTTGAAAGTGAAAGCATCCCTTTGGAAATAGAGTTTTTGGATCCTGATAATCCGGCAGTCGATCTTGGGATGGTAGCTAATCCTGCTTACTTGATAGCACAAACTGCTGTTGACGATGCTCAACAGGCGATTGTCGCAGCAGAATCTGCTCTTGCGACAACTCCTGAGACTCTAATAACCGAAGATAAGCCGAATCCGGCTTATGAGGCGGCTAAGAACCAAGCAGCAAGTCTCCAGGCGAGCGTTAGGTCACTCGAACTACAACAGTCGACTGCTCCAGCTGACGCACCTGCGGCTGTAAATCCTGATCTGACAGCTGCATATGCTGAAAAAACTGAATATGAATCGATACTCAAAGATCTCGAAAGTCAATACGCGTTAGATTCTCAAGCGCTCGGCGATAAAGTGAGTGCTGGTGGAGAATCTGTCGATGTTTCTAATGTCGAATCAGATCTTGAATCACAAGTTCAGCAGGCAGACCAAATACTTCGAGAGCAATTAAATTTAATAGATTCTGAACAACTTGGATCCGGTGACAAATCCGCAACGATCACTGAATTAGAACGCCAGATTAAGACATTAGAAGATCAGGCACGAGAACTGGAAAAAGAAGAACAAACATACAATCGAACCCGTGAGGCGAATGCTAAAGAGCTACGTGCGCAAATTCGATCTCTCGAAGACGAACAACTTTCTCCGTTACAGGATGCACAAAAAGACATTGAAACAGAACGTAGGCCGCTGCGTAAGCAACAAATGGTTCTCGATCGAGAGCAAATGATAATTCAAGATCAATGGGCTCCGCTTGAAGAACAACGAAACATTGCTGAAGAAGCTCGTATGGAAATGCAAGACGCTGCATGGCGGGAATATGAAGAAGCTCGTCAAACTGCTGAGCGGGAATTTGAAGAAGCTCGTCAAACTGCTGAACAAGAACAGCGCGCTGCTGAACAAGAACAGCGCGCTGCTGAAGAAGAGCGTATGAAAAACGAACGTCTTGCATGGAAGGAATTTGAGACCTGGCAGCAGGATCTCTCCCAAGAGACTGAAAAGCAAGTCAACCAAATCCGAAAAGATGTGGAAAAAGAAATGAGAACGGCTCATCGTGAAATAGAAGATGAGATGTACGCGCTAGAAGACAAGCGAGATGACTTGGAAGACGCCTTCTATGAGGAACGTGAAGCACGTGTATCTGAGCTTCAAGAGATGCAAGAAAGCCTACGTGAAGAAAAAATGCGCCCATTAGAAATTGAGGCACAAGAACTAGACGATCAGATTGCCGTAAAGTGGCAAGCCCTTGATGTACTTTATGCAGAACAAGATGGATTGACAGATCAGATCAAAGAACTGCAGATAGTAGTTAGAGATCTCGATAGGCAGGCCGAGTTTGGAGTCCTAAGCGTCATTTCAGGTGCATTAGAGAACGCCGAAGAAATTGAAAAGTCTGGCGGAAGTCAAGCAGCGTTCGAAAGTCTGCTTCCTGACCTAACCCCATAACCTGTACCACTCGTTATGTTAGTCCCTCGGCCGTTTCTTTCAGGATCTGCTTGTCCAGTGTGAGATCGGCAACAGCTCACGTGAGTCTTGCATTCTCCAGTTCGAGTTTCTTGAGCTTCCTCGTCTGGTCGATCGAAAGACCACCGTGCTCGTTTGCCAGCGATAGTAGGCTGTTCGGTCACTGCTATATGTCTGACTGCTCGAGCAACAGTCTCACCTTGTGACAGGGCTACTTCTACTTCACGGAGCTTGCGTAAGATCTGCTCCGGGCTGTATCTCTTTCTTGGCATGACTACCCCCTTCATAAGCCAGAGTTTCTAACATTTACTCTGGTCTAGTTTTTGGAGGTCAGGTCACGACCACACAGCTCGCTCGGGTACCGACTACCAGTGTCTGCAGCCATTATGCCAGGCTTCACTTGGTCTCAAATTGGAGATAATAAGTGGTAACACCATAGGGGGAGCAGGTCACTACCACGAGCGAAGACAATCGACATACAGCGATGCCGCCTACCTAGATCTTCACCGGGGTTCCGCCGTCGATGTGGATGATCTGGCCGGTGATGAATCGTGATTCGTCGGAACTCAGAAACAGTACGAGATTGGCTACGTCTATCGGGTAGCCGGGACCTTCGAGCATCTGCATGAGATCGAACATGCCTTCGAAGGCATGGTGACCGCCATCAGGATCGGTGATCGTCCCTCGCGTCGCACCTGGTGTCATGATTTGCCCAGGTCGAACGCCGTTCACCCGAATCCTGTCTGCACCCCCGATTCCTGCCATGTAGCGGGTCATAGCGTCGACACCCGCTTTAGCGGCCCAGTAGGACGAAGAAGTCGAGCCGAACTTCTCGTGCATCTTCGGGCTTGTGCCACGTGTTGCGGCTACAGACGACATGTTGACGACGGCTCCACTACCAGCTTTGAGCATGTGTGGCCACACCGCCTGACTCATGTACAGCGTGCCGTTGAGATTCGTGTTGACGACACGACCAAATTCTTCACTAGTTTCGTTCGGAAAATGCTCTCGTCCGCCACCACCTGCGTTATTGAAGAGGATGTCGATCCCTCCATAGGTTTTAGCTGCCTGTGAAACCGCAGAATTCACTATCTGTTCGTTGCCTACGTCACAGGCGATGAACGTCGCTTCACCGCCGGCTTCTAGAATCGCTACTTCGACTGCTTTGCCCTGATCCTCACGTCGGGCCATGATGACGACTTTGGCGCCCTCTTGAGCGAATAGATGAGCCGTGCCTTCGCCGATGCCACTGTTTCCACCGGTAATTACCGCTACTTTGCCTTCGAGTCGATTGCCCAAGATGTGAACCCCCAAAACTGGAATGCGCAAAAAGATGCATGCGCGGGACATTCTAAGCGCAACCGCCGGGGAGTGCGTCGGGTCGACTAGCTTGGTACAGTTCCGCTAGATCAAAGCGACCAATAGAGACGATTAGAAGGAATGACGAATGTCTGTCTACATCATTGCCGATATCACCATCAAGGATCGTGACGCTTACACCGAATATCAAAGACTGGTTCCGTCGATCATCGAAAAATTCGGCGGTCGCTACCTCGTCCGCGGTGGCGAAGTAATTTCAGAAGTAGGCGAGTGGGGGCTTTCCCGAATCGTCATGCTGAAATTCCCGTCGGCAGCCGACGCTCAGGCGTTCTCCACTTCGGACGAGTACGCACCGGTCGCAGAAATTCGTCACAAAGCAGCCGATACGCGTTCGTTCATGGTAGAGGGGATCGAGATCGGTAACGATGGGCCGGCGTACTAGATTCGTCGCTGTCGACTATTCCGGCTCTTTTTCTACACTTTCGTACAGGTCTCTGACCTTTTTGTGGTCTTTAGACTTGTGCGGCCGGATCGGCGGCAGTTTCCCTTTTCGCATCGCCGCGATTCCGATCGGAGCCAGATCGAGCAGTCGAGGAAGGTTCGTCCAACCCGCTGAGTCGATAGCCAAACGAGTTTCGTCGAGACGACCGTTCTTTTTGACTGAGTTGTAGAACGATTCTGTATGACGGTACCCAGAAGTGTTGGTGTTCCCGGCCTCGATAGCGGCGACACGCATCTCCATGATGCGTTCCATCGGTGCGACTTCCTTGGGGCAGACCTCGACACACTTCATGCAACGTGTGCAGTCCCACATTCCCCCGGACGCATCATTGAGTGTCTTCAGGCGCTCATCGGTGGCTGAATCCCGTGGATCCTCGGTAAAGCGCCACGCCTTCGCTAGGGCAGCGGGGCCGACGAACGAAGGATCGACTTCGAGAACGGTGCAATCAGATACGCAGCAACCGCACATGATGCAGTTCACGCCCGTGAGTAAATTGACCATAGATTCGTTGCTGGCGATTCGCTCGTTTTCCGGTTCTGGACCAGAAGTCTTCAAATACGGATCGACAGACTTAATCTTGCTCCAGAAAGGTGAGAAATCGGCGATCAGATCTTTGACAACGGGGAGGTTACCGACCGGCTGCACCGTGATCGTGCCGCCATCTTCAGCAACCTCGACGAGTCGGGTCTTACAGCCCAGTGCGGCTGAACCATTGATCTTCATTGCACACGATCCACAGATCGAGGACCGGCACGAATATCGCATCGCTATAGTGCCATCGATCTCTTCGTGGACCTTAATGATCGCATCGAGAACTGTAGCGACTTCGCTTATTTCGAAGCTGTACTCCTGAAACTTTGCGATTGGATCGGATGTTTCGGGGTCGAACCGTTGGAGTCGAAGAGTGATATTCATTAGTACACCCGCTCCACTGGTTCCCATCGCGTTATATCGACGGGGCTTGTGTCCATTCGAGGTGCACCCTCGGTCTGGTAGGCGAGCGTGTGCTTGAGCCAGTTTTCGTCGTCCCGGGCAGTCAGATCAGTACGGTTGTGAGCTCCACGGCTCTCGGTGCGCATCAATCCACCTGCAACTATCGCCTCGGCGCAGTCGACCATGTTTTCTAGCTGCAGTACCGACATGAGATCGATATTGAAGACACGCCCTTTGTTATCGACCGATACATCCGGTAGTTTCTTCTTAACCTCGGCAACCTTCGCTGCCGCCAACTCCATACCTGCCTGATCCCGGAACACAGCCATGTTAGTGTCCAATTCGACTGCGAGTTCACGTCGAACTGCCGCCGCTCGTGGACCTGCGGGGCGATCGAGGATCTCCTGAAGTCGAATTTCTTCAGATTTCTTCACCGATTCATCGCCAACCGAGCGTTCTGCGTCGGTCTTGATGAACTTAAATGCGCCTGCTGCGGCTCGGCGTCCGAACAGCACCGCTTCAAGAAGAGAATTGGCACCAAGTCGGTTGGCACCGTGAACACTCACACAGGCTGCTTCACCGGCTGCGAACAGACCGGGAATATCGGTCCTGCCATCGACATCTGCCTTGATGCCACCCATGTTGTAGTGCATACCGGGGCGGATTTTCGCCGGCATCTCAGCCAGATCAATACTCATAAAGTCGGTTGCGACTTCCTGCAGGTATCCGAGTCGTTCGTTGATGAAATCACGTCCCAGATGCCTGAGGTCAAGAAGCACACAGCCATCGACTCCTCTGCCTTCGTTGATCTCAGTTTGCTCGGCGCGAGAAACAACGTCGCGAGAGGCTAATTCCATATATTCGGGAGCGTACTTCTCCATGAAACGTTCGCCGTTCGAGTTGAGCAGGTAACCACCTTCACCTCGAGCGGCTTCCGACATCAGTACGCCGTTTGTGGGCAGGGTGGTGGGGTGATACTGGATCATCTCCATATCCATTAGCGGTGAACCAGCTCTGTACGCCAATGCCTGGCCATCGCCAGTACATATTGCGGCCTGCGCAGTCGGCTCGTAGGCTCGACCAGCTCCGCCCGACGCCATGATTACGGCTTTGGCACGCACCGTGTGTAGTTGACCGGTCTTGAGTTCCATAGCCACAACGCCACGGCAAACTCCGTCCTCCATGATCAGCGAGGTGGCGAACCACTCCTCGTAGGTGGCGGCTTCATGCTTGATGATCTGCTCGTACATCACGTGGAGCAGGGCCTGCCCGGTGATGGCACCGACAAAGAATGTTCGTGCTACCCGCTGCCCACCAAAACGACGTACCGCCAGCTTACCCTCTTCATTTCGGCTGAAGATCACTCCCATGTGTTCAAGTTCGATGATGGCGTCACCGGCTTCTCGACTCATTACTTCGACGGCCGACTGATCGGCAAGATAGTCGCTGCCTTTCACCGTTGCCAGTGCGTGATCTTCCCAGTCATCACCTCGATTCGCCAGGGCAGCATTAATGCCTCCCTGAGCCGCATTCGAGTGACTTCTTACCGGATGGACCTTGGTCATGAACGCAACGTCCAGACCTTCTTGGATACCTTCGATAGCACCCCGCAGGCCTGCCAATCCCGCACCGATAATCAGCAGATCGTGTTCATACATCTATGGATTGCCCTTGTGACAGTCGAGTCTCGAGAAAACGTACTTTAACGGGTGTCGTGCTTTTGTGTAATCGCCTGTTTGTGGACCGCACAAATCCCGCACAAATACGGTATCGCACCGTCGCCATATTCGCATGTCCCGATTGTGAGTCATGGCAACACGATTGAGAGCTACGCGTGAAGACGATTGCGATCCCAAATGAATTATGAATGAATTGACCTCGACTAGAGTGAACAATAACGGCGATTTCCGGCGAATTGCCTGAGCAAGTGAACCATTGGTCGATTAGGATGTGCAACACCTTCGAACCGAGGGTGATCAATGAAAAAACACATCGCGGAAGTGACGTATCGTCGACATTACCTTGACCGACCTCGTAGCGAATCACACCATGGACGAACACATGGCAGCTCTTCTCTGGACCGTTGCTGAAGAGAAGAAATCGATCGTTTCGGGTGCCGGCCCGCAAAACGCCGGAAAAAGCACTGTCTTATTTGCTGCACTTGAACATGTTCCTGGAGGGACGCCAATTCACGCTATGTCCGGTGATATTCAGGAAATTCGAGATTTCGCCGGTGCCAATCGAGGTGGTTATCTCGAAGTTGGGGAGATCAGTGATCACAATCCAGAGCGGTATATCTGGCACGAACCAGTACGAGCGTTGTTTGAAACTTTGAGGACCGGCTATTCGCTTGCTACAACGATGCACTCCGAAGGAGTTGAAGACGTGTTTGATCAGATCTGCCGTGTCAATGCGGTTACCGATACCGATGCTGCAACACTAGAGTACGTCCTCCATATCCATCGGTTTGGCGACGATATGGACAACTACTGGCGACGTATCGATGGCATTTGGGAGATCCGTGGCGTGAAAGAAGGTGTTCCTGACGCAGTCGAACTATTCAGGTGGCAAGAAGAAGACGACTCTTTTCTTACAAAGAATGTACCTCAGCGCCTGACCGCACCGCCCGAAATTCTTTCCGAGCGAGCCGCTCAAATCCGGCATGAAATCAGCTAAAGCGTTGGAACCGCCGCGGGGTGGTTTCTCTATCGGATATCGATCGAGCTGTTCGAGGTTTTGAGTTCGAGAGAACCCGAACTATTTCCGTATTTGCCCGTGATGCGAGTTTTCCAGTGGTTGTAGCGAGAATCGGACGATCACTATCGATTGACCCGTTGCTTGAACGGACATCGAGTGGACACTCGGGTCGTCGTTGAAAACAACATCGATCGAACCATTCGAGGTGGTGAATCTGTTTCTGCTGTCGTTGTCAAATGCCCCGCGGAACTCGATACGGCCGTTTGAAGTGTCGGCACACAACTCACCAGTCACGCCCGACATCTTTATCCGTTGCTCGTCGAAGATGTGTAAGCACCGTTCGTGTTCAGAATAGTGATCTTCCCGTTACTCGTCTCAAGGTCACCGTCTCCGGTTACACCGTCGACGATGATCTGGCCGTTGGTCGCCCGCGCTTTGATTGTGGATTTCGCCGGAATAACTAGGTGGTTTTCAGCCTGAGACGACCGGCCAATCGATATTCGCGAACCGATCCTCTTCGCTACGACTGTCACCGTACTACCGCTCACCGATGCACTGTAAGAAATACAACGCGGGATACGAAGCCTTGTTTAGACATCCACGACGCCATCGCCACCGGTCATTATCTCTACAGTTCCGTTGAAACCTGTTACATCAATAGATGGGTACTCACGGACGTCAAACGTGTGGTTCTGATTTTCTTTGGACGCTCCATCTCCGTGCTCATCGTCGGTAACCACAGATATGCATCCGACAAGCATGACCGCAGAAAGCACAATAGCCGATGTTAGGTAAATTTTGATCGAACTCATGCGGTTGCTGCTGTGAGATGTATTCGTACTCTTGACCAATGTCTTGTTCGTATTCCAACAACGTGACTAACGGCTGCACCGTTGTATTTCCGGATACCAGTGTCGGATCTAGTCGATCTGAGACCGTCTCCCTCGAGGGATATTTTTCGAGATAAACTCGGACGCAGACGAATCGAAACCTTGGCAGTGCTTGAACGGTGATCATGAGTCAGTATCGGCGATCATAATCAAGTCACCGGTCGACCTTCACGGCGGTCACATCGAGATTGAATCTGAGGTTGGTTCTCGAACCACAGTCACGTTCTGGGTGCTAGGACTCGTGAATTCTGCTAGCTAACTTCGATGTCGGTGATGTGTGGAGCGTGGATTCCGAGCGAGGCGGTCAGGAATTGCACAACCGAATCGTGGGTGGGGACACACTCCGGGCATTCTTCGTTGACGCCGGGTGTGTATTCAACCTTCAGACTGCTGCCATCGAGTACCGGGACACCGAGTGTTCCACCTTCCGAGGCAACCATAGTCTGAATTTGTTCAAGGACGAAATCTACGCTTGTGTCGGACGTGCTCTGAACCATTCTTAAAATTCCTTCTAGTAGCCGATCAAGATATTGGCTAAATTCTATCGTTTTCTATCGCCAGCTAGATAGCACCCAACTCGGAAAGTGCCCTGTCGATCGCCTCAACATCGAACCCAGGTAACCTTTGTTCACCGATCACGGTAACGGGCGTCGAGTCAAATCCCATCTCCAACAATTCAGCGCGACCAATCAGGTCCGTCGAAACGTTCCTTTCGACGAACTCGACGTTGCGGAGTGAAAGGAACCCTTTCACCATTTCGCAAGAGCCTCAGAAATTTGATGAGTAGACGGTGATCTGTGACATGAGCTTGGGAACTCTGGTTGCATTTTCGCGCAATTCGAGGGAATCAGCCAACACCGTCCTGAGGTGCATATCCGAGAACTTCTTTGGCGTGTGTGTTGTCTCGAAACTTTTTTCTGTTGTCAGATGTTGCCCAGAAGATGTCGAACTTAAGGTCGGCAGGGGCTTCGATGATTTTAATCGTGAGCTGCCGGAGATCACGATAACTCGCCCAGTTCGCCTGCGAACGCCCGGGGGCTGCCTTGTCGATCGGACCGCAACTGCTGATTCGCAGGTTGATCACAGAAAGAGGTGTTGTGAGGGCGTAGTAACGCCCTAAATCCTCTCCAAACAGCTTGGTAACGCCATACAGGCTGACCGGTTTTGGTTCGGAGAATTCATTCACCATGTCCCACGAATCGGGAATAGGGACATCGTCGACAGAGACGAGGCTCTTGTACGGTTCTTCCAGTTCATAACCGTTTGAAGTGGCACCGGAACTGGCGAGAATGACCCGTGAAACTCCTGCCTGTTTCGCAATTTCCAGAACGTTGTAGGCACCGATGATGTTGTTGTGGAGCATCGAGTCCCAACCGGCAGCCATGCCCGCCTCGCTGCTGAGACCGCCATCGGCCGCCAGATTGAGAACGACGTCGACGCCTTCGAAAGCGGGACGCAGCGAGTCGATATCGGCGACATTGGCTCGGAATACTCGATCTTCAGGAAGCCCGTCGACACCGCTCCGAGATAGGGCACTGACCGTGTAACGCTCCTCTAGCGCCGGTCGTAGTGCCTTTCCGACGACACCGTTTAATCCAGTTACCAGTAGCTTTAGTTTTTCTGCCAAATCGAGATCTCCTTATCGGTGATTTTCGTTGCGGAGGCTTAGTGTCGAGATTTGGTCAGATCAGACTAGAACAATGATCCAAACCACAATCGCGGTAATCACTGAAATCAGCACTGCTGCTGAACCCAGATCTTTCGCCCGTTTTGAGAGCGGTTGCTGCTCGGGACCGATACGGTCAACGGCCGTTTCAATTGCTGAATTCAGGAGTTCAACGATCAGAATTATCAGTATCGAAACGATCAGCATGGCTCGTTCGAGATTCACCTCGGTGAGCATAAACGCCGCGACCACTCCGACGACCAGTACGACGAGTTCCTGCTGAAATGCTCGTTCGGTCTTCAGTGCTTGTGCCAGTCCACTCAAGGAATTTCCGAGAGCTACCACGAGCAATAAGGGGTTAATCAATCCAAGTATTCGGTTCATTGGTGTTTGTATACCCGTTCGGTAGAACATTTGGAAGCCTGAACCGATCGGAATCAGTCAGGTAGACCATGATTGAGATCGAGCAATCCGGCTAATCCAGAGATCCAATCCAGCCGACTACGCCGCCATCAGCGAGTAGCTCGGTGCCTGTCACGTATTTCGCCTCGTCCGACGCCAGAAACAAGATAGGGCCAGCGATGTCAGAGGCATCAGCAACACGGCCGAGGGGCACTCTTTGTGACAATCGCTCCGACCATTCATCGTTGAACATGGACGATGTAAATGGGGTGAGTGTCCAGCCGGGCAGGACGGTGTTGACCCTGATGTTGTCGGCACCGTATTGCACTGCCGCCGATCGAGCGAAGTGGGTCATTCCGGCTCGGGAGGTGGCGTAGGCATTTGCCTGGTCACGAACCACTTTTGCCATCATCGATGAGATCAAAACTACTGATCCACCGCCACTTTTCCGCATCGGTCCAACGACCGCACGAGTACCGAGGAACATTCCCATGTTGGTGACATCCATCACACGACGCCATTCATCAACCTCTGTGGATTCGATGGTCGCTCCACGATCAGGAATACCTGCGGCCATAATCATGATGTCGAGCCTGCCATGAAAAGCCACTGTGGTATCGACTGCCGCTAGCCAATCAGTCTCTGAGGTCACGTCTAGGTGCACGTAATCTGCCGTCAGCCCGGCCTCCTTCATTTTGGCGACTGACCTCTCGCCAGCTTCGTCGTCTATGTCGCCGATTACAACCTTGCCTCCGTCTCGTGCGATCTTGAGGGACGACAGTCCGGCGAAACCCAGAAGCCGACTTTCGTCAGCATTCGCTCCACCGACGACGAGGGCAACTTTTCCTTCAAAACGGTTGTTCATAACGATTCCTAAACCGGTGGGTGTAATTTGTGAAAATCGGTCGCACGTTCAAACGTATCGCCGATACCGACCAGCAGTGGTTCCGACAGGTGGTGACCGGCAAACTGCAACGAAACGGGCATGCCGTTGTTATCAAGTCCGCAGGGCAGGGTGATTGTCGGCAAACCCGAAAAATCGTACGGCACGGTAAAACGACTGTCCCAGGGATTCCGACTTGGCGATATGGGACCGTAAAGAGCTTCAGGGGTGACCGGATACGATGCTTTCGCGGTCGAAGGGCATGCGAGTACGTCGATGTTGCGCATCGTCTTTCTAAGCTCACCGTTCAGGGTAATTCGCAAACTGTGAGCACGTGCGTAGTCGGTTGCCGAATGGGAACGACCCATCTCAAGCCATTCTCGGAAAAATGGACCATATTCAGCAGCGTGAGATGGAAAGGTTTCCGAGTGTGCCATTGCGGCTTCACTGGAACAGATCACAGGCCAGGCGTCCATCGCATCACGCATGATTTCCGGCATTTTTACCGGAACGATCTCGGCACCTAGTCCCTCCATCACCTTCACACCCGATTCGACAGCTGCTGCAAATGACGGTTCCATTCCTGAAATGGCGTAGTCCTCATCCCAGCCGATTTTCAGTCCTTCGACTCCCTTACCAATCTCCGAAAGCATGTTGGGAACCGAATGGGGTAACGATGTTGGATCGATAGGGTCGTGACCTGCGATGGCTTGAAGAATTATTCCGGCATCTGCTGCTGATCGAGTTAGTGGACCGACGTGGTCGAGTGACTCGGCCAGATCCATCACACCGAATCGGCTGACTCTTCCCCAGGTTGGTTTGAGACCGACCGTTCCACACACGGCTGCCGGGTGACGAATCGATCCGCCTGTATCGCTTCCGAGTGTTCCATATGCCAGTCCGGCTGCTGTGGCTGAGCCTGACCCACTTGAAGAAGCGCCGGCCCAGTGCGACGCCCTCCATGGATTCTCGGGAATATCGAGCTTTGGGTTGTAGCCACCCATCGCTCCCTCAGTCATGTTGAGCTTGCCGAGCAAGACGCTACCTGCCGTTCGTAAGTTCGCGACTACAGTTGCATCGTGGTCGGGGACGTTGTTTGCGAATACCGCCGATCCACCCATCGTCTTGATTCCAGCGGTATTGCACAGGTCTTTCACTGCGATCGGAATACCATGTAGTTTTCCGCGGTAACGTCCTTCGCCGATTTCGCGCTCGGCAGTTCTGGCTTGTTCAAGTGCCAGATCAGCGGTGACGGTTGCATACGACTTCAACTTGCCGTCGAGCAACTCAATTCGAGCGAGTTGAGATTGGGTCAATTCGACCGGGGAGATATCACCCGATTCGATTAGCGGTGCGAGCTCATAGATCGTTTTGTAGTGCGTCGGTATACCAGACACTCGTTTACTAACTCCATGGAGTGTGATCTTCGATGCAGAGCTGGAGTGTACAGCGATAAGGTTCAGGAGTGCGGAAATTCTGCCTGATCGATTCTCAGGGGGTTGGTAGGTCTCGCCGGGGCCCCAACCGGGCGGCAATTACCGGACCGCCACCGTGATTGTGGCGCGTAATAGTTTTTAAGTTGGGCCGCAGGGTGAATCCTGGATTTTCCCAATCTTCAACCTCACATCGTTCCGACCATTCGTTGTAGTAACGAATCATGGCATTGGCACGCTCTTTTTCTCCGTCGATCAAATCGTCGAGTTCGGTTCGGTCGTCTCTGATGTTGTACAACTCCCAAACTGCCATTGAATCGGGATCCGCTGGATCGCCGATTTCACTGACCAACTTCCAGTCGCCAATTCGGACGGCACGATTACCTTCGTGTTCCCAGGCGATCGGTCGATCCCGCTCCCACTCCTGACCTGCCAGAACACCGGCGAACGACTCGCCTTCGGCAGGTTTGATGTCGTGGCCTTTGAAGGTTTTCGGATATTCCGCTCCGGCAATATCGAGCAGAGTAGCGTTGATGTCGATGATGTGGGAAGGATTGTTGAATATCGATCCCTTGTCAGCCACGCTGTCGGGCCAGCTAATGATGAACGGAGTTGATATCCCGCCTTCATGTGTGAAGTGCTTGAACAGTCGGAACGGGGTGTTGTTTACGTTTGCCCAGGCGATATCTACACTGGCGAAGGTATCAGGCGGACCCGGTTCGATCGACGGTGAATTGCCGGTGCGCACCACGCGACCATCTACTGTTGGGTAGTTGTAACGAGATGGATCGGGAGCAGGCGAGTCTTCAGCGAGGAATTCGGCGCAGCCGCCGTTGTCGGCAAGGAATACAACGACTGTATTGTCGGCTTCACCCGACTCCTCGATCTTGGTCATGAGTTGACCAATTCCACGATCGACCTGCTCGACCTGAGCGGCATACACCGCCATCTGGACATCGCGCCATTCCTGATCTGGTGATTCGTCCCACGGCAACACGCCAGCGTCGCGTGGAGACAGCGTCCAACTAGGATCGACTACTCCAAGTCCTCGTTGCGTTTCGTGTCGATTCAGGCGGGTCTCATCCCACCCCTTCATGTACTTGCCGCGGTACTTTTCAATGTCTTCTGGCCAGGCGTGCAACGGCCAGTGTGGAGCAGTGAAGGCCATGTAGAGGAAGAACGGTTCGTCACGATGAACCGCATCATCGACAAATTGAGTCGCCTTCGCGGCGATCGCATCGGTGAAGTGATAGTCGGTGGTATCGATGCTGATGCGGGTTAGGTCGTCCATGAGCATGTTCGGGTTGTAGTAGCTTCCACCGCCTGAGAGGATGCCGTAGAAACGGTCGAATCCCCGACCTTTTGGTGAGGGATAGCCCGGCATGTCTGGATGCCATCCTTCCGGAAGGTTTCCCTGCTCACCACCAACGTGCCATTTACCAGCCATCAGTGTTCGATAACCCGTGGATTTGAGGACTTCGGCGATCGTTACGCAGTTGTCATTGAGGTAACCCTGATAAGCCGGCACGCCGAGGTCATTAATCATGTGGCCGATCCCCGCCTGTTGAGGATTCAATCCTGTGAGAAGGGCAGCGCGGGACGGACAGCAACGTGCAGAGTTGTACATCTGGGTGAATCGAACGCCCTGTCCGGCGAGTTTGTCGAGATTCGGTGTGCGAATTTCAGAACCGAAACTTCCGATATCGGCCCAACCCAGGTCATCTGCCATGATCAGCACGATGTTAGGGCGTTTCGAGCCTGTCGGATCGATGGCCGCTTCTAATTGGCTCATGGGTTATTGGTTCCTTGTATTACGAGCGACTAATCCGAACCTGATCCGATCTACTCACTATTCCCAGGGCACCTCAAGCAGTTCTTCGCCCCAGATCACTGGTCCGTCGTAGACACTTTTCACTTCGAACAAAGCCTGCGATTTGCGAACCGGCTCTTCCATCTTTCCTTGTTGGTGAACAAGAGCCAATCGCTTTACACCCGCATCGACTGCGGTCTGAGCCGCTCCAAAGGTGCCTGTTTCGGTTTCGTAGCTTGGAGAACCGGGAATCATGTCTTCGTCGACCTTGATGCACTCCATCACAAGCAGATCGGCTCCGGTCGCCAGATCGGTGAGTGACTTACAGGGGCTCGTGTCTCCCGAGAAGACAATCGAGCCTTCATTAGAGTCGATCCTGTACGCCAGTGAATCGAGATACGGCTGCACATGATCGACAGGGGCGGCCGTGATCTCCCAGTTCTTACCGGTGGCCACTGTGCCCGGTTTGATGTCGCGGGCACGGATTTTTGGCGGCTTTCGTGGCGGAATACCACCTCGTTCAACATAAGCTGCCACGCTCAACGGGTGCTTCGTGCGGGCGACAATGTCGTGCCAGTAGGCTCCGTTCGGTTCACCTAATAGACGCTCGGTCAACTGTTCGGTCAGCTTCGGACCGTAGACTTGCAGTTCGCTTTCCTTGCCAATCGACATATCGAAGCGGGTGAGTAGAAACGAGGGATAGTCGGCATCGTGGTCGGAATGGTGGTGCGTGAAGAACATTCGGTCGATTTGAGTCGACTGGAATCCGGCCTTATGGAGCTTATAGTTGGCTCCATGACCACAATCGAACATCAACCACTCATCACCTATACCGACCAGGAACGATGAGCCCCAATGCGCCATATCGGGTGCTGGAGTTCCAGTACACAGCATTACTACTCGGGGAGCCATTCGATCCTCCTACGATCTACACACGAGATCACTTTCAGGGTTGAATTTAGCTGATTCCCAATGACGTTGAGCCAAGTTGCTATCTGTTCAACTCGGAGGTGATGCGCAACCCGCCCACAGATCCCTTGGATCCGAGGACTACACTCGGGAAACGTGGTGTTCGGCAGGAGGCGCAGTCTCTAATACTGCAACTGCTTATCGACGATATTGATCAATGGCTGTCCCTCCACATACCGGCGGAGATTCTCGGCGAAGATATCTACGGTCCTCTTGTCCAGATGTTCTTGTTCAGAGTTCCCGGCGATGTGCGGCGTGATTATTACGTTCGCCAGATCCCACAACTCGTTGTCAGCGGGTAGCGGTTCTTCGACAGCGGTGTCCAATCCCGCCCCGGCGATTCGTCCAGATTTAAGCGCAGCGACAAGAGCGTCGTGCTCGACGAGTCGACCCCGCGATGTGACAACGATCCGTGCTGACGTTTTCATCAAGGCGAGTTCGTCTGCACCGATCATGTTCTCGTTGCGCGGTGTGTACGGCGCAGTTACAACCACGTAGTCAGACTGCTCGAGCAGATCATTGAGCATCGAAAGTCCCCAAACATCTTCTACCGTTGGATCGCCATCCACTGGCTGTTCATCGACCGCTAATATGTTCATGCCAAGAGCTTTGGCTCGCCAGCCGATCTCGCGACCCGATTTTCCGAAACCGATAATGCCGCACGTTTTGTTTCCAAGATACTCAACGACCTCTAGTGCGCCGTCTTGATCCCAGCGATGTTCGGCCTTATCGAACGCAAAGCGAGGTAGCTGCCGTGCGAGTGCCAACATCAGCGCAACGCCGTGTTCGCCGATCATTGGTGCACCGGCTCCCCGGGCGTTGGTTACCACTACATCGGTGTCGACGATGTCAGGCACCGCATCGAATAGGCCCTCCATTCCAGCATCGGTCGTTTGGATCCACTTCAAGCTCCCCGCCCCGGCGAACTGCTCACCGGTCAGGTACCCGAACGCGAGTTCGGCTGAACCGATCTCATCGAGGATCGCTTCGTTGGTGAACGTTTCGACGAGATCGATACCCGGATGCTCGTTTCGCAGAGCAGGGTAGTACGGGGTGCCGAAATCAGCGAGTAGGAGTGCTTTCATGTTATTTGTCAGCGTGTTCTGGCTAGAGAGATTTCAGGACTTCGATTGCTTGCTCTACGAGTACCTCACCAGCTTCAGGTCCGTACGGGCTGGTTGTGGTTCCGTAGTAGCGCCGATACTTTTTCATGTCGACAATTTCGGTAACGGGGATGTCCTTGATTTCCTCGTGCGGTTGTCGTGATGAAATGTAACCGATGTACTCGTCGCAGTAGCTTGCAATCCAGGGTCTATTCTCCGGGAATGCATCCTTGATAGAGGTGCCGAGTTCGTTGAACAACTCGCCCGCGTGGGCAGAGATCAGGGTTGTGCCGATTCTGAATCCCCGTACTTCGACGGCTACCGCTGGCAGGTGCTGGTTTTTCGCTAAGTTCACTTCGTTGTTACCCCAACCGTAAAGCTCGGGGTGTCGCTCGGCTGCATTTGCTGTTGTTGTGCCCGGC
The DNA here is from genome assembly GCA_913052475.1 of uncultured Dehalococcoidia bacterium. Taxonomy (GTDB): domain Bacteria; phylum Chloroflexota; class Dehalococcoidia; order Lucifugimonadales; family Lucifugimonadaceae; genus Lucifugimonas. Next base: position 18,584 of record CAJXEJ010000038.1, read on the forward strand.
AACCACGTTTCGCCGGCGTAGGTGCCCAGTGTGTTTAGAAGCACGGCGCTGTTTTCGAGGGCTGCCTCAAGCGACCAGTTGACCTGATGGCGCGGAAGTGCGACCGGTTCGGCAAGAACTTTTAGGGGAACGTCTTTCGTACGTGTAATCCCGCTGGAAATATCTCTGGTCGCACTTGCGAGCGATTTACCCAGCAAAGCAGTGTCTTCATAGGAATGAAGGTGTTCGGAAGCGGTGTTGCCAAACCACCAATCGAAAGGGTGAATATCGCCTGCCGCTCCCTGAACGTAGAGGGCCACCACACCAGGCGCCTGATCTTCGATTTCCGCCGACATCTCCCCCGCAAAATCCCCCGACCATTTGAGATGTTGGCCCCCATCGGCAACTCCGTGGCAAGCGAAGTTCACGAGTCGGGCAATCGGCACTCCGTGATCGTCATCGATGCACATCACACCAACTTCGGTATCGATGGCTTTGTCTGGGTACTGCCGGTTGACTGTCCAGCCATCGAACGAACCAAGATCTGCTCCCACCTGGACCGGAACGGCTCTGTTCTGGGCGCCGAATACGCAGCCAGCTACCTGATCGGCCAGCCATGTGGTCCAGGTAATCCACTCTTTAGGAAGTGAGACGATTGTGTCGGGCGAAGTGTGATTGTGCGTGAAATTGAGAAGAATGTTGGCAACGGGAATACCTGTGACCTGAAAAATTCTCGCCTTGATCGCCTGAACCGTTTCGGAAGTCAGTCCAGCAATTTCAAGAGAAATAACTGCCAACGGGAAGCCATCACGTTCAAAGACAACTGCGCGTACATGAATATCGCGATGAATCCCTCTTGCGACTCCCTGGCGAAGTCCCCAGTTGCCCATCGGGTACCCGAGAGGAGGTGTGATGACTTGCTTTGCAGCGCTCCCGAATGTGCGAACCGTGTTTGAATCAGGTGATGTTGCCACGCGTTCTATTCCCAATTCTTATACGTGCCAGACCCGGTTTGGCGCGCCATTTGGATCTGTACTCCGTCGGGATCGTAGCTGTTCGAGATAGTACGACCCGACTGCTGGTTCTCGAACGGGTCGAACAGGAATTCAACACCGCCTAGAAATTCGATTTCTTTCTGGGCATCAATCGGATCGTCGACAAGAAACGACAAATGATCAATGCCGAGCGTTTGCCCATCTTGCTGTTTGTGGAGCTCGATTCTCACAGGTTGGTCGCTGTCACCGTTCCACAAGAACACCGTATCTCCATTGTCGACCGTGCCTTCCGGGTGCATACCGAATTTCCGGTAGTAATCGATGGATTTTGCGAGATCGCTGACGATGATGTCGATGTGATCGACG
>CAJXEJ010000039.1 GCA_913052475.1 uncultured Dehalococcoidia bacterium
GATGCGGCGGGGATTCCGATGATCCTTGTTGGCGACAGTATGGGTCATGTTGTTCTTGGTCACGACTCAACAATTCCTGTAACCGTTGACGATATCGTCAATGCGTCGGCAGCCGTTATTCGAGGCACCACCAAGCCCCTCATCGTTGCTGATATGCCGTTCCTCAGCTACCAGATCGATGCTGAAACGGCTCTACGAAACGCAGCACGCCTTATCCAAGAAGGCGGTGCGCAGGCTGTAAAACTCGAAGGCGGTAAGACTGTCGCACCTATCGTCAGCCGTTTGGCCGATGCTGGATTAGCAGTCATGGGCCATATCGGTCTGACACCGCAGCATGTGAATCAACTTGGTGGCTTTCGAGTTCAGGGCAAGACCGAATCGACCGCAAATAAGGTTCTTGAGGATGCACTGGCTTTACAAGATGCCGGCGCGTTCGCAATTGTTCTAGAGCTGATCCCTGTTGAACTCGCCAAGCGAATCACCGAGGCGCTCGATATTCCTACGATTGGAATCGGTGCCGGTGTTCATTGCGATGGGCAGGTTCAGGTGTTCCACGACATGCTCGGACTAGATCCCGATTTCCGGCCACGTCACTCTGGAAAATACGCCGATATGGCTCCGGTAATCAAGGACGCCCTTGTGCGTTACAGCGACGATGTTCGTGATGGCACGTTCCCGACGGATGCTGAGTCGTTCTTCTCGGACGAATCTCGCATTCGCGAGAGTTCAATAGTCAGCGACTAGATTTGGTCATCGATGGCGTACACGGTGCACGTCCTACTCCTTTATTCCTTCTCCATTAGGGAGAAGGTCAGGTGAGGAGCACGTCGTTCATCGGCTGCAATCTTCAAATCAGAATGAACCATTCGACCACATGTTCCTACTTAGACATTCCCCCTCACCCAAATCCTCTCCCGCGAGAAGAGGGTTTCATGATGAGCAGCGTAAAGGCAGCTTATGCGTGTGATGCGCACTGCCGCTGAAATGCGAGAAGTTCGATTGTATTCCCCGGGCGTTGTCGGACTAGTTGCGACACTTGGTGGTATTCATAGCGGGCACACGATGCACTTGGATGTGCTGCGATCGCGAGTTGATGTGCTGGTAGGCTCACTCTTTTTAAATCCCACTCAATTCAGCGAAAGCGAAGACCTTTCGACCTATCCAGCGACGGAAGCTGCCGATCTTGCCGAGTTCGAAAAACATGGCGTCGATTACGTGTTCGTTCCTTCAGTAGAAGAGATGTACCCGACATCCGATTCTCAGACTCCCAGAATCGATACAGGGCCCGCAGCGAAACTACTCGAAGGAGCACATCGTCCCGATCATTTCGGTGGCGTAGCGACGGTTGTTGCACGACTATTCTCGATCATTTCGCCACACAAATCGACGTTCGGCGAGAAGGACGCTCAGCAGCTTCGGATTATCCAGCATGTCAACGAGTCACTTGGGTTGGGTGTCGAGATCATTCCGATTCCAACCGTGCGCGAAGCCGATGGTCTGGCAATAAGTAGCCGAAATGCCTATCTCTCCACAGAAGAACGGAAGGCTGCAGCTGTTTTGTATCGAGCGCTTTTGGCCGCAAAGACAGTTTGGGATTCTGGTGAACGATCGGGAAACGTGCTTCGATCAGCGATGTCTGATGTGTTGAGTGATGAGCCGCTTGCATCAACCCAGTACGCTTCGATCGCCAATATTGATACGTTCGAGGAGTTGTTTCAAGTTGTTGGCTCAGCGCGTGCTCTTCTTGCCGTACAGATCGGCAAAGCAAGATTGATCGACAATCTGCTCCTAAACTAGACAATTCACCTTGGGCGACTATTACGATTTAGCGCATGAAAATTCTTGTTACGAACGACGACGGTTTCGACAACAACGGAATCTGGGCGTTAGTAAACGCTGTTAAAGATCTGGGTGAAGTTGCCGTTGTCGCTCCAGCCGAAAACCAGTCGGGTGTCGGTGCCGGCTTAACCCTTCGCCGCTCGGTGAAAATCAACCGCGCACCGAGTCGTGTCGACGGTGTCGAATGTCACGCGGTGAGCGGTACGCCCGGCGATTCGGTGATTCTCGGCATTGAACACGTTCTGATGGGTGACGTCGGTGTCGTTGTCGCCGGCATCAATCCCGGGTTCAACACAAGCCGCAATCTGTTTATTTCAGGGACGATGGGCGCTGCGATTGTCGCCGCAGGAAAGGGCTATAAATCCTGCGCGTTCTCGATGGGTTTCGAAGATGACATGGACGATCCGGTGGTCAGAGACACGGTGACCGAGGTTGCTCGTGAACTAATGAGCCCCGACACCGCCCAGGGTGCGCTTTTCAATGTAAACATCCCAATGTTTAGGGATGGCAGGATTCTCGGTGCTGAGGGAGCAGTTCCAGCTCCATCTGAATTCAGGAGTCTGATAGAAGCGCGAAGTGATGGCGGGTACGAACTGTTCTCAGGATTGAGCGTGAACATCGAGCGTCAGCAATTCGCACGGGGTACGGATACGGAAGTGCTGAATCGGGGACGAGTAGCAATATCAGCTCTCGATGGTCCCACGCTCGCTCATCAGCCAAACGATCCCACACTTCGACGTATGATCGACGCTGTGAACCGCGTTACAGGTTGACGAGCCGCCACTAACTATTCAGAATCTCGCCAGAGCCGCGTAAACTTCGGCTCAATATTCATCGGTGAAAGGATATTGCGATGCTCTACGAACTTCGCGTGTACGAATGCCTGCCCGGGCGTCTGCAAAACATTAATGCTCGATTTGCTAATCACACGATGAAACTTTTCGAGAAGCACGGCATCAAAAACATCGGCTACTGGACCACCGACGTTGGCGAGAGCAACCACGAGTTGACGTACATGGTGGCATTCGAGGATGCGAACCAGCGTGCTGCCGCGTGGGCAAGTTTCAGGGCTGATCCTGAGCGAGAACGAGTTTTCGACGAATCGCATCTGGACGGCCAGATCGTTAAAAACGTTCGAAACCAGCTATTGATTCCGACCCCCTACTCACCGATGCAATAGATCGTGGACTGACCAACTGCTGCCTGACACCGATCAAACAGCGGCACCGTAGATTTGTACAAATATGCCAAATATTCAGAGACTTCAGAATTTATCGGGTCAGGCTCACATTGTGGGCGTGGGTGAATCGAACAAGCTCGGGAAGGTTCCTGAGAAATCGCCACTCGCTCATCACTCAGAAGCGGCTATCAACGCCCTCGACGATGCGAGTATGCAACTTTCCGATGTTGATGCGCTGTTCACCGCTGGATGGTCGACGCTTGATGTTGCCGAATATCTAGGCATTCAGCCCCGCTACACTGATAGCACATCGGTTGGTGGTTCATCCTTTGTAATCCACGTTGCACACGCTCTGGCGGCGATTGCAGCCGGTTACTGCGAGGTTGCACTGATCACGCATGGCCAGTCGGGTCGGTCAGATCGTGCTCCGATGGCTCGTAATCCCGGAACGCCAATGGCCCAGTTCGAGGCTCCATACGGCATCATCGGGCCACCCGTTTCGTATGCGATGGCGGCTCGACGATACATGCACGAGTACGGCGAGGATCGAACAAGGCAGGCGATGGCGGAAATAGCGATTTCAACACGCAAGTGGGCGAATCTGAACCCGATGGCGTATTTCCACGATGTACCAGCGACTTTCGATGATTATCACAACTCAAGGTGGGTGGCGTGGCCGTTCCATCTCCTCGATTGCTGCCTCGTGACCGACGCTGGTGCTGCGATAGTAATCACCACTCCCGAGAGGGCGCGCAACGCCAAAAACGGCAGCGTAAAGATTCTTGGCGCGGGCGAGGGGCACGATCACTCTGGAATTTCGCAAATGCCCGATCTCACCAGAGCGTTCGGACGAAATACCGGACCTCAGGCACTCGAGATGGCAGGCGTAACCTATTCCGATATCGATCTGGCCATGATCTACGACTCGTTTACCTACACAGTGCTGGTAAGTCTTGAAAATCTTGGTTTCTGCGGACCGGGTGAAGGCCCCGACCTCGTTGCATCGCAACGAACCGCGCCGGGAGGCGAGTTCCCGTTGAATACCAACGGTGGAGGACTCTCCTACACCCATCCTGGAATGTACGGAATATTCACGCTTGTAGAAGCAGCTCGGCAATTGCGAGGCCAGGCAGGCGAGCGTCAACTCGATAACTGCAACCTTGCGGTAGCTCACGGCACCGGCGGGCTTTTATCCTCGACAGGGACAGTCGTATTGGGGGTTGAATAGAAATGACAAACGCAACTCCGAAACCTCAGCCGCTCCCACAACCCGAGTCAGATCGTTACTGGGATGGGCTCAAGAACGAAGAAATCTGGCTTCAGCGATCAAAAGCTACCGGTAAGTTCCAGTTTTATCCCCGGCAGGTTTCCATTTCAGATCCCGAAAGTGGCCCTGATGGAATCGAATGGGTGCAGGCATCAGGCAACGCTGAACTTTTCACGTTCTCGATCGTTCATGCCGCACCGCACATAGGTTTTGTTGGCGACGTGCCGTATATAGCCGCACTCGTTCAACTCGAAGAGGATGTGATTGTGCCAACGAATATCGTTGGTATCGATCCCGAACCGGAAAATCTGCGGATCGGCATGGCACTGCAGCCTGTGTTCGAGCACAACGATGACGGTCACACCCTGTTGAAGTTCACTTCTGCGTGAATTCGTGGGTGTTATCGCGTAATTAGTCGGCATAGTTTTGAAGGCGATGCCGGGTTAGTATTAATAGCTCGCCAGCTGAACTGGTTGCTGGCGATAGCCTAAACGCCTCTTCCGACTCTTGATTACAGGAACTCTCACGTTGGCAACCGCTACACCCACAGACGAAAACCGCTGTCTGTTTTGGCGACACCGAACGAAGGGTGCATAAGCACCCCGAAATAGAGCATGTTCTTTTTCATTTCTAATTCGAGTCGAGGTCACTTCCCTTCATGGTTAATCACTTTCTCAACTTCAGCGATGTCACGCCCGAAGAAATTCAGCCGATACTCGATCGCGCGATCGAATTAAAATCCGGTGCGGCTAGCAACGCTCTGGCAGGAAAATCGGTATCTATCCTGTTCGAAAAGCCGTCGCTACGCACAAAACTTTCTTTCTGGGTTGGCGCAGAAAAACTCGGTGGCAATCCCGTCCACTTCAGCCCGGAAGAAGTCGGACTCGGGAAGCGCGAGCCGGTTGCAGACGTAGCCCAGGTTATGTCTCGCATATCCGATGTCGCAGTCATCAGGACGTTCGCACAGTCGACGATCGAAGAGTTCGCCGCGAGCGCGTCTATTCCTGTGATCAACGCCCTCACAGACGCCGAACACCCCTGCCAGGCACTCGCCGACACCCAGACAATCACCGAGCAGTTGGGCAGCGTTCAGGGCGCAAGGGTGGCGTACATTGGCGATGGCAACAACGTTGCTGTGAGCCTTGGATATGCCGTTGCCGGTCTTGGTGGACATCTGACAGTCGCATCACCTGATGGCTACGCATTGCCGGTTGATGTACTTGAAGGTGCAAACACATACGGTGGTTCTGTTGGCGGATCGGTCAAGCAAATCACAAGCCCGCAAGAAGCCGTAGCTGGTGCCGATATCGTCTACACCGATGTCTGGACAAGTATGGGGCAGGAGGCCGAAACGGCCAGACGCCTTGCTGAGTTCGATGGCTATCAGGTGAATCCAGCATTGCTCGATCAAGCAGGACCCAATGTGAAGTTCATGCATGATCTACCTGCCCACCCCGGCGAGGAGATTTCAGATGGTCTTCTTTACGATTCGAGATCGGTTGCGTTCGATCAGGCCGAAAATCGCTTGTGGGCACAGGCTGCTCTCATGGAAAAACTGATCTAGATGGCTCTTCCAGTTGTAGCAATCATCGGCCGGCCCAACGTCGGCAAATCGACCCTGTTCAATCGTTTGGCAGGTCGACGAATCGCGATCGTTAGCGACATACCAGGAACAACGCGCGACCGAGTTTCTATCGATGCTGAGTGGGGCCGGTATCGGTATCTCGTTGTCGACACAGCCGGTGTCGAAGATCAACCACACAACGAACTTATGTGGGATGACATCAAGGCGCAGGTCGAAATCGCCCTCAATCAGGCTGATGCGATCATTTTCGTTGTCGATGTGAACGATGGCGTTACCAATGCCGACCGAGACGCCGCCAACATGGTTCGTCGTGCCGAAAAGCCGGTTGTTCTCGCCGCCAACAAGGCCGACACACTTTCCCGAGAAGACATGATCTACGAGTTCTTCGAACTTGGTCTTGGCGATCCGCATCCGATCAGTGCCTACCACGACACCGGTATCGGCGACCTGATGCAGAACGTCTTCGAACAGCTACCACCTTTCGAAGACCAACCTATTGGTCAAAATTCGATTCGCGTTGCGATCGCGGGACGACCGAACGCCGGCAAATCAGCTCTATTCAACGCAATGACAGGTGAAGAGCGTGCAATTGTCAGCCCTGTCGCAGGTACCACTCGAGATACCGTCGACTCGCTGTTCGATTACGAAGGTACGCGAATCACGTTTCTCGACACAGCAGGTTTGCGTCGACGTGGCAAGGCAGAAGCGGGAATTGAAAAATACAGTGCCATCCGTGCGATTGGCGCCATTGAGCGATGCTATGTCGTCGTTCTAGTGCTCGATGCCACTGAATTTGTTACTGCGCAAGACCAGCACATCGGTGGCTACATCGACGATGCGTCACGAGCGACCGTAGTTGTGATTAACAAGTGGGATCTGGCGAATGAGCTCGGACTCGTCAAGGCTGAAGCAGCTGAAGCGGTGAGGAACCGGTTCAAGTTCATCCCGGATGTTCCCATTGTTTTCACTTCCGCCCTAAAAGGCTGGGGGGTCGACACACTACTGCCAACGATCTTGGAAGTTTTCGGAGAGTTCTCGAAGCAGATGCCGCGAGCTGAGGTCAGTCGAGTGATATTCGATGCAATGGGCGAAAATCCACTGCCCGGAATCGGCACACGTCGACCGAGAATCTATCGCTGTATCCAGAGCAGGACCTCGCCACCAACATTCCAATTCACCGCTCGAAACCCAGAACTAATACACTTCAGCTATCGTAGGTACTTGGAGAACCAACTGCGAGAGCGTTTCGGTTTTAAAGGTTCTCCTTTGAGAATGACCTTCCAAAGCCGAGAAGATGAGTGATCCGGCCATCGCAATCATTGTTCTTGTAGTCGCCTATTTAGTGGGCGCGATACCGTTTGGCGTGATCATCGGACGTGTGTTTCGAGGCGTCGATATTCGCAGCTACGGAAGCGGTGGATCGGGCGCTACAAACGTAAATCGCACGCTTGGGCCCTATGCCGGTGCGGTCGTTCTGGCTTCGGATGTTGGCAAAGGATTGATCGTCACTGCAATAGCCCGATACGCAGTTGAAGGCGATGCCTGGTTGATCGCAGCGGCTGGAACGATAGCTGTTCTTGGTCACATGTTTCCGGTCTATATTCGTTTTAAGGGTGGCAAGGGAGTGGCGACCGGATTAGGTGCACTGGCGGTGATTTCCCCAATTTCTGCAGCCATAGCCCTCAGTGGCGTCGCTATCGCAGCAATAACGCGATACGTATCGCTGGGATCGGTCATCGGTGCCGGCCTGAGTCAGGGGCTATTGATCATTTTCAGCATCTTCGATCTCACGATATTCGGTTGGGAGCACGATGCCTGGTACCTGCTATTCGCTGTACCTGTTCTGATTTCCATCATTTGGAGCCATCGTAAGAATGTCGACCGCCTCGCAAAAGGCGATGAATCGAGGCTTGAGAACAAGCCAAACCCGCGCAGAACCGAGCGAACACCGTAAACTGCTGGTGTGACACAAATTGGTATCATCGGTACGGGGGCATGGGCGACCACCCTCGGAATTCTTCTGGCACGCACCGGGCACAAGACCGTTCTGTGGTCTCGTAGCGAGTCGCGTGCGGAAGAACTGTCATCGGCGCGCGTAAACGAACGATCGGTGCCGGGAGTCGAATTCCCGGACTCAATGATCGTTTCGGAATCTCTCGACGAATCTCTTGCTGGCTCTGAGCTTGTGATGGTAGTCGTGCCCTCGGTGACAGTTCGCGAGAACATTCGAAATATTCGAGAAGCGATTCCGACTGATGCGAATGTGGTGTGTGCGACCAAGGGGATTGAGATCGATTCCGGCAAACGCATGTCGCAGGTGATCGCCGAAGAAATGCCGACATTCAACCCCAGCCAAATCGGCGTGTTGTCTGGTCCAAATCTTGCCCCAGAAATAGCGGTTGGCAAGGTCGCTACGGCGACCGTTGCGTTTCCCAGAGATGCTATCGCTGAGGTGGTTCAGGAAACTCTGAGTTCCGACGTGTTTCGGATTTACCGAAGTGAAGATGTAACCGGTGTTGAACTTGGTGGGGCACTGAAAAATATCGTCGCTATTGGAGCGGGATTTATCGATGGTGCAGGACTTGGTGCAAACGCCAAAGCTGCGTATGTGACCAGAGGACTCCATGAAATTACTCGTCTCGGTGTCGCGATGGGTGCCCAGACCGATACATTTGCCGGCTTGAGCGGTATGGGCGATCTGATCGCCACGTGCTATTCAACTCTGAGTCGAAACTATCGGCTTGGTGTTGGATTGGCATCGGGTCGTGACCTTGCCACAGCCCTCGAAGATCTCGGGCAAACTGCCGAGGGAGCACCAACAACACAGGCGGCGGTTCGACTGGCACAAGAGCTTGGAATTGAGATGCCGATTACCGATGCGACGCACAGTGTGTTGTTCGAAGGGGCATCGCCCAACGACGCTCTTCGAGATCTCATGGGTCGCACGCTGCAGCCAGAAATCAGGTACTAGAGGCGCTAATCGCCCAGATCGCCCAGTTCGTAGAGGATTGCCGACATTGCGGTAATTGCCGCTGTTTCACTGCGCAGTACGCGTGCGCCCAGCGTAACGAGGTTGGCTCCGGCATCACGGATTGCTGAAGCTTCGCTTTCGCTGAATCCGCCTGGTGGCCCGATGAGAGTAGCAAGGTTCGATTGGATATCGTCGAGCGATCGAAGGGTTTCACGTAGCGATTTCGAGCTTTGGCCGATCTCTTCCCACATACAGAGTAGGGGTTGTTGTTTGATCAGTTGGTCGATCGCTTCCGTGAGCGGCATCAGTGTCTCGACGGTTGGAACGGTTGCTCTACCGCTTTGCTCGGCAGCTTCGATCGCGATTCGCTGCCAGCGGTCGAGTCGCTTTGGTGACGGTGCGCCTGTGTTGCCGCCCTGAACTCGTTCCGACATCACGGGGACAAATCGTACAGCGCCGAGTTCGGTGCATTTTTGGATTGCTAGTTCGATGCGTTCTGGCCGTGCTAACCCGAGCAGCATTGTGACTTTGCTTTTCGGTTCAGGGATCGGGTTTACATCTGAGAATAAAGTGGCCATCACTTCGTTTCTGGCGACCTGATCGATCTCGAGCTCCCACTCCGATCCTGAGCCATCGAATACTCGCACGTGCTCACCAGCACCGATCCGCAAAACGGTCGTCAATTGCCGGGCAATCGAGCCAACCAGCGTGATCGGTTGGTCTGCCAAATCAAGATCCGGTACGTAGAAGCGATGCATTACTTTGCTCCTGCGGAACGAACGATTCTGGTTGCGGTCCAGTCTTCGATCATTCGACTCGACTGAACTTCACCACCCACCGCTTTAAAAGCCGCCACAACCTCATCGAGCCGTGTTTCGAGAACACCTGAAGTGATGATTACGCCGTTCTCGGAAACCGAATCAATGAGCGGTTGCGCGAGAGCGATCAACACGTTTGCAGCTATGTTGGTACCCACGACATCAAACCCACTATTGGGAACCTGCTCGTGCGGAATCGATCCCGCCAGAATTGTCGAATTTTCCGCAAAACCTGCTTCAGCAAGATTGGTTTCAGATGAAATTACTGCGTTGTCTTCGATATCTAGCCCAACGGCGTGTTCAGCACCCAGAGCGAGAGCGGCGATGGAGAGAACGCCGGAGCCACAGCCTACATCGAGGAATTGATCACCGGGTTTCAGCACTTTTTCGATTTCTTCCAGGCACATTAGCGTGGTCGGATGATGCCCGGTGCCGAACGCCAGACCTGGTTCAAGCTTGATGACGATGTCTTCCGGTTTGCCGTTGTATTCGGTGGAGCGAGGGACGATAACCAGGTTTTTTCCAACCTTGATCGGCTCGAATTTCTGATTCCGCCACTCGTCATCGCTAACTTCGGCTTCTTCGATTTCCGGCAGATCGACCAAATGTCTGATCAGCCGCACACTGGCATCGATCGCCGTTTTTCGACTTTCTGTCGTTAGATCGAGAGGTAACCAACCACGAATTGTGACCCATGCTGTGGGATCGGGCGACTCGCCTTCGTCGGGATTATAGCCGCCGGGACGCTCGACAGACGCAGAGCCTTCACCGTGGATGTTGAACAGATGAGTGAGAGGCTCAACGTACTCGGGCGGTGCCTTGATGCTGAGCTGAAGCCAGCGCATCTGATCTACCTTAATTTCTGATAAATGTTGAACTGAACGAGAAATCCGAACTAAGAGTCGCTATCTTCGCCGCGGAACGCATCTTTGAATCGATCAAATATGCCCTGTTCTGAACCGGAGTTCTCACTTACTCGTTCGAGTCCGAACGATTCGGCGAGTTTCTGGAGGAGTTCAGTCTGTTCGTCATCGAGCTTCTTCGGTGTGACAACCTTCAGTTCGACAAGTTGATCGCCGCGCCGTCCGGCCGTTCCCATATGGGGTATCCCGGCATTCTTGATACGAGTGACCGATCCCGATTGGGTGCCAGGTTTGATATCGATATCAGCAGAGCCTTCGAGAGTTTCGACATTGATGATTCCACCCAGAGCGGCCATCGCCATGTTTATATCAGCGGTCATCAATACATCATTGCCGCGGCGGGAGAAGACTTTGTCACGCTGAACACCGATATGAACGTATAGATCGCCGTTGCCGTTGCCTCTACCGCCCGATTCCCCTTCGCCGTGGATGAGCAGTCTGGTTCCATGTTCGACGCCAGGCGGGACTTGCACTTCGATCGTTCGAGATTTTCGTTCAGTCCCTTTTCCGGAACACTGTTTGCAGGCTGTCTTTATCTGCTGACCTTCACCTTGGCAGGTCGGGCAGGCTGTGACCTGTTGGAATTGACCGAAGAACGTGCGTTGCGTGCGGCGTACCTTTCCTTCACCGTGGCACGTAGAGCATTCGACCACGTCGGTACCAGGTTCAACTCGGTTACCATCGCAGCGCTCACAACGTTCCATGCGGTTGAGTTCGAGTTCACGCGGAACGCCAAACGCAGCGTCGCGGAATGAAACATTGATCTGAAACTCGAGATCGGCACCACGGTTCGGTGCCTGTCGGGTTGAGCCACCGAAGAACGAGTCGAAAATATCGCCGAAGCCGCCAAATCCTTCGAAACCATCGAAACCTCGACCGGCCTGACCGTTTACACCCTCGTGGCCGAACTGGTCGTACTGCGCTTTTCGTTGTGGATCGCTGAGAACTTGGTAGGCCTCGTTGATTTCTTTAAAGCGATCGCTAGCGCCCGCTTCTTTGTTGCGGTCGGGGTGATGCTTCAGCGCCTGCTTGCGAAACGCCTTTTTGAGATCTTCAGGTGTAGCGTCACGGGCAACACCAAGAACCTCGTAATAATCACGCTTGCTAGTTGTCATAAAGAGCGGCCACTTACCCGTAGCGAAAGTTGATTTCAGTTCGCAAATTGAGTTCGCGCTTTTACACTGCGCGAACGAATCAATTATAAGCCTGAGAGGCGCTGAATCCGAATGAGGGTTAAAACCCAAGTCGGTCGAAAGTAAACTGGTGAAAAACGACTATAGTGCTAGCCGTCGTAGAACATCATCGTCATCTGATCGAGATGATTCGCCATGTATCGCACTGCCGGAATGGTGGTTTCGTACTCCATACGAGGTGGAGACATCACACCGATCATGCTTTCTGTCGTGTCGGTCGTTCCATAACGGCTAAACGCAACCAAATTTTTTTGAGCGATTCCTCGCGTGGGATCGCCTCTAGAGAATCGGCTCGTATTGATTGGGGTATTCGGAACGGCTTCGAACCGGATGTTTGAATTCTCGTCAATTTACTCTCAGCATGGGCTCTTCAACAATATTTCAATTGACGCTTTCGCGGGCACATAGTTAAATTGATTCCTGAACTGCGCTCAAGTTGAGTATTTGCTCACGGAGTGGACGCAAGAATGATCGAATCGAGGAACATCCACATGGAAATTCGCTGGCTTGGCAATTCGACCTTTGAAGTCAAATCTTCAGTGGGTGTCGTCATAGTCGATCATCAGGGTGCTCTGCCGAAGGCGAAGGATCTCGACGACAAGAACACCGTCTTCGTTTACAGCCAGGGCGAGCGATCGAACCATCCAGACAGCGATTTTCAGGTGTTGGCGGGACCGGGCGAGTATGAAATCGGTGGTCTTAGCGTCAGAGGCGTCGCAACGCCTGCCGACGACCCGGCGATTTCGAAAGATATCAACACCGTCTACATTGTCGATGCTGATGGCTTGCAGGTCGCAACACTTGGCAACCCCGGACACCAACCTTCTGCGCAATCAGTTCAGCAGATCAGTAAGGTAGACGTATTAGTCATCAACACTGAATCGCAGGGACTCGAACCGGATGAGATGTCGGCTGTGATCAGAAATCTCGAGCCGAAGATGATTGTGCCATCCGGATACGATTCGGCGTTGGGTAAACCCAGTGCTGCTATGCAACGGCTACTCACCGAGCTAGGCGTCAAGGAATTCGAGGCGACACCCCGCCTGACGGTGAGCAAGAGCGGCTTACCTGACGAGCGAGTTGTGGTCGTTCTTCAACAGCGATAGGCACTGATTTGCAAAACGGGTTTCGACATTCCTAACCCGTAGTAGTTGAACAAACAAAAAGCCCCTGCGGAATCGCAGGGGCTTTTCTTATTAGCTAGCAATTACGATTTTCGAAGATCGAGTGTTTACACCTATCTGGTGCTCTTCTCGAATCGTCGCCACGCAAGTAACGCCAGAGGCGTTAGAAACAGTGCAAGGCTACCAATACTTGCCGGACCGCCTTCTTGGGCGTTACAGACACCTCCGCCTGCTTCTTCTTCCTCGGCAACAGCAGTGGCCGTAGCCTGTGCTGCCACCGTGGCAGGAACATCAGCGATTGGCGTCGGCGTCGGAGTTGCCGTTGGCACGACCGTCGGCGTCGGTGTCGGTGTCGGCGTACGGGTTGGCTCCGGGGTAGGCGTCGGCGTCAAAGTAGGCGTCGGCGTTAGAGTAGGCGTCGGCGTCAGAGTAGGCGTCGGTATTGGAGTCAAGGTTGGCGGCACTGGCGTTGGAGTCAAGGTTGGCGGCACTGGCGTTGGAGTCGGTGTCGGCAGTGGTGGGAACACGAGCAGGAAATTCTGCTTACGAACCCCATCTTCGAACACGTCGACTTGCAATGCCTTGAGGTCACCAATAAAGAACTGGACGGGCCGTCCATCGTAGTTTTCCATCATAGGGTCAACGGTCAGGAAATATTCGCCATTGAATACCGAGGCGAACGGAGTCACAAAGTCATCAATGACCGCGTGGATCAGTGTTCCTTCCGGAGGCGGTACTGAACCTGTTCTCACTCGTCCTTCGTAGAAAGTTGGCGCAAGAATGACTGGTGTCGCGGTAGGCGATGGCGGAATCTCGGTCGGAGTGGGTGTAGGGATCGGTGTAAACGGGAATCGCAGGTTTTGCTGTCGCAATTGCGGGAGACCCCAGTCGAGGACCCCGTTTCCGAATTGATCAAGAAATACGTAAGGAGTCTTCTCATCCGCCTCCACCTGCTCTTCAAGCCAGAAGGTAACGTCCTTACCAATCAGGTTGCTGGGAGCGTGGATGAACAATCCCACATAAGTATTGTCGGTCTGTTCACCTACGACAACAGGGTTTGAGACCCAATCATCGATTTTCGCAGTGATGATCATCCCATTGGGATCTGCATCGCCTGAGATAGTTACGTTGCCGTGAAGGGTGATAGCTGAGATGCTCGGAATGTCACCCTGGGCACTCGCTTGTTCACCGATTCCTGCAATCAATCCCGCAATAACGGCGGTCACGATCAGCAGCCATGCCAGTCTAGCTTTCATATTCCATCTCTCCCGCGCCCAGATCAATTTCAATCATCTTTCTCAGCAAAACGCCCCCCTCCCGATGATTCGGAAGGGGGGCGCCCATTATTACGTTCGAACTCTAGCAGTCGTCCTTACGGAACGATGTGCGGGAGCTTTCCGTTGTCCTGCGGGCTGATGAACACCCAGATACCAGAACCAATGGTCAGGGTGTCGGCCCCTGCCAATTCACGGAACTTGGATGTCACGGTGTCGAATGTGTACGCTCGACCGTTATTCACGGTGTTGAAGTACGTGCCGGCGGTGACGGGCACGTCCGCACCACCGGAATTGGTTCGTTGAAGGGTCGCATCCCTGTTTATGGCCTGAGTCTGCGAACGGCTCTGATCAACCACACCAACTAGGTTCCAACCGTTGCCGGTTGCAATCGTAGTCAGGCCTGGTCGTGCATCGCCAGGACCAGTCGGGCCCTCAAGGGTAACCGTCTGGTCTTCGAAGTCCTCGGTCTCAACCCAGTAACCAGGTCCAGCTTCCACAGTCGTCAGGCCAGGTTCGGTCTGCGAGGTGTAGTCAGCTGATCCAACCTTCGAAGCAATTCTCCACGGCTGTGAAGGCGTGGTTGCGTCGTAGGCAACAACCTGTTTGATACCAGTGTTCGACAGAACTGAATCGATACCAGTCTCAAGCGGGTTCGACGGGAGGGAAACTGAGTTCCAACCTGCGAACATTGTGAGCACGAAGTCTGTTCGGTCAGACTTGGTGAACGTGATTGTCGTGGTAAGGGTGTTACCGGCAGCGTCCGTGGCCTTCATAACCCACGTGTGCGCTGCGTTAGTCAAAGCAGTTGAGGGCTGGTAGAAGAAGGTCTTGCTGTCAGCAGAAGCGATAACTTCGCTTAACACGTCGACAGTGTCGAGCGTGGCAGAGTTAATCGTTACCGATTGCTTCTCACCGGCGGTACCGTAGCTGTAGGTAAGGAACGGTTTCGACTCAGTTGTCGTACCGCCGCTAGCCGGCAACGTATCAGGAGCAGTGACGACCTTGTCAAGGGTGTAAGCCTTGACGTTGTCCTTGCCACTCGTCGTGTCGTTACCTGCAGCGTCGTAACTAACTACCTTCACTGCACGTGAACCATCCGCTGATGAGCCTTTGCTTACAACGAGTGACCACTTGTTGCCGCCTTGAGAGACAGCGAGCGTGGAGTTGTTTACGTTACCCACAGCTGAAACCGGAGTACCGTTTGCATTGATGTCCGTCACTGTGATCGCCGGAGGACCTTGAAGGGTCTCATCGGATTCAACGGTGATAGTCATCTTGTCTTTAGTAAGAGCGTCGGCAGCTTCAGTACCTGTACCAGTACCTGAACCGCCTGAGCGGGTCACGGTGATAACAGGTGAGAGGTCGTCAGAAGACTTCTTTGAACCTTCGTCGGTCGAGTTACCAGCAAGATCCTGGACAACTCCCTGAACGCTGACAGTTGGCAGGTTGTCCGACGGAATCGTCGTGTCCAGATCAAGGTAAACGTTCGCATTTTTAACAACGACGCTTGCGGGTACGATTGTGGCGGTTGTGCCACTTAATACGACCCCAAAGTCACTTGCAGTTACGGAAGTGTCTTTGATCTTGCCGTCGAATCGGACAACTAGCGAGTCACGTACGTTTTCCTTCTCAACCGGGGTAGCGACCGTAGTGTCCCACTCTACTCCTGATTCAACAGCAGTAATCGTCGGAAGAACCTGGTCAATCTTGACGGTGTGAGGCTGGTTACCGTGTCGGCCTGTGCCGTCGTTACCGGTAGCAGTCTTAGCGTCTGAGTAACCGTAGTTACCAGCGAGGTCAGCAGTCCGAACCTGGAAGTCAACAATGTGATCCGGGATCGTCACACCGGCGTTAGGCAGCACGACAGTCTCCGCGTAAGTGAACGGTACTGTGGCAGTACCATCTGCAATTGCGCTGAGGTCGATACTGGCGACTTTACCAATGATGGTCGGAGCGGACAGGTTATTACCTGCCGAAATGACCATCGAGGCGTTAAGGGCGTCAGTCGTGTTGTCGATGTTCAGCGAGAATAAGCTGACGTCGATACCTGACTCGGCGTCAGTTACGCTACCAGTGAACGTTGGCAATCGATTCTGGGTCTCAGATGCGGTTGTCGGTGCACTGATTGTCGCGGTCGGCGAAGTTACGTCGATCTTGTAACTAGCAGTTCGCGCTACATTTGTCGCTGTCCCAGAGGTAACAGCATCAACGTAACTCACGGTGATTGGACCACCAACAGCCGGAATTGTTGCCGGGTTACCGTTCGTACCTGCAGTAAATCCTGCGGTACGTTCTTTGACCCACACTTCACCTTCAAATCGACCAGTGTTTCGACCGGTCTCTGAGAGGGTTAGAACTGCAGTTCCACCGGTGTCAACAACACTCTTGATTGTCGCTGTGGTGGTGTTCACGAGTGACGTTGGGTAGACGACATTAAGGTTCGCGTCATCACCAAAGGCACCGTGGTTGACGTAAAGGCTAATAACCGCTGGGTTGGTA
>CAJXEJ010000040.1 GCA_913052475.1 uncultured Dehalococcoidia bacterium
ACGGATCTATCTGCTGCAACACGGCACAGACAGCCCGGTTTGCGACCGGATGAGTAGTCGTCACCTCGCCCCAGCCCGTAATACCTTCGTCGGTTTGAACCTCCACAAAGATGTATTCACCCTGTCGACCAAAGTTGTAGGCAGCGGTGGCAAGAAGCAGCCAGGGTGTGACTTTAGTGATTTTCATGAAAGTTCTTTCGATGCTGCAAAGTTGGTAAAGCGCGATTCGGAAACAAGTTTCATAGCGAACTGTGTCGAGCACAAGTCGCAGGCAAACAGAATCGCGAGTTCAATCCGCAAAATAAGCAGCCACTTCGCCCACAAGTTTCATTTTGGAGCTACTATCCTTGGCGCTGCCAGCTCGATATCAATATCAGCATCAACGGTCCAAACCACTCAGAACATCCAACAAAGGGCGTCCGCATTTGTCGGGTTCGCACGAGAACGAATCGCACAACATCGTAATAATCGGAGCCGGATCGGCCGGTTTGGCGACCAGTTACTTCCTCAAAGAACACGGTATCGAGCACGTCATCCTCGAACGTGGCGAGGTTGGGAACACATGGGATGTTGAACGTTGGGATGGCTTTTATCTGGTCAATCCGAACTGGGCGGTTCGACTTCCCGGGTTTCACTATGTTGGCGACGATCCTGAAGGATATCTCTCGAAGATAGAAACGATCAACTACCTCCAGAACTACGCTAAGCATTTCGACGCTCCAGTTAGGACTGGCGTTGAGGTCGATTCGCTCGAACGCAAAGGGGACGGCTATCTCCTCACGTTGGATTCTGGCCAAGTAATCGCTGCACGCTGCGTGGTGGTCGCGACGGGAGCGTTCGGTGTGCCAAAAGTCCCCGATTTCTCTCCCGACATCACTGACTCTGTCATTCAGATCCATTCAGCCGACTACAAGAACCCCCAGGCGCTGGTGGAGGGTGCAGTGCTGGTCGTTGGTTCAGGTCAGTCGGGCGCACAAGTAGCCGAGGAGCTACACGACGCCGGTCGGCAAGTATTCCTATCGGTCGGGAACGCTGGGCGACGTCCTCGCCGATATCGAGGCCGTGATTCCTCGTGGTGGAATTACACGATGGGTAACTTCGATAGAACTATCGAAAACGTCGAATCGGTTAACGATGCGAGGTACGGTTCGTCGGCGCACACAAGCGGAGCCCGCGGCGGTCACAATATCTACCTGCGCCAGATGGCTAAAGATGGCGTAACACTTGTTGGCCCAGTGACAGGAGGTAGGGGCGACACGCTCAACTTGCGAACCGACCTGTTGGAGATTCTGAGAGCGATAGATGAGTACCCGATCAGGTGGAAGGCGAACGTCGACGCATATATCGAAAAGCACGGCATGCAAATGCCTCCCGACGACACGATCGACCCACCCGGAATTCAGGAATGGCCGAAAGAGGAAAGTCCGGCTTCCCTGAACCTGCTAGACGCCGGAATAATCACGATTATCTGGTCGACCGGATTCAAGTACGAGTTCGACTGGATTAAGCTCCCGATTACGGGTGAGCACAACTACCCGAATCAAACGCGCGGCGTGACTGAGTATCCGGGGTTGTATTTCATGGGACTCCAGTGGATGTTCGGATCCAAATCGGCTCAATTCATTGGAGTCGGCGAAGATGCTGAGTACGTCACAGGTCACATCGCAGAAAAGTTCGGACGTGCCTAAGATACTGATCAACTCTCTCGCACAAGAACACCCCTCAGCCAGACTATGACTACGGGGCGTTGTGATTACTCAACTCCAGTTGATTTGATCTGATCGGAAGCGTTAGCAGGAGCCGTTTCTGCTGCCGGAGCAGCATTCGCATGATTCGAGCGCCGCCGCTAACAGCAGCAACCCAGTTATTGGCACAATCCAGGGATTCTTGATGAATCTCAATCAAATGGTGTGCCCACGTATTTCGGACGAAGGCATCTTGGCAGTATTCGTGGTGTGGCAAACTTCGGCACCATGACCGCCGCGGCTCTTGGGCCACTGCCTCTTGCTCTTTCGATCGATCAGACGGGATCGTACACGGTCGGTCTGATCGCCTACATGGCACTTCCACCACTCTGCGGAATAGCCGCACTTCTGGCTGGAAAACCGAGAAAGCTGCCATCGAGGATCAGGTTGCGATCAGCCTAGTCGGTGCTTTGCACTTCATTCTCAACTTCACGCATTCGTCGGTCCAACCGGTCATTCACTGATGTAAAGTTCGCCGAAGTTTCGAGACACACATTTCAACGAAGGCTGTTTGACTACATGACCGAGATGACAGGTGGCGAATTTCTTGCCGAGACGCTCCACGGGTACGGAGTTACGCACTTCTTCTTTATGCCGGTAATCGTCGATGATTCCATGGTGCGTATGGAGGAACTCGGTATTGCGCGGATCATGGCACACAGCGAGAAGCCTGCCGCCTATATGGCTGATGGCTACGCCCGGGTTAAAGGCTCGATCGCCTTCTGTGGTGCGCAGTCGGTTGGGGCGACCAACCTCGCTGCTGGTCTACAAGACGCCTACCTCGCCAGCTCTCCTGTCATCGCACTAACGGGTCGGCTCACCCAAGAACAGCAAGATCGTCACGCCTATCAGGAAGTCGACCACGGCAGCCCCTTCAGTGCCAACACAAAATACAGTGCTCGGGTCGATTCGACTGATCAGCTTCCAATGTACCTCCGTCAGGCGATTCGAGAAGCGACCACCGGCACGCCAGGTCCTGCGCATCTCGATCTTGCGGGAATCGCAGGCGGTGAAATTACAAAGAAAAGCGCCGACATGGAAGTGGTGATCGAAAACCAATTCTCCAGTCTTCCCCCGTTCCGACCTGAGCCAGATTCCGAATCAGTAAATGCAGCACTCAGTGCACTTGCCAGTGCGTCGAAGCCGGTGATTGTTGCCGGTGGTGGGGTGAAAACCTCGGACGCCAGCGGACAACTGATCGAACTGGCTGAACGGCTCGAAATTCCGGTCGCAACGGCGCTCAATGCCAAGGAATGCTTCCCTTCCGACCATCCGCTTGCACTCGGAGTTCCCGGGTCTTACTCGCGGGCATGTGCAAACCAGGCAATCGCCGAAGCCGATCTCGTTTTCTTCATCGGAAGCCACACCGGTGGCCAGGTGACCAATGACTGGAAACTTCCTCGCAAAGGGACCCGTGTTATCCAGATAGACATCAACGCTGCCGAACTCGGGCGATCGTTCCCGATAGAGGTCGGTGTGATGTCTGACATCCAATCCGGGCTTCAAAAGATGCTCAACGCCAGCAGTGAAGTTGGCAAAGCGACCGACGAGCAGGGGCGCGCCGACTGGCTATCTCGCACTCAGCAACTCGTGGGCGATTGGAAGGCAAGCGTCGACCATCTGTGGAATTCGGATGATTCGCCGATGCGGACTGAACGGCTGTCGAAGGAGTTGACCGATCACATGCCGAGCGACACACTTCTTGTCGCTGACACAGGTCATTCCGGCATCTGGACCGGCACGATGGTCGATTTCACCAGCCCCGATCAGTCGTACATCAGGTGCGCTGGCTCACTCGGCTGGGCATTCCCTGCAGCAATTGGTGCAAAGGCGGCAGTTCCTGAACGCCCCGTTATCACGTTCGCGGGTGATGGCGCACTCTGGTATCACTTCATGGAGTTAGACACAGCAATGCGTTACGGCCTGAACACGGTGACGGTTGTAAACAACAACCATTCGTTGAATCAGGAACGAGGGCTCAACGTCCGTAACTACGGAGGTGATCTGCCCGGTTCGAACGAACTGTGGCACCTGACTGAAACTCACTTTGCGGCGATGGCCGAACAGATGGGTGGATTCGGCATCACTGTTGAAAAGCCAGGTGAATTCGAAGGCGCTCTCGATCAAGCTTTGAACTCTGGCAAGCCAGCCGTAATCGACGTGAAAACCAACATCGAAAGCATCGCACCACCTGCGTGGGACTAGTAGACTCCCGCAACCAGTTTGATTGGGACAGGATCCCAACCTGCTTTAGGCAGCGTACCGACTCGGATTTCGCTGATCGCTAGTGGATACGGAGAACTACATGCTCGCAGCCGGAGCCGCAAGAGTCGACATCACACCACCTATCGGTATCGCCCATGCCGGTTGGGGCGCCCAGACGCACGAAGACGCCGAGGGTATCGATATGCCGCTGACGATCACGACTTTGGTGATCGAATCAGACGGCAACACCGATCCTACAGCCCGTATCGCAATTCTCGATATCGACACGTGCATGCTAGTCGAGACCTACGACACTGCGATCAGAGAAGCGGTTACCGAAGCGACCGGAATTTCAGCTTCAAACCAGCGGGTTTCCTACACTCACACGCACTCAGGTCCGATCGAAGGATTATCGTGGATAGTTAAGGGTGCCGAAATGGTCGAACCGTGGTTGCGCTCTATGGGGCCAGCTTCAGCCAGCGCAGTCGAAGAAGCGATAACGAAGATCGTTCCCGTTCGTTCCGACACCGGAACAGGCCACTGCGAGATCAACATCAACCGCCGACCTGTCAGCCATGACGGTACCGTGTTCACAGGTCGCAATCCCGGAGGATTCGTCGATCATGAAGTGCTGGTTACAGCAATAGACGACCTCGATGGCAATCCAGTCGCAACTCTGGTCAACTACGCCTGCCATCCGACGATCATGGGCCCTGGCAATAAACTCATCACCCCTGACTACCCTGGCCCAGTTCGCGAAACGGTTGAAAGTATCGTCGGGGGTACCTGCCTGTTCCTTCAGGGTGCGGCGGGCAATCAGGGTCCGATCGATGGTTTTACCGGCGACACTAAGGTTTACCGAAATCTCGGTAAGCAGCTAGGACTCGAAGCTGCGAGGGTACGGCTAACAATCGACCCCGTTCCCCGCGAGGAAAAGCTCGAAGAAATTCTTCCATCGGGCGCCGAACTGGGTATCTACTCGTTCAAGCAAGCGGGGGAATCGGACGACACGCTTGGCGTGATCGATTCTTCGGCATCGCTTCCGATCAAAGAAATGCCGCCTGAATCGGAAGTGCAAGCCAGATTCGACCGGATCAGTGCCAATCTCGAAGATGTGAGGCACCGTGGCGGTTCGGTCGAAGAGATCAAACAGGCTGCATTCCCTGCCAAGCGCGAAACGTTGTTGCTACGGCACACTCAGACGTTCGGGCGCGGTGGCAATAAGCGAGATATTCCAATTCAGGTAATCCGGGTCGGCAACACCGCGCTCGTTGCCATTCCGGTCGAACCGTTCGCCGAAATTGGAACGGCCGTAAAAGAACGGTCCCCTGCCGACTGGACTCTCTTTTCTGGCTATTCGAACGGTTATTACGGATACCTTCCAATGGCATACGCCTATCCGGAAGGTGGATACGAAGTTGGCCCTACAGCACCGTTCGAAGCGGGAGCAGCGGAGCAGATGATCGAAGATTGCCTTGAAGCAATTCAAAAACTCTGGAACTAGCAACGGCAACCTGCTATTCGGAATATTCGGAGACCATAAATATGACCGATACGCCAAACGGCCCAAAGATAGGTATTTCAGTCAGCAATTTCGATGACTCGACGCTGCGGCGCGTTCGTCAGCTCGGAATCACGAACGTCCATTCGAGCGGTGGTGCTGGAAGCTCGAACTCGAACTTTGGTCGTGAAAATCAGTTGCCGTGGACCGACGAAATTCTCGGTGGTGAGGTGAACGCACTCGCCGCTCATGGCATCAAGATGGGAATCAAGATGATCACCGGATTCCCAAACGCTATCTATGGTCAAACAGGTCGTGAAGAAGACATTGACAAAGTCATCGAATCGGTTAAGGTCGCCGGTCGCTTAGGCATTCCGGTAGTCGAGTACAACTGGTACGCCCACCGCATCATCGAGGGTTACTCATACGTCGAGGGGCGTGGCGGAGCGGAATATCACGCCTTCGACTACGATTCGATCAAGGACTTACCACCGTTGCCCGAAGAAGGCGCTCACACTGCCGACGCTATGTGGGACAACATTACTTATTTTCTGAAAGCCGTAATTCCGGCCGCCGAAGAAGCCGGCGTCCGTCTCGCACTCCATCCCAACGATCCGCCAGCACCGATCAGCCGTGGCTCAGAGCAGATCATGGGCAGTATCGATGGTTGGAAGAAGCTAGTTGGACTCGTCGATAGCACAGCTAATGGCATTACCTTCGACTGTGGAGTGACCCGTGAAATGGGTGGCGATCCGGTCGAAACCGCTCGCTACTTCGGTGATCTCGATCGAATTAATCACGTCCACTGGCGCAACGTGATCACCGAAATCCCCAACGAGAAGTACACCGAAGTATTCCTCGACGAAGGTGAAGTCGACATGCTGGCTGTGATGACAGAGCTCGTTCGCCAAGGCTATCCGAGAATCGTATATCCAGAACACCCACCGATCATGGATCACGATAAGGAATTCGCGCATGACGGGTTCGGCGCTGGTTACACCGGCTTTGCCTACACCGTCGGATACGCACGAGCGGCATTACAGGCAGCCCTGCGGGATAGTCCGCCATTTGTCGAGAGTGTTCACCGGCGGTAGTTCCCGCCTCTACATCTACCCGACTCTTCTAATAAAACCAAAACCACATTCACCTGAAGTCCAACGATCCTGAAATGGTGGTGGCGTGGTGGGTCGACAATTTCAGTTTCGAGGTCGTCGACGACTCGACACGCAACACCGGCGATCGGTTCATTAAGTGTCGATTGGCCAACGGTGTGCCCATCAATATTTCAGGGCCACTCGACGGACAGACTCTCGTCGAAAGCGACTCGGGATCGAATCTAAGGCTTAAGCATCTTGGGTTCGATGTTGAAGCAGAGCTAGAGCGTCTCGCTGCGGTTGGCGCACCCGACAACGTACGAGTCGAACTGATTCAGTGGCCCAGTTAGTATCTGGTACAACCGTCAACACTCGATTTCCCTACCGCAGCATAGTGAAGTGGAGGGACCTTGTGCCGGGTACGGACCGCCATGCCCGCGTCGGTCTGGCGTGTGAGTCAGCCTTGTTGGCATCGTAAGACACGCGACCGTCCGTTCACTTAACTGTTATCAGTGTCGGCTCGGAGATTTTCGCCACGGAGTCGTCCTGCCCGAATGTCGTGCCTGCCTGGATAGCGAACCGGTAGGTGTCCATCATCAATCATCAGATCGAGAGGATTCGCCATCGTCTTCATCGGCATTTGAACCTGCGTATGAAGTCGTGCCGATTCGTATACGGCGTGCACCATTTCAAGTGCCTTGTAACCATTCTCACCGTTCCCACGGTGGTAGTCAGATCGATCCGATGCCCAATCCGCAAGCTCACGTGCCTGCCCTGCTCCACCCTCGACCCATTCGAAACGGTCGGCACCATATTTGAAGAATTCACCATCGGGTTTGTGATGCGCCCATCCGCCTGATTTGCCGTTCATCAGATACAGATCGTCGGTCGTCATCTCAATCATGCCTTCTGACCCGTAGATTCGTGCGCCCTGCCAACGGATCGGAGTTAGATCCGACACGATCATCGCCTGCGCGTCGTTCTCGAAACCGAACACCGCCAACGCCTTGTCTTCAATCTGAGTCGACCGCTCCCAATGATCGGTCTCTCGTTCGACGTTACCCATCACCCACGTACATTCAACATCACCAAGTAGATAGCGGAACATGTCGGTCTGATGCGAAGCGTAATTTGGCAGACCATCTCCGGCGACACTTGTGATGAGGCGAACATCACCGATCTCGCCGTCTTCGATCATTTGCTTCGCTTGTGTGTAGGCAGGTAGGAATCGACGTTGATGGCCAATGACAAGTTTCACGTTGTTACGCTCGCAAACCATCAGCATGTCGGCAGCAGCGCCAAGGCTATCGGCCATCGGCTTTTCGCACAATATTGCTTTCACGCCGCCAGCCGCCGCTGCAGCGACGGTCATCGGAGCGTGGCCGCTATGCCACACACCGATCGAAACGATGTCGGGTTTGGCGGCCTGCAGCATCTCTCGAAAATCGGTGAAGTGTTGGGCTTTGTAATCGTCAAACTCGTTGAACGCCTCGTCGTACTCGTTCATCACGTCCTGACTCAAATCGGCCAACGCAACGATTTCGTACTGTCCACAGTTCAGGTAGCCCCTTGAGTGGTTCTGGGTCATTCCGCCACTACCAATCACACCAACGCGAAGTTTGTCCGTCAATTTTCAAGCTCCGATTCGAGTTGTTTTGTTTTTTCCAGGCAAGCCCGGCAGAGTTTACATGCAATAGATTCGCCAGGTAATCACCGGCTATGATCGGCGATATCCTGAGAAGCCACAGTGACTCACATAAGGCGAAAACCGGGTGAAACCGGTAGGTTTGCCAGTGAACATGCCACTCGCAATTCTGCAGTTCCACCCGGCCAGAGATGACACCGATGTCATTAATTGGAATATTCGAACAATCAATCGATCCCGTTATTGTGGTCGATGAGAGCGCTAATTTGGTCGAACGAAACATTACGTTCAGGAGGTATTTGGTACCGACCAGGCAACCAGTCCAATTTTGGGCTTTATGTAGTCGTACAAACCTCATAACAGCCGGACGTTGTACTGCATTTCGATCTTTCACTGTTCCCGATCAAAATACCGCTGGGGTTGCGTAGAGCTCAGAACTCGGGAGCTACTAGCTCAGGCACGTACTAACCAGTCCCGGTACTCCTTCCTACCTGCGGCGCCTCATCGACATAGTGATCTTTTCCGGTTGTTCTGATACGTTGCGTTCCGTTGCTTAAAACGAATCCGCATTGAAGCCAATCTGGCATTCACGAGGCGAACCGGGAGCTCGAGATGAAACTGCTTTTCTTCAACGATTTTCAATTAGGAATTATGAAAGGTGACAACGTCGTCGACGTCAGCGATGTGGTCAGTGGTATTCCACATCTAGAACCGCACCAGTTGATAAGCGGACTGATCGCAAATTTTGATGCATGCAGAGCGACGCTCGAAGCCGCAGTGGACGCTTCCGACGGCGTTCCCCTCTCAAGTGTTCGTATTCGTCCCCCGCTTCCAAAGCCAACCAATATCGACTGCATGGCTGTGAACTACATGGAAAACGGAACACGCGACGAACCTGCCGAGATCAACGCTTTCCAGAAATCGGCTTATGCCATCATCGGCTCTGGCGACACGATGGTGCTTCCCGACGCTCCTGCGACAGTATTTGAGGGTGAAGCCGAGCTGGCACTGGTCATCGGCAAGACAGCAACCAACGTAAAAGCTGCCGACGCGTTCGAATATATTTTTGGCTACACGAATTTCATCGATGGCTCGGCGCGAGGATTGCCCGGTGCTAACGTTTTCCACGCAATGAAGTCACGCGATACCTTCGCTCCCATCGGGCCTTACATCGTTACCTCCGACGAGATCGACGATCCGCAGAATCTGCAGGTGCAACTCTGGAATAACGGTGTGCTGAAGCAGAACTTCAATACTGACGATATGGGACACAAGATCGCCCGATGCGTTGAGTTCATCACTTCGATTCACACACTCGAACCGGGTGACATTCTCGCAACAGGCACGAATCACCGTGGTTTGAATCCATTCCAGGATGGCGACGTTGTTGAGCTTGAGGTTGAGGGGCTTGGTCGACTGAGCTTCAACGTGAAGGACGATCTCAAACGCGGTTGGGGACGAGATACGCACCTCGAACGCGAAGAGCGAGGCGAGCCGGGTTCATCACCGCAGGTCTCGGGCAAGTACGCGTAGTTGACCGCTAGGAGAATCATTCCATGACCACCGAAGCGACCGATCTTTCATACGTAATCCACCACTCTCGTGCGATGCGACGGCTGAAGCCTGATCCCGTGCCAGAAAAAGTATTGCTGGAGCTGATCGATGCAGCCAATCAGGGTCCGACCGGCAGCAATAAGCAGAACGCCAGTTGGATAATCGTTCGGGACGCCGACCAAAAGCAAAAACTCGCCGAGCTAAACCGAATCGCAGTCAGTAGCTACATCGATGGTGCCGAGTCGTCCGTGCCCCATCGCGACGGGATTGTAAGAGCGGTCAAGTGGCAGCGTGATCATTTCGCCGAAATACCTGCGTTGCTGATCCCTTGCCTGACATTCGACAGCGTTCCCGCCGATAACTGGCGAACTGGCGCAAGTGCAGGCGGATCGATCTGGCCGGCGGTTCAGAATGTTTTGTTAACTGCCCGATCTCTCGAACTCGGTGCAGTACTTACGACTCTCGGACTCTCAAATCGCCCAGCCGCAAAAGAAGTGTTGGGATTACCCGAACTTGTTGAGCCATTTGCGATTCTTCCAATTGGATACCCGATGGGTAAATTCGGACCAGTGAGTCGAAGACCGCTCGAAGATGTCGTGCACTACAATCGCTGGTAGGAAAGTCTGGTCCCCTCGTTAGCTGTTGATCGCCTGAACTTCGTCAATGAGATCGGCGAGTCGTTCGTCGTTTGGTGAATCATCGCTCACATCAATCGAAACGCGATCGGCGTATCCCTGCCGGCGCTCGATTTCGCCAGCCATCGAATCGTATGTGCCCATCACAGCGAACTCGCGTACAACGTCCAGCGGTACGACATCGGCCATTTCGTCCCACCGATTCGTCACTGACATCTCGTAAAGATGCTGGCCAAGTTCTTCCTGTCCGTGAACCTTGAAAACACCCTGATAGGTACGAGTCGAACCATAGAACGCCACACGCTGCTGTAACGCCAGCAGCCTCTGTTCAAGTTCATCTTCGGATTCAGCAAGTGCCATCATGCCACCCGCCGCGATTTCGATATCCGATGTTTTTCGCTCCGCCTGCCCTGCACCTTTAGCCAAATTCGGCAGCGTGATCTCACGAACGTACTTTTCGGTTGTAAACGCATGAGGCAGCAGTCCATCAGCCACTCGCCCAACTACACGCGTCATTGCCGGATTTACTGCAGCCAGAAATATTTTTGGAAAAGGAAATTCGATCGGTCCAGGATTGAACGCCGGTGGGCAAAGCGTGAACTGATAGTGCTCACCCTCGAAAGCTGTTAACTGCCCGGTTTGGAACGTCTGCCACACCGCACGCATCATCAGCACGTACTCTTCCATGCGAGCCGCTGGCGATACCCACATTCCAGTACTGAATCGCCGTTCGTTGTGACCCTTGACTTGCGAACCCAGTCCGATCGAAATCCGACCACCGGTCATTCTCTGCAGTTCCCACGCCATTTGAGCGGTTACAAATGGACTTCGTGGGAAAGCGATCATTACCGACATACCGATTTCGGCTCGGGTGCTGGCGTGAGCTGCCAGAGTCCACCGTGTTGTAGCTTCGTGCTTGAGTTCACCCGTTGTTAGGACATCGTAGCCAAGCCGCTCAAGACGATTGATTTCATCTGGAACCGCTTCAAGCAAACCCTCACCGTACCTACCAGTCACTTTCATTCCGAATCAGCCTGTTTTATTCGTGAGATGAGTTCGGTCGTCGAGATGCCTTCTGTGTACCCGACCGACTTGTATATCCCCATTTCGATCGGAACCCTGTACCAGAAATCCCTCATCTCAGCCGAAACGTCGTCACCGTGCATGATGAGATCGATATTGTGCATTTCGATCCACTTTCGAGTGATCTCAAGCGGAGCGTTCGGCACCACCTCATCGACGTACCTGCAGCCCTCGACAGAGGAGATCCGTTCTTCCATCGAGAGGATCGGGCGACGTTTGTAGCCTTCCACGGTTTCATCAGCGTGAATCCCCACAAGCAGATAGTCACCATAGGACCTTGCCTGCCGTAAAAAATTCACGTGGCCGTAGTGGAAGAGATCAGCCACCATATCGACATAGACGCGTGTGATTTCGTTCGCTCCTGATCGGATTTGGAAAGGGATTTATCGTTGGGGTGCTTTATCGAGGTACTAAAGCATTCGCTCGACCCGACGGGTTCTCTGCATCAGGCATGTAGAGATAGTCGACTTCGGGCTTTAGTTCCTCTAGATAGAGAACTTCTTTGTTTCCACTGAGTTCTACAGCAACAACGTAGCAGGCTTCTCCTGGAAGGCTGAAGTACACGAGACCATCTTCGTTGGTTCTCGCCGTGTCCATCCCGGTCAAAATGGTCGTAGTGGCGAGTGTTACCTCTGCACCTACAACATAAGCGCCGTTGAAATCCACCACCTTAAGACTGCCAGTGTGTGTCTCGGGATTCCGAGTTTCCGATAACCGGAGGACCTCGCTGGTTTCACCCGATCCGGCACCCTTCTCCATCAGTTCGAGAACATCCTGCTCAAATTCACCTGCCTGCTTCGGGGTCATCCAATCGGGACCATACTTCAGGCGAAAGTACTCCTCAGGCGGATTCGGTACTGAGAACTTTGTGCCTAAGAAATCGATTTCCCTCAGGTTCTCGTGGAGACTTACCGGGATTTTGACTGCTGGCCACTGATAAATACTGTCGCCAATGATGTGGTAGCAAGTCCAATCCATCTGGGTTCCTGATTTTTTCAGGTCGACGCTCAAGTGAAGATCGCTGTCGATGACCTCGGCGTTGTAGCCATGCTTCCGAAATTCAGCCGCAGCTTCGTGCACTTTTTCGGCAGTCAATCCATGTAGCCCGATAACCGACCCAATATCAAGATCGTCGTCCCACGGAATGAATGCTTGATCTCGTACAGCACCCAAACATGTACCATGTCGTAAGAAGAAGGCTAATCCTAATCCGTCAAGAATCTGCTTCGCTTCCTTTAGAAGCGTTTCAGCGGTCGCCATGTCCATTGGTTCAAACACGGTCGTATTCATGACTGGGATTGTCTCCTGAGCGGGTAATTGCGAAATCAGGTTCACTACTGCGTCAACGGTAGAAGACGAGTTGACTAATCATACAGAGATCAACGCCTGAATCACCGAAATCAGTGATCGTACGCAATTTCATCGGAATTACGACATCGATGAAAGCCCTCGACAATAAGTTTTCTAGGTGCTCTGCAGATTCGTTTGCGCTAACCGTGAATAAACTGCCGCTTTAGCATCCACACTGGAGATAAGGAACGCGATGCTATCGGACCTCACCCCGTTACGAGTTTCATTAAAAGAGCGCGAAATACTCAGCCAACTCGAGCAGCTCAGCGCCCGTTCCGGATCGCACTCTCCGAGTCTTGGCACGATGCAACAGTTAATACCCGAAATTAACGTCGACATCGATTCCTGCTATCTGTCGAATCCGCTCGCAACCGATCTTTTCTGGTCACATTTCAACGCCGACGTTCTTGCCGATCCGCAGCTCTTCAAGCGCATGCTTGAAGCCTATCCGTCACAGAACAGGGAGATTGCCGAACGCCTTTCAACCGCCCTCGGGATCGATGCCAACCACCTATTTATTGCCAACGGCGCGACGGAAGCGATCCAGGCGGTCATTCACAACTACTCATCGCACATCCACATCAGCATCCCGACCTTTTCTCCGTATTACGAATTCGCCGGGCCGCACACGCAGGTCACAAAATTCCAACTCGACCCCGCAAAGAACTTCGCGGTCGATCCTGAGGAATACGTCGAATCCGTCCTCCGTAGTAAAGCCGATACAGCTGTACTAATATCGCCGAACAATCCTGATGGGTATCTGATTCCCGATGCAGATCTCGAGTGGATTCTTTCGCAGTTATCGAGTCTTCGAACAATGATCGTCGACGAGAGCTTCGTCCATTTCGCCGATCGACCAACCGCTCCCGGTGGACTTCCTACCTTGACCGGAATAACCCAGCAGTTCGAAAACGTCACGGTCGTAAAGAGCATGTCGAAAGATTTCGGAATCGCGGGCATACGTGCCGGATACGCCATCATGCAGCCCGAACGAGTAGACCAGTTGCTCGCTCATGGCTACCTTTGGAACACAAGCGGATTGGCCGAGTACTTCTTCTCGCTGTTCGACAGATCTGCATTTCTCACTGAATATCGCCAAGAGCTATTCCGATACAGGCGATTCATCGACAACTTCACAACAGCAACCGCTCGCTTCGATTTCGTCCGAGCGTTCGATACGAGCGCCAACTTCCAGCTCATGCAGATTCATGCTGACGTGTCCGCAGAGGTCGTCACCGCACTGCTACTGCTTCGGCATGGCATATACGTTCGAAACTGTAGTGACAAGATCGGTCTCGACGGAGAGTTCCTCCGAGTGGCGATCCGTACTGAACCAGAGAATGCGAAGGTTCTGGACGCGCTAGCTGACATCTTGAGTTGATAGCTCAAAGTACCGAGTACCACCCAAATAATCGCTCACGTTAAGCAAATTGGCCGAGTCGGGATCAACCTGACTCGGCCAATTTGCTTCAAGTTATTTCGATTACTCGATTACCATTTCATCAAAACC
This sequence comes from uncultured Dehalococcoidia bacterium, assembly GCA_913052475.1. Taxonomy (GTDB): domain Bacteria; phylum Chloroflexota; class Dehalococcoidia; order Lucifugimonadales; family Lucifugimonadaceae; genus Lucifugimonas. The sequence continues at coordinate 14,323 of CAJXEJ010000040.1, forward strand.
GAATATTTGCGATATTTCAGAGATTTCACCCTCGAAATCAGGCATCAGATCCGAGATTTCATCAACAAGGATTTCAATGTCTATCGATTCGGAGTCGAGGATATCAATGTCGTCGAACGGCTCGTCCCAACCCATTTCGGTTAGATCACCGCTCTCCGTGTCCACCGTTGGGGAGAACAACTGAGCTGCGAGATCCTCGAAGGAACCTACACCACCCAATCGAAGTGCATCATCGCCGATGAATTCTTTCCGTACATCGATGTCAAATTCAGCGAACTCCGGAACTGTGTCACCGATTCCCTGTTTAGCCGTTTCATCGAGATGCACGACCTGGTCGATATCAAAAGCAGCAAGTGCATCCATATCCATCTTGGTCATGTGATCTCGAGCAAATCCCTCCATCGCATTCGGGTCGAAGTGCTCGACCTGATCTGGATCGAAACCGGCCATTGCATTCGGGTCGAAGTTGGCAAACTTGTCGGCATCAAAACCGGCCATTGCATTCGGGTCGAAGTTCTCAACCTGGCTCGCATCGAATCCGCCCATTGCGTTGGGATCGAAGTTGGCAAACTTGTCGGCATCAAAACCGGCCATTGCATTCGGATCGAAGTTCTGGACATGATCCGCATCGAAACCGGCCATCGCATTCGGGTCGAAGTTGGCAAACCGGTCAGCATCAAATCCACCCATCGCATTCGGGTCGAAATGCTCAACCTTCTCAGCATCGAACGTTCCCATCATGGAAGGATCGAATGCCTTGAAGTGATCGGCACCGAAACCACCCATCGCCATCGGGTTGAAGCCCTCGAGATGCTCGGGCTCAAAACCACCCATCGCATTCGGATCGAAGTGCTTGAGATGCTCGGCATCAAAACCGGCCATCTCATTCGGGTTGAAGTTGGCAAACCGGTCAGCATCAAATCCACCCATCGCATTCGGGTCGAAGTGCTGGATCTTCTCAGCATCGAACGTTCCCATCATGGAAGGATCGAATGCCTTGAAGTGATCGGCACCGAAACCACCCATCGCCATCGGGTTGAAGCCCTCGAGATGCTCGGGCTCAAAACCACCCATCGCATTCGGATCGAAGTGCTTGAGATGCTCGGCATCGAAACCGGCCATCGCATTCGGATCGAATTGGGCGAAATGATCCTGGCCAAATCCACCCATCGCATTCGGGT
>CAJXEJ010000041.1 GCA_913052475.1 uncultured Dehalococcoidia bacterium
ATTCTTCGGTTGAGGATGTCAAATGCGGATCCTGCGCGATGATTTTCGTAGACTATTGTTCGATCAACAACGAGCTTATACCCGGGAAACTTACGGTAATTGATATTCCGGCGCTGCCGGTGCTATCGATCGAGATTCTTCCGTCGTGGAGCGTGACAAACGATTGGACGATAGAAAGTCGAAGGTCGGAGCCTGCGGTTCGATTGTTATTCGAGGTTGCGCCGCGGAAGAATGGATCGTAATGCATGATGCGTACTGCGCACGGTGGGGTTCGATATTGCAATAAAAAAACCCTGCCTATGGCAGGGTTTTTTTTCAGTGCGTAGTTTTGGTGATTAAGTTTTAGCAGCACTGACCGATAGCCAGACTCGCGGGACGGTTTTGAGATTCATTTCGTCCCAGATCTGTGCCAACCCTTTTTGCAGTGCCTGCCGACCTATGTCGAGCGGGACGCCGGGCAGTACGCCTTCGATCCAGTCTGAGAAACCGGAAATGTGATGCCATCCCTCGTACGGTACTTCAACCCGGTTGAAGTCGTTCAACAGAACTTTGAATCCGGCATCTTCAACCAGTTCGATGTAGTTTTGAGCGGTGAGTTGAACTCGAGATTCAACCTTCGCCGATTTGTTGGCTGAAAGACCGTGCTCACGCTTGAGAATGCGGAGAGACCGCATCATCCACTTGCGGAAAAATTCCAGACTGTCTTCTGGGTGTGAACCTTCGAAGAATGACGTGTTGAACGCAAATATTCCGTTGGGTACAAGTTTTTCTTTGATCTGACCAACCAGTTTCGCCTTGTCGGGCACGTAGTGAATCGAGTTGCAGTAGACGACAGCGTCGACTTTTTCTTTCAACGAACCTGTGAGGTTTTGAACCTCGGTGTGTACGTAGTTGATTACCACATCTTTGTGGTCGCCTATTTCGTCAGTGGCAACTTTAAGCGCTGTTGTTGAATGATCGACGGCGTAGATGACAGTGTCTTTGGCAGATTGAAGTCTTTCGAGGATGAGTTTGGTGATTCCGCCGGTACCGCAACCCAGATCGACGATTTTTCGATGCTTGCCAACTTCTGCAAGATCGAGCAAGCGTTCGTTAATCTTGGTGTAGAAAGATAGGCTGGAGAAGCTCGTGAAGGAGTATTCTTCGCTCGCTGTTACCAATTTCGTGCCTCATGACCAGCTGCGTTCGCGGCGCTTGTTCAAATACGATCTTGTCAGATCGCCTACGGCTATCAACCGTAGCTTCCGAATTCTATCAGAGCTTATCGTTTTCAATAAGGAAAATTTCGTCGGATGCTAACTCGTCGTTCAATTCAGATCGTACTGACGTTGTTGTGCGTGACTTTTATCGCTTCATGCGGTGGGAACGCTGATAAAGATGTGCCGTTGATATTCGCCGCAGCTTCACTTGCAGATGTACTTGCTGAGTCGGCTGAGATATACGAGAAGGAAACTGGTAAAAGGGTTGAATTTAACTTTGGTGGTTCGATTACTCTTGCGAACCAGATTGCGAAACTGGATGCACCGGTTGATGGAGTGTTTTTTGTAGGAGAACTACCTGAGTTGTTACTTGGTGACCTTGTTGTTACGGTTCCAAATGGACGAATCGGGCTTGTGAATACGCTCGTTGTTATTGCGAAGGAGAATGCCGGTAATGTCAGGACAGTGGAGGATTTGGCAGGCAGTGACTCGCGAATCGCCATCGGCGATCCTGTTCTGGCTCCGGTGGGTCGTTTCGCCAAGCAGGCACTTGAATCGGCAAGTGTCTGGGACGAGATAAAGAACGATCTGATTTTTACTGCCGATGTACGAGCGGCGTTAGCTGCGGTTGAAACGGGTAATTCGACTTATGGCATTGTTTATCGGACCGATGCGATGGGATCGGATTCAGTATCGATAGTGAGTGAAATTTACGATGGATATTCGCCAGTTGTGTATGCGGGTAGGACGTTAGCTGACGCTAGAAACGCTCTGGCTGCTAAGAATTATTTTGACTTCATTTCCGAATCGAAAGATGTACAGAATGTCTTTGAATCGGCAGGATTCACTGTCGGCTTTTCGGGTCCGTGACTAGAATTGTTGTCAAAATGATCGCTTTTAACACTTCATGAATTCAGATATCTCCATAGTTGCTCTTTCATTGCAGATAGCACTTTTTGCGACTGCTGTGACGTTGCCGCTTGGGATGCTTGTTGCATGGCTGCTGGTTCGCAAGCAGTTCCGAGGTAAGTTCGTTCTCGATGTCGTGGTTTCGCTTCCTCTGGCTCTGCCGCCGGTGGTAGTTGGGTACGCATTGCTGTGGATGGTTGGCACGAACGGTTGGATTGGGCAGGCGAGTGAGTCGGTATTCGGATCGACGTTGGCGTTTACCTGGATTGCCGCTGCGTTGGCTGCAGCGATCGTTTCGTTACCTCTGGTCGTGCGGTCGTTTGGGGCTGCGTTAGCGGGTGTCGATCCTAGGCTTGAGATTGCCGCCCGGGGGTTGGGTGCAGGTTCAGTTCGAACTTTCCTGACGATTACGTTGCCACTTGCGTATCGCGGTGTGATTGCTGGCGTGCTGCTAGGTTTTGTCAGGGCGCTATCGGAGTTCGGGGCGACGATTGTCGTTGCGGGAAATATTCCCGGTCGTACGCAGACAGTGCCGTCGGCGATATTTACCCGAATCTCGGCTGGTGATACTGATGCTGCCTGGCGGCTGGCGTTGGTTTCGGTTGTGCTTGGAGTGATTGCGCTGGCGATCCACAACTGGCTCTTGAAGCGTTCGCCTCTTAGCGGAGTCGGGCGTTCGAATGAGGGTCGCCGATGATCACGTTCGATGTGCGGCTTGAGCGTCCCGGATTTTTGCTCGATGTGATCGGTGAATTTGGTGATGGGATCACCGCGGTATTTGGTCCTTCAGGAGCTGGTAAATCGAGTCTTTTGAACTGTATCGCTGGCTCGATAAAACCGAGTGGCGGTGAGATTCAGATCAACGGAACAACGGTGTATTCGGAAGAGAACAAAGTCTCTATATCGCCGGAGAAACGATGTATCGGAACAGTCTATCAAGATGGGGCGTTATTCCCGCATTTGGATGTGCGACGAAACATCGAATTTGGCTGGCGACTAATTCCCAAAAACGAACGCCGGCTCGACCCGCTGGAGCTTGCGGAGTTTCTCGGTCTAACTGAATTGTTGGATCGCAAACCTGACGAACTTTCAGGAGGAGAGCGACAGCGCGTGGCGATCGCAAGGGCTCTTGCGACTTCTCCAGATTTGTTGCTGCTCGATGAGCCACTTGCGTCGTTAGATATTGCGCGACGAGGTTCGATTTTGAATTACCTGAAGCGGGTGCATTCCGAGTTCAGTATTCCCATGATCTACGTTTCACATTCGATAACGGAAGTCGTTTCGATCGCCTCGGACGCTATGTTGCTGCGAGATGGTCGACTGGAGGGATTCGACCGACCTTCAGCGTTGCTGCTTGGGGCAGCAGTAGCGGGTGGAGATATTGACAGTTTTGAAAACATCCTCGATGGAGTTGTTGGTGAATCGGCGGATCACTTAACGACTGTACGGATTGGCAGCATTGAAATCTCAACTCGTCACCAAAACAAGAACTCTGGAGAGAATGTTGTCGTTTCACTTGGGGCAAACCAGATCATTCTTGCTGCCGAACAGCCAACAAATCTTTCAGCCAGAAATATCCTTAAAGGAACTGTCTCGGAGGTTTGGTCGAATCAGGGTAAGGTGTTCACCGAGGTTGATGTTGGTGAGAAATTCATCGTTGAGCTAACTGAAAGTGCACTAAATGAGCTTGGTATTGCAGTAAATAACGACGTATTTTTAATATTCAAGTCAAGCAGTGTCGACGTTTTCGACGCCCGATAATCCGAATCGTAACTCACATGAAACGCACAATTCCGCTGGTCATATTCGTTGGTCTATTTTCGGTCGCGCTCGTCGCGTGTTCTTCCGAATCCGAGCCGACCGCAACACTCGCGCCGACACCGACGCAGGCGCCTCCGGCCGGAGCTGATGCCCCACCGGTCATTCCTGCAGGAGCCGATGTTGATCGTAAGACAGCGATGCTACTTGGGATTGATCTGCATCGACAACTGTGGGCTACCCGCCCGAGCAGTAACTACAAGTTCGGGTTTCAGTGGAATGTTGGCGATTACGCCTACGAACGGGCAAATGTAGAGGTACGGGTAAACAAGAGCGAGGTTATCGGTGTGGGCTGGGCCGACAATGCTGTGAAGACCGATGGTACAGAACCTTCCGGTTTCGTAGCGCCAGAGCTTCCCGATAAAAGCTCGTACTACTCGATAAACGGCTTGTTCAAGTTGATTGAGGAAGCTATCGATAACAACCCGGCTCGGGTCTCGCTGGGCTTTGATTCGGTATTCGGATTTCCGACTTCCGTGGTCATCGAATTCCCGCCCGGTAGCGAGCACCGGGACATCTCCTTTTTCGCCGCTCAACTGGTGCCGATTTCGGGACCGCCTGAGTAAGCCACTAACCGGTATTGGTTTGGCCGGTTGAGCAGAGGTCAAGCAGGACGCATTCGTTGCATTTCGGGTTGAGTTTTCGGCAAACTCGGGCTGCGTGTCCGTCGAGTTGAGCGTGGAGATCGCCCCACATTTCAACGTCGGGTTCGAGGTGTGATTCGAACAGTCGCTGGTAGTCGGAGTAATTGTTTTTATCGACCCCCCAGCCGAGTCGGTCAACGAGTCGACGTGTGTAGGTATCCATGACGAAGCTGGGCTTTTTAGCAGCGTAGAGAATGATGTCGTCGGCGGTCTCTTCACCGATTCCGTAGATGCTGAGCAGACGTGTTCGTAGTTCGGGAAGATCGAGTGCGAACAGGTTGGCGTCGTCTCCTTCGTAGTCTTCGACCATTACTTGTGCAAACGCCTTGAGCTTCTTTGTTTTGGTGTTGTAGTAACCGGAAGATCGAATAGCTTCGATGAGGTCTGCTTCGGGTGCTTCGTTGACGGCACTGTATCCCCAGATGCTGGCTGTGTGGAGATTAGCGAGTGCGCGCTCGGCGTTGCTCCATGCGGTGTTCTGCACGAGGATTGCTCCGGCTGAGATTTCAAATCCTGCGTTGGCACCGGAGTTGTATTTAACGGGCCACCAGTGTCGATTGCCTGTTTTCGCGAGGAGGCGGTCGTAGATTTCGAGGATGAGGTTAGTGGAGGGTGTTGTTGGCATGACTGCGGGGAGAAAGATACTGAACTGAGATATCCGATGCAGATTGTCACATCTAGGCTGTCATCCCGAAGTCATTTTTATATCTGGTTTTTGTTTTGCGGCGATGGTGACGACGCCTAAGTTGTTAACTGGGACTGTCGTCCTTCGAGTACCTCAGGATGACACTGATTATCTACGGTCGATTCGTGTGTGTATTGTGCGATAATTCCTTTGACGAAAAAGTCATGAACGACTCGGTCAGGAGACACCTTTGCACACGATGTTCGAAAAGCTGGATTCTGCAGCTGCTACGATGGAAAGTTTTGTCTGTGTGGGTCTTGACCCCACTCCCGAGCGAGTGCCAATCGACGATGTGCTTGCGTTCAACTGCGCCATCGTCGACGCGACTAAAGACGTGGTTTCTGCTTTCAAACCCCAGTTTGCTTACTACGAGGCGATGGGAATCGACGGATTCCGGATACTCGAAAAGACGATCCAGCACATCCGTGATGTTGCACCTGGCCATGTGATTGTTGGTGATGGCAAACGCGGTGATATTTCGACAACGGCGACCGCTTATGCAACAGCGATGTTCGAAATTTGGGACGTCGACATCGCAACGATCTACGCCTATCAGGGAACCGATTCTGTAGAGCCCTTCTTGCAGTATCCGGGTAGGGGTGTATACATTGTCTGTCGAACGTCAAATCCGAGCTCACGTTACATTCAGGATCTTGTAGTGGACGGATCGGATGCGCGTGATCAGGTGTTTGATCGAGTTGCCAATATGGCCGATCGCTACGCCGGAACTGAGAATGTTGGTCTGGTTGTTGGTGCTACGTACCCGGTTGATCTTCGGGCGCTCCGTTCGAAGCATCCCGAACAGCACTTCCTCATTCCAGGCATTGGTGCGCAGGGCGGTGTTGTCGAGGAAACGGCAAGAGCTGGAGCGAACGATCGGGGTGGCGGATTTCTTGTGAACTCGTCGCGTGGAATCATCTACGCTTCAAGTAACCCGGAAGACTTCGACATCGAGGCTCGCAACGAGGCTGAGAAGTTGAAGAACCAGGTGAACGACGCACTGAAGCAAACGGCTCGTTCAGCGTCGAAACTTTGATGGACGAATAGTTTTTCAGAACTGTGTGATGGAGCGGCTGAATGCCGGGGACACCTTTTAAGGTCGGTGACCGTATAACTCTCAAGAAGAAGCATCCCTGTGGAGGTTTTGACTGGGAGATTTATCGCATTGGCGCCGACATTGGAATGAAGTGTCTTACGTGCGGGCGCCGGATGATGCTTTCACGTCGGAATGCCGAACGACGGACTGTTGGCAGGGTTGAAGCGAAGCCGATCGCAAGCGCAGAAGAATCTGAGTTATCGGCGGATTCTTAGTGGAGAGTGCCGTTTCAACTGCTCGGTGAACGTGTACTCGGTGTAACCTGTAGCGACCGATGAACAGCAGTGCCAGAAGCGGGCGGGTCGAGTTGGCGTAGGTATGGAGGCTCATGACATGATGGAGCTTGTGATAGACAGCATCCGGGTTAGTTTGCTCAACCATCAACGCGTCGTAATTTTGAAGCAGAGGGAAGTTGACCGCTATCTGCCGATCTGGATAGGTCCTCCGGAAGCCGACGCTATTGCTGTTCGCTTGCAGGAAGTATCGGTTCCACGTCCTCTAACGCACGACCTGTTGCATAACTCCATTAAAGATCTTGGCGGCGTGATTGACCACATCATTATGTCGAGCATGGAGAACGATACGTACTACGCGACTATTGTCGTAAGACAGGGTGACAAAACGGTCGAGATCGACGCTCGCCCTTCCGACGCGCTGGCGCTTGCAGTTCGAGCGAGTGTGCAGATATTCGCGGCTCCAGAGGTGATGAAGAAATGTGGAGTTCGACTCGACAGGGACAGCGGATTGGCTGTTGTTGGAGAGGATGAGATGGGCGTTCCGACTCGTGAGGCTAGTGGTCCAGTTGGGGAAGAAGAGCGCGAGAAACTTTCCGCGTTTGCTGACTTCATTGAGTCGCTTGATCTTGGCGATATGGATGCGCCTGGTGGCTCTACCGATCATCTTGGTGGCGACAAACCCGATGGAGACGAGCCTGTTGTAGGTGGCTGATTAGCGCAATTGACGTAGTCCGTTCGCTCGAATATTGACCTCATTTTTTGCATGGTCTTTTCCTTTAAAAAGCGCGTTAACTTTTGTTTCTAGTTTGTTTCAGTGAAATGTCCGTGACTTGGAGACGAGACGAGCGCCAGAAGTGATTTTCTAAATGCTCCACCTACGTGGAATTTACGTTTGGAATCCGACGCGCTTGTGATAGCATGCACAATCGGTCATTTAGAGCAGGGGATTACCTGTGACGGACGCACCAGAATCGCTCAATAACGAAGGCGAAAACGGGAGTTCACCAAGTAATTCTATGGAACTTGCTAGAAGTGGCTGGCCCGCAACAATAGTGTTGCTGGGGAGAGTAGGTGGAATCGGCTGGTTTGTCGGTGTCACTATCGCCCTAGGAGCTTACGGCGGGTTCTGGCTCGACCGACAATTTGACACGGCACCTGTCCTCACAATTATTGGGCTGGCGCTGGGCGTGGCAACAGCCTTTGTTGGCATGATCCGGCTTCTCAGCGCGATTCGTCGAGGCCGATAACTGCCAAAGGGAACGAAAGAGAATCAGGTACCGGCACTTGGGGAAGCTCCTTTCTAGTCCCAAACTCCTTGTTATCGCCATTGCTGCTGTTGCAGCGTTGCTTGTCTCCGTAGCCGGTGGCGCACTTGGTGCATCGTTCGGGCTTGGATTCCTTGGCGGTCCTATTCCTTTCATCTCGATTCCTGCCGAGCGAGTTGCCTTTATTGGTAGCTATCCCCTCCTTAACTCCACCATTATGTTCTGGGTTGGCGGCCTTGTTCTTCTCTTTGTTGCATGGCGAGCGGGGCGAAACGTAAAAGACGTTCCATCCGGTTGGCAGAATCTAATGGAGATGATCTACGAATTCTTTAGCAACACGGTTGACGGCGTTGCAGGTGGCGAGCCGAAATCAGGTCGCCGATTCCTGGCTCTTGTTTCTACAATTTTCCTTGTAGTGATGATCATCAACTGGGTTGGAATTCTCCCCGGTGTTGGATCGATTGGCCGAATCGAAACCATTGAAGAGTGGGTTCACCACCACGTTGAAGATCTCGAAGCCGAAGTTCACGAAGAGCACCCTGACTACTCTCCTAAGCAAGTACATTCAATCGCTCTTATACACCTTCTAGAAGAGCACGGGGATGACACATTTGTTGCTTTCGACGGTGTTTTCGTGTGGCTGGGGCAAGGTGAGCAGGCACGAGTTCCGCTCAGGCACATTGTTACTTTCGAAGATCATGAACTTCACGACCTTGCAGACGAAGTAAAGCACGGTGAAGACATATCGCACGACCCGGTGTGGGAACGAATTGAGCACGACATCCATGAAGGTGTTGTAAAAGAAGTGTTCACCTACGATCTGGGTGGCCCCAGCCAGACCCCTTATGACTTCAAGGGTCAGACGGCCGGATTGTTGGTTCCGTATCTCCGTGGTGCTTCTACCGATGTCAACACCACGCTTGCTATCGCCATTGTTGCGATGCTTACCGTTCAGATTTGGGGCTTCCGAGCGTTGGGCGTTCGTGGTTACGGCGGAAAGTTCTTGGTGAATCCGATTTCACAGGGACCGATCGCAACATTTGTTGGTGTGCTTGAGGGATTTGGTGAACTGACACGAACGATCAGTTTCACGTTCCGTCTATTCGGCAATATGTTTGCCGGTGAGATTCTTTTGATCGCGATGGCGTTCCTGCTGCCGCTTATCGGAATCATCCCGTTCATGGGTCTGGAGTTGTTTGTGGGCGTTATCCAGGCGTACATCTTCGCAATGCTCACACTTGTATTTGGCGTCATGGCAGTCGCGAGTCACGGTGATCACGACAGCCACGCGGAGGAGCACTGAGAACAGCGGTCTTCTTAAATAAGGCGTGGTGGCGTGGCGGCATGTAAATATCGTCGTGATTGGCCACCGACGCATAGAACGAAGTTACTAGGAGAAAACAGTGGAAGCAGATGCAGTAAAGCCTTTGGCAGCAGCAATAGCTATTGGCTTCGGAGCCCTTGGCCCAGGCCTTGGTATTGGACTACTGGCCGGCAAGGCAATGGAAGCTTTGGGTCGAAACCCCGAGGCAACCGGTCCTGTTCAGCAGAACATGATTCTTGCCCTTGCGTTCGCAGAAGCCATCGCTATTTACGCGTTGGTCGTTGCGATCATCATCCTATTCGTCTAAAGAAATCGGTAACCGTGTGGCTCATGTGTGCGAGGGTATCGGCCTGAGTACCCGTAGCCACTAGCGGCCCGGTAGAAGGAACGAAAATGGAAGCGCTTGGAATAACACTTCAGCAATTGCTAACTCAGTTAGTTAGTTTCCTGATCCTGTTTTTCTTGTTGTACAAGCTGGCGTACGGCCCGATTATGGGCATGCTTGACAGCCGTGCACAGAAGATCAAGGAGAGTTTGGAAGCAGCCGAGACGGCGCGTCTTGAAGCAGCCTCTTCAGCCGAACGGGTGGAAGCGGAAATCGCTCAGGCCCGTGTAGAAGGCCAGAAGATTGTTGCCGAGGCACGCGATGCAGCTTCGAAGCTTCGTGAGCAAGAGCAGGATCGTGCGCGTGAAGAGGTCGAAACGATGCTCGAGCGTGCACGGACTGAGATTGGTCGCGAGAAGGATTCAGCAGTGGAAGAAGTTCGTAAAGAATTTGCGAATCTTGCTATCACAGCTGCTGAACGAATCGTTGAAAGATCACTTGATGCGAAGTCTCACTCCAGCCTTATAGACAAAGTTTTGGAAGAAGGACTGAGTGAGAGAAAGAACTAGAGAATTCCTTAATAAGGGAACTTTTAACTAGCAATGGCAGCAACCGGACGAAGATACGCACAGGCAGCTTTTGGGCTTGCCATAGAACAGAACAATCTCGACCAATGGTCGGACGACCTAGCGCGGGCGGCTGAAATTCTTGGAGATTCCGATGTACTTGGTTTCCTTGATGCACCGCAGGTGGTGGACAATGTAAAGCTGGACGGCATTGGCAAGCTTCTGGCGGATGTTGACGTGTTAGTACGAAACACGGTGAACCTGATGACGGTGAACCGTGACATCTCAAAGTTCGCGGATATGTTCCGTCTGTTCAACGAGATGGCTGATGAGCACCGATGTATCGCAAGAGCCGGGGTTGTTACAGCGGTTCCACTCGAAAGCTCTCAGCGTGCCCAGGTGGCCGCAGGGTTGGCCAACTTGGTGGGACGTAGCGAAGTAGAAATAACTGAGAGTGTGGATCCAGAAATCATTGGTGGAGTCGTGGCGAAAGTTGGCGACCGTCTGATCGATGGGAGCACACGAACGCAGTTACGGGCGATGCGCGATTCGTTGGCCGAACGGCCAGTCGATTCGGTCTAGGGAAACCCACAAGGGACGAAATAACGGCCGATCGATCAGGCCAGTAGAACAACAAGCCAATAGTGCAAACGGGTATTACCCGGAGAGAGAGTCCGATGGCAGTACGAGGTCAGGACATAGCCTCAGTTATCAAGAGGCAGATAGAAGAATTCGGTGGTGACATCACGCAGGTTGATGTCGGAACCGTTGTAGAAGCCGCAGACGGTACGGCTCGAATACATGGACTCTCAGGAGTCCGGTACTCAGAGCTTCTCCAGTTTCCTGGCGATATTTTTGGACTTGCGCTGAATCTTGAAGAGGACAGCGTTGGTGCTGTGATTCTCGGTGACTACCTCGAGATTAAAGAGGGTGACGAGGTTCGCAGCACGGGTCGAATTATTGAAGTTCCGGTTGGCGATGCTATGCAGGGTCGAGTTGTCGACTCGTTGGGCGTTCCGATCGACGGTAAGGGCGCAATCGCAACCACTGAGTTATATCCGGTAGAGAAAATCGCACCTGGTGTTGGAGCTAGGCAGTCGGTTGACCAACCAGTGCAGTTCGGTCTGAAGATCGTCGATGCAATGGTTCCGGTTGGCCGTGGACAGCGCGAGCTTGTCATCGGTGACCGTGCAACCGGTAAGACTTCGGTCTGTATCGACGCACTGATCAACCAGAAAGACAGCGGGATCGTTGGTGTCTACGTGGCCATTGGTCAGCGGGCATCGAAGGTTGCGCAGGTTGTGACGCGACTGGAAGAGAACGGTGCTCTCGATAACACCGTAATCGTTACCGCCAATGCTTCCGACCCGGCAGCTATGCAGTACCTCGCCCCCTACACCGGCTGCGCAATTGCTGAATATTTCATGGCTCAGGGTAAAGACGTTTTGATCGTTTACGACGATCTTACGAAGCATGCCTGGGCGTACCGACAAATGTCACTTCTGCTTCGCCGACCTCCGGGTCGCGAGGCGTACCCTGGTGACGTCTTCTACCTCCACTCACGCTTGTTGGAACGAGCTGCTCGTCTGAACGAAGAAGCTGGTGGTGGTTCGATCACAGCTCTGCCGATTATTGAGACGCAGGCTGGTGACGTTTCGGCCTACGTTCCTACAAACGTTATTTCAATTACCGACGGTCAGCTCTTCCTTGAGCCCGACCTGTTCAACTCAGGTGTTCGACCTGCGGTGAACTCAGGTATTTCTGTGACACGTGTGGGATCTTCAGCCCAGTTGAAAGGTATGAAGAGCGTATCCGGATCGCTGAAGGCTGAGATGGCTCAGTACGCAGCGCTCGTTACGTTCGCCCAGTTCGGTACTGACGACCTCGATGCCGTCACTCGACGACAGCTTGAGCGTGGTGCAAGATTTACTGAACTACTGAAGCAGGATGAGAACTCACCGCTTTCGGTCGAGGCTCAGACTGCAGTGTTGTACGTTGCTGACAAGGGCGCTCTTGAAGACGTTGCGGTAGAAGACGTTCGAGCCTGGGAAGCACAGTGGCACGACTATGCCGCCGCCAATCTACCGGATGTTCTGAAGTCGATTGCTGAATCTGGCGACTTGAGCGATGACGACAAGGCGAAGCTTGACGAAGCAGTAGCCGCTTTCAAGCAGACGGTTAGCTAAAGACAAGCAGACAGAAACGAAATTAGCAGAGACAAGAATTGCCGAGTACCAAGGATTTCCGAGACCGAATCAAGTCGGTTTCGAACACAGCGAAAGTCACAGGCGCGATGCAGATGATTGCAGCATCGAAGATGAACCGTGCCCAGAATATGGTGCAGGCGGGTCGTCCTTACGCTGATCGAATCCGCGACGTGCTTGGCGATCTTGCAGCACTAGCAGCCAAAGACGAAGATGCCCCGACCGTTGACCTTCTGAAAGTACGACCGGTGCAGAAGACTCTTGTTGTGCTCGTAACCCCGGATCGTGGACTCGCCGGTGCGCTTGTTGGAAACCTCCAGCGTGCGGCGGGCAATTTCATTCAGGAGAGCGACAGCGAAGTTTCGGTTGTTGCAGTCGGGCGTAAAGGTGAGCGGTTCATCATCCGATCGGGTCAGGACCTTCAGGCCAGTTTCTCTGTGCCGGATCGTCCTACTCTGGACGACACAGTCGCAGTCGGGCGAATGCTCGTTGACGACTACAGCTCAGAACGTGTTGACCGAGTCGTTCTTATATATGCCAAGTTCATCAACACTGCTGTGCAGGAAGTAATTGCACGACAGCTTTTACCAGTCGAGCCTGCCCAGCGCGGGGACGATGATGTAGAGAAGTTGGAAGAGCTTGATTACTTCTACGAGCCGAGCATCAATGATGTGCTCGAGTCGCTCGTACCGCGATACATCGAAACGCAGGTATATCACGGGATTCTCGAAGCGTTTGCCAGTGAGCATTCGGCTCGCATGATAGCGATGCAGAACGCAACCGATAATGCGAACGAGATTGTCGAGGGTTTGACTCTCGATTTGAACAAAGCTAGGCAGGAATCTATTACTGCCGAGCTTCTTGACATCGTGGGTGGCGTGGCCGCCTTGGAAGGCTAATAGAAATAACGGCCGTCCGCAGGGCGGAAATGCAAGACCAGGAGAGCCTCAGCAATGGCTAAGGGTAGTAAGGGCAAAGTTGTACAGGTAATTGGAACCGTCGTTGACGTCGAGTTTCAGGCTGAAGAACTGCCTGTGATTTATTCAGCTGTCGAACTCGAAAACGAGGGCGAACGGCTTGTGCTCGAAGTAGAGCAACACGTTGGTAACAGTTGGGCACGTTGTCTGGCGCTCGGTGCGACCGAGGGTTTGGCTCGAGGTACAGAAGTCACCGACACCGGTTCGCCAGTGACCGTTCCAGTGGGACAGGGTTCACTTGGTCGACTGATGAACGTGCTTGGTGATCCGATCGATGGTGGAGAGCCGATTCCGGCCGACGCCGAGCGATGGCCGATTCACCGTAAGGCTCCTTCATTCGACGAGCAGTCAGGTACGACTGATGTTCTGGAATCGGGCATCAAGGTGATCGACCTGATCACTCCGTTCGCCAAGGGTGGAAAGATTGGTCTCTACGGCGGTGCTGGTGTTGGCAAGACAGTTGTTATTACCGAGCTTATTCGAAACATCGCACAGGAGCACTCTGGTGTGTCCGTGTTTGCCGGTGTGGGTGAGCGATCGCGTGAAGGTAACGACCTCTGGCACGAGATGATCGACTACGGCGTTATGCAGTCGACCGCACTGGTGTTCGGGCAGATGAACGAGCCCCCAGGGACTCGAGCACGAATCGCCCTTACGGGTCTAACGATGGCCGAGTACTTCCGTGACGAAGAGAAGCGAGACGTGCTCCTGTTTGTCGACAATATTTACCGATACATTCTGGCCGGAATGGAAGTGTCAGCGCTTCTGGGTCGAATGCCTTCTGCTGTGGGTTACCAGCCGACTCTGTCGACTGAAATTGGTGACCTTCAGGAACGAATTACAACGACCAAAGACGGTTCGATTACATCCTTCCAGGCTGTGTACGTGCCTGCTGACGACTACACCGACCCTGGAATTGTGACAACGTTCGGTCACCTCGACGCTAACGTGTCGCTCGACCGTGCGCTTGCTGCACAGTTCCTCTTCCCGGCGGTCGACCCACTGGCTTCGAACTCTCGCATTCTTGAGCCTGCAGTTGTTGGTGAAGATCACTATGAGGTTGCTCAGGGTGTTCAGCGTGTTTTACAGCGTTTCAAGGATCTGCAGGACGTTATCGCCATTCTTGGCATTGAGGAACTTTCTGAAGAAGACCAAACCACCGTTGGTCGTGCGCACCGCATCCAGCGATACCTGACTCAGCCATTCTTCGTTGGTGAGGTGTTTACTGGAATTCCTGGTAAGTACGTCCCGGTCGCCGAGACTGTTCGTGGCTTCAAGGAAATTCTCGAGGGCAAGCATGATGATCTGCCTGTGCAGGCGTTCTACATGGTGGGTACCATCGATGAAGCCGTCGAGAAGGGTAAGGCGATGCTGGAGGAAACCTCAGCTGCTAGCTAAGCAGTGGGGTGCCTGAAGGACATCAAATTATGGCCAAACTTCAGTTAGCAGTTGTAACCGCCGAAGGCGAAAGCTTTTCGGGCGAGGTAGACATGGTCGTTGCGCCGGGTGGACTCGGTGAGTTCACCGTGCTTCCGTCGCACGCACGAATGATCTCGACGCTTGCTCCTGGCATTCTTCGATTTGATCAGGGTGGTGATTCCGTTTCGTTGGCGTTGAGTGGCGGGTTTCTGGAGGTTTCTGACAACCGGGTGACTGTGCTTGCTGATGCTGCTGAGCGGGATGATGCGATTGATCTCGAGCGAGCGGAAACCGCTCTCGCTCGTGCGCAGGTACGTGTTACGGGTACTACGGCTGACGTCGATCTCGAGCGCGCGATGGCTTCACTCAGGCGTGCGCGGGTTCGTGTGAACCTTGGACGTAGGCGTCGAGAGCGTGGATTGGGCTAGTCCTACCTTCAAATGTAAGTAACAAGAAAGCCCCGGCGAATTCGCCGGGGCTTTCTTGTTTTTCGTCATCAACGGTGATGACTCCTTCTCCCGGGGGAGAAGATTAGGTTGAGGGAGGAGCGTTTAACCGAACGGGATTAGTTGTTGACGTATGGCGTTCAGCACCGCTTTGTTCGGTTTCCGGCAGACATCTTGCGCATGATGTTTGCAACATGACGCGCGACTGTGTTGTGGCTGATGCCCAGTTCGCTCGCTATCTGCTTGTTACTGTATTCGGCCGCAATTAGCCCGGCACCTCTAGCTCACGTTCACTCATTAGAGCGTTTCGCACGGGCAGTACTGTAAGCCGGACTAATTGCGGGGTATGAATATGTAGCCTTCGACTCGAACCTCTTGGACT
>CAJXEJ010000042.1 GCA_913052475.1 uncultured Dehalococcoidia bacterium
CTGACCAACCACCGAGGAGCTTGAAGCACATTTGCCGACAACTGCCGAATAGTCCATCACGCCAACTACTTCAGGATGAACGTGGCGTGCGCCATAAGCGATTACGGGGATACCGTCGCCAGCGTCGACACACTCGGAGGCTGCAGTCGCCCAGCCTGTGCAGGACGCCAACGTTCCAAGGATCGCTGTTTCGAACAACCCGAACGATGCGTAAGGTGCTCGTATTCGCAGAGCGACTTCGCCACCAGTTACAGATACACCTTCGTCGAGCGCCCAAACTTCCCGACCCGTTTCTGGAAGAACTCGGTCGAGGAGTGTTTTCACTTCGGTAATTCCGCAGAAAACGCCCTCTCGTTCCGCGGTGAACTCAACTACGACTTCGGGATTGACACCTTCGTTACGAAGAATGGTCAACGCCCTGTGTAGTTCGTTATCGGCTGTGTACCCGGTTAGTACCGAGCGGCCAATTTCAAAATCGCCGGGAGTAGTCATATTTTGAGGGTTTACGTGCGCAAATCACTTGAAAGGCAATGCGAGTACTCAACTCTAGCGACCGTTCAAATCAGAGGTCAAGTTGTAGATGGCGGAACTGGACGACCTTTAAACCGCAACCTCAGCAGTCCTTTCACGTCTTCCCACGCCGTCGAAATGATCTTTACCCGGGTATCTGGATCATCTTCCCAGTGAACCGGCACCTCTTTTATCCCATAACCAGCCTTACCGGCAAGTAACAGCAACTCGGTGTCGAGGAACCATGCATTGTCTTTGACCAGCGGTAGAACGTTCTCAGCCGTTCTTCGGGAAATCGCTTTGAAGCCGCACTGGGCATCCTTCCATTTCGTCAGAGGGAAGAACATATGAATCAGAATATTGTATCCGCGTGATGTGATTTCCCGTTTTAGGGTTCGGTCGACTACTTCAGAGCCCTTGATGAGTCGCGATCCGATCGCCACGTCATACCCATCTTCGGCAATAGCGGCAACTAAGGGCGGAAGAGCCTTGAGGTCGGTAGAGAGGTCGACATCCATATACAACCGAACATCGGCATCGCTCTCACCCCACGCCTTCTTCAGCGCCCTTCCGCGACCACGTTGATCGAGTAGCGAAACTAAAATGTTTGAATGCTTCTCAGCTAACCCTTCGGCGATCTCTCTCGTTTGATCGGTCGAGCCGTTATCGGCAATCATAATTCGCCAATCACGTTCAGGATATTCGGCGGTGAACGCGAAAAGCTTCTCGACCGAATTAGACAGCGCCACTTCCTCGTTGAGGACTGGAATGACTATGTCGACGGTTGTTGCCATTGAAAGTTTTTCATATTGCGTGATACGGCGCTTGAGAAGAGATGTCATGCGACCAACCTAACGCCGTTAGTGATAGAAGTGACGAGTTCCAGTGAACAGCATCACCAGACCCATTCGATCGGCAGCTTCGATTACTTCATCATCCTTCACCGATCCACCGGGCTGAACCACTGCAACTGCTCCTGCCTCTGCAGCACCTTCGATTCCGTCAGGGAACGGAAAGAAGGCATCGCTCGCCATCACACAACCCTGAGCTTCGTCACCGGCGGCTCGCCCCGCCAGATAAACGCTGATTGACCGGTTCGGCTGACCAGCACCCATACCGCGCAGCATCGAGTCCTTCGCGAACACGATCGCGTTCGAGTGCACCAGTTGGCACGCCTTCCAGGCGAAAGCCATATCGTTCAATTGCTGATCCGTCGGCTGCTTCTTTGTGACAACTTTCCACGACGAAGCCTCTTCGACGATATCGTCTGGCTGCTGAACCAGTGCACCACCGGTCACATTTCGAACATTCAGTAGCGGGGTCTCCGAAAGTTGAACTTCGAGAACCCGGGTGCGCTTTCGCTTGCTGAGAATTTTGAGAGCTTCTGGTTCATAACCGGGTGCAACAATGTTGTCGTAGAGAACGCCCTTCATAGCAGTTGCCGTTTCCGCTGTTACAACAGTGTTGAAACCGACGATCCCACCAAAGGCTGAAATTGTGTCGCCGGCATACGCTTTGCGGTAAGCCTCGGCTTGACTGACATCGACTGCGAGTCCGCACGGATTAGCGTGCTTTACGACCGATACACAGTGCAAACCGAGCGACTGGAACGAATTCGCAGAAACCCAGGCAGCATCGGCATCGAAGTAGTTCAGGTACGACATATCGATGCCGTGCAGCTTCTTCGCATTCACGATTCCGCCGGTCTCACCCGGAGTCACATATATACCGCCAGCCTGATGTGGGTTCTCGCCGTATCGAGGAATAGCAACCCGGTTCCATCCGAACGTCAATTCTTCAGGGAAGAGAGCCGTTTTATCGTCGCCTTTCGTGTCAGGTTCACGCAGGTAGGCGGAAATGAGCGTGTCGTAGCCAGCGACGTGTTGGAACGCCTTAGAGGCGAGTCGGCGACGCTGATCCATCGACACACCGCCTTTTGTGAGCATTTCGCCTACAACGCCGTAGTCCGAAGGATCGACAACGATCACCACGTCAGGAAAGTTCTTGGCGGCGGCACGGGTCATGGCAGGACCACCAATATCGATGTTCTCGAGGGCGTCATCGAGTGTCACGTCGGATTTGGAAATAGTCTGCTGGAACGGGTAGAGGTTGTTTACAACGACATCGATTCCCGCGATGCCCTGCTCTTCCATTTCAGTGACGTGGGCAGGATTGCCTCGCTTACCGAGAAGTCCGCCGTGTATACGTGGGTGAAGCGTCTTGACTCGTCCACCGAGAATCTCGGGAGCACCGGTCACCGTGGCAACTTCAGTGATATCGAGGCCTGTGCTCTTCAGTTCGTTCGCCGTACCGCCAGTACTAATCAGTTCGTAACCTGCATCAGCAAGTACTCTGGCGAAATCGACCAGTCCGGTTCGGTCAAATGCAGAAAGTAACGCCCTCAAATTTATTCTCGATTCTTCTTGTTCATTTGCCCCATCGCTGGTTTCAGAATCGCCAGTACGTTGGGGATTGATCGTCTAGAGACCGATAAGCTTGGTTCGTTCTTCACCTTCAGCCCGTTTTACTACTTCACCCACCCGGAATGCACCGGGAACACTGTTCAGCACATCCTCCACCTGCCCTGGTTCGACAATAATGGTCATGCCGACGCCCATGTTGAAGACTCGAAACATTTCCTGATCTTCAACTCGTCCCTCTTCCTGAATGAACTTGAACAGCGGTGGAACATTCCACGTCGAGATATCGATGTCGGCACCCAGACCGTCAGCCAAAGCTCGGGGAATGTTCTTGTAAAAGCTACCGCCTGTGATATGCCCGAGCCCACGGATCTTTTCGAGAACCGGACTCAACGCATTTAGGTATGAAAGGTGCGGCCGAAGAAGCATTTCTCCGAGCGTATGGGAAGTTTCTGGGACGTTTATCGCGAGCACAGACGGGTTCTGGTCGGTTTCAAAGATTGATCGAACCAGCGAGTAGCCGTTGGTATGCAGGCCATCAGACGCCAATGCCAAGATGACGTCGCCCTCCTGCGTGTTCTCGGGCCTCAAAAGGGCGTCCTTGCGAACTGTTCCAACTATGAATCCGGCTAGATCGTAATCGTCATTGTGGTATATATCTGGCATCGTCGCGGTTTCACCGCCAAGCAGTGCACATCCTGCTGCACCACAAGCCTTTGCCAGTCCAGAGACGATCTTTGCGATCTTGTCGGGATCGAATCGGCTCAGACCGATGTAGTCGAGAAAAAATAGCGGCCTTGCACCAGCGGGAAGAATGTCGTTGATGCAGTGATTCACGATGCTGGCACCGATGGTATCGTGTCCGCCTAGCGCGCCGGCGATACGCAGCTTGGTTCCAACACCATCTGAGCTGGCTACCAGAAGCATGTCACCTGCAGGATCAGGATCAATCACACCACCAAAGCCACCGGGCCCAGTAACGACCGCACCGCTCAAAGTCTCTGTAGCAATGTCCTTAATCGTACTTTTTACCGAAGCCGCCGCATCCAGGTCCACACCAGCATCGGCGTAGGTCTTCCCCGCTGGACGATCAGTCATGCTTTCGGCTCCCGTGAACGATATTGTCTGTCATGAATCAGGCGCGTAATTGTCAGGCGACAAGTATACGTTCAGGAAGGGTACTTGAGGCCTCTAAATGCACCAAGTAAAACTCAAGTGAGTTACGTTGAGTTAATCGGCGGGGGCGACTTCGAAACCCATTTTGTTCATCTCGAGCTGAACAGGTATCGGATAGTCGCCAGTAAAGCAGCCGGTGCAATAGGCGTTTTCGGGCGCTCGAACTGCTCTAAGAAGCCCCTGTACTGAAAGATATGCGAGTGAATCGGCATCGATAAACTCGGCAATTTCTTCAATCGTCTTGTTCGCCGCGATCAACTCACCCATGGTCGCCATATCAACCCCAAAATGACAGGTTGATTTGATTGGAGGTGAAGCCACTCGAACGTGGACTTCTTTTGCACCCGCCCATCGCAACATCTTGACCACGCGTGTAATCGTCGTACTGCGAACAATTGAGTCGTCGACAACCAGAAGCCGCTTTCCTTCGATCACGCCCCGCATCGGGTTGAATTTGGCCTGGACACCCTGCGCCCGCGAACGTTGATCGGGTTGAATGAACGTCCTACCTACGTATCGATTACGGATGATGGCTTCGGTGTATGGAATCTTAGCGGCGGCGGCCACGCCAACCGCGTGCGGGGTGGACGAGTCGGGAATACCGACCACGATATCGGCATCAACTGGATGCTCTCGATACACCTCGGCGCCGAGTCGCTGGCGTGTCTCGTATGCCAGTTCACCGTTGAGGAGGCTGTCAGGTCGGGCAAAATAAATCTGCTCGAAAACGCACATTGCGTGGGTATCTCTTGCACCCGACCAGATTCTCGACTCGACCCCGTTTTCGTCGATGATGAGCGTCTCACCATTTTCGAGTTCTCGTACGAAGTCGGCACCAATGTTGTCGAGGGCAGCTGTTTCGGACGCCACAACCCAACCACCATTTAGTGTTCCGAGACAGAGTGGACGAATTCCGAGCGGATCACGAACAGCGACCAGCTTGTCTTTCGTCAAGATCGTCAGAGAATACGCACCCTTGAGTCGGCGCATCGCATAAGCCGAAACTTCAAACCAATCGGCTCCGGGTGCCTTGGCAAATAGCTCGGCGATCACTTCAGTATCGGAAGTCTTTTCGAACGACGATCCGAACTCTTCAGCCATCTCAATTCGCAGTTCACGAGCGTTGATCACATTGCCGTTGTGCCCCACGGCAATTGAGCCTCGTTGACCGTCGGCTAAGAGTGGTTGAGCGTTGTAATCCTTACTTCCACCCATCGTTGAATAACGGGTGTGCCCGATTCCGACATGACCGGGAAGAGCGGCGAGTGTTTCTTCTCGGAAAACCTGAGAAACGAGCCCCATCTGCGCCTTGAGATGAATCCGATCACCATCAGACGTGGCGATGCCCGCACTCTCCTGACCGCGATGCTGTAGGGCAAATAGTCCAAAGAAGGCGGTACGGACGACACTTTCGTCAGGTAGGTAAGCACCGATAATCCCGCATGCTTCATGCGGTTTGTCGTCGGATTTGGGGATGATCGGGCCCTGAGTATCTATCACAGATGCTGATGCTTTTGATCGGTCCGCTCAATTCCTTGAGACGCACGTTTACGTCATCAAGATCAGAATCGCCGAAATGCTCCAAGGTTTATCAGCGAATGAGTTCACAATTTTAACGTGCCAAAACTGGCACGGTCAACGCACACACAGCCTCAGGCGTGCCTTTTAATCCCCTGACAAACGAGGGGCTTCCAGCTGGAGCAAAAACTCCTTATTTCCCTTGTCGCCCAGTATCCCCGAACTGACAAGATTCCGGATGCGAATTTTTGCGTCGCCTGCCCACTTTACAAATCGCCCAATTACCGCGGCGTGAACGTCGGGATCGATTACTACTCCGCCGCGAGGAACTTCGCTCTTTTTAGCCTCGAATTGCGGCTTGAGAAGCACGATCGCCTGACCGTTCGCCACCAATTGATCGAACGCCGATGGCAAGACCGCACTCAGGGAAGTAAACGAAACATCGGCAACAACGAGATCGACTTTTTCGGGGAGTCCGGTTCCATCGACCAGATTCGTTCGCTCCATGTTCACTACACGATCGTCCGTCAACAACTGCTGGTGCAGCTGTCCTCGTCCCGTGTCAACGGCGTAGACGCGTTCTGCACCGGCCTGCAGCAGGCAATCGGTGAATCCACCGGTCGACGCTCCAACATCAAGACAAACCAAACCCTCAACGTTCATCTCGAACACGTCCAGAGCTCGTGCGAGTTTCTCTCCGCCGCGTGAAACAAACCGTCTCTCTGGCGCGACTTCCACGTCGATGTCAGATCGAACCTGCATTCCCGGTGTAGGCGATCTACGTTCGTGGGCAACCGACACCTTCCCTGCCATAACGAGAGCAGCAGCCTCTTTGATATCAGGTGTCAATCTCCTGTTAACGAGGAGCTGATCGAGGCGGATTTTCGAATTTGAAGGCATAAATAATGGCGATTCGTGTTAGAGCCGTAAATTGACCTCGAATTGTGATTACACCTATCATCGGCGATGTGGCAGCAAAAACGGAACTCACAATTCAGACATCACGTATACCGAGCATACGGGCAATTATCAAAGGATCGCGTCCTCTCCAGATGGTCAAGAACGGGCTGGTTCTCGTTCCGCTCTTCTTCACCGTAAACATCTGGTATAGCGCCGACGACTTCTCTGGTATGACATCGATCGTCGGACGGACGTTCGCAACTCTCGGAATTTTCGTGCTTCTCTCGGCTGCCGTCTACTTCATCAATGACTCATCCGATGTCGAAAAAGACCGTATACACCCTCGAAAACAGTTACGCCCCATAGCTGCCGGTCGGATTTCTCTGCCGTGGGCATACGGAATTTCAATCGCAATGATTGTCGGAGCGCTGGTAGCGTCGGTTGCTATCTCCATTCCAATGCTGATTACCGCAGCTGCGTATCTGACCACGAATGTCGCGTATAGCTGGTGGTTGAAAAATATCGTCCTGCTCGACGTGATGGCAGTCTCGTCGGGATTCGTACTACGTGCTGTTGCCGGATCGATTGCGATCGACCACGCAATTATTTATCGGGGAGGTGAGACGATCGAACTTGATCTGACCATTTCACCATGGCTTTACGTCGTTACAGCCCTCGGTGCTTTGTTCATCGCCCTGGCGAAACGCCGTGCCGAGCTTTCGGTCGCCGGAGAAAACTCCGAGGCTCAGAGGTCGATCCTCGCTGAATATACCGTGACGCTGCTAGATAACCTGATCAATGTGGTAGCAACGGCGACGCTCATCGCCTACACACTCTACACGTTCAGCACCGACGTAACCGAGGCGAACGTACCCGCCAACAACTCGATGATGCTCACGATTCCGTTCGTGGCGTACGGCGTCCTTCGCTATCTGTACCTGATCCACGTCAAAGACGCGGGCGAAGCACCTGAAGAAATCTTGATTCGTGACAAGCCGCTACTGATAAACATCTTCCTGTGGCTCGTAACCGGTTCGTCGGTTTTGATGTGGACCCGAATCATTGGTTAGCACGAGTTTTCACGTGCGGAAATCTCCTGCTACGCCAATCGTTCCGGCTTACCGAATGCATCCGAAGGACATACGTTAAATCAAATCGGCCACCTCATCAATACACACCGGCAACCCGGTGCTCAGGCACGACATCGACTTTGGTAATTTGTACACTACCCGCAATCCCGCGGGGAAGTATTCGCTGGTTAAGAAATCGGGAACAACGCTAAGGCATGTCTGAGTTCGCAGGTCGCACAGACTTTTGGAATATCGGCTACCCGCTCGCCGGGGCGCTAGTCTACCTGATCGCTCCGATCGCACTCGCCTCGATTGCGTACGCCCTTCGCCGTAGGTGGCGTCTGTGGCACACCGCCGGTGCACAAGTCGATCTAGGACCAACTTCCGATCGATGGAAAGCGTTTATTTCGCTTGTTCTGGTCGGCTTATTCGCTCATCGCCAATTTGTGAGAAAGCGCGATCTCTACTCAGGGATCATGCACTTTTCAATCTTCTGGGGATTTGGTGTGCTACTCATTGCCACGATAATCGCGGCTCTCGAGTTCAATGCTGAAAAATATCTTGAGTGGGCGTGGCCGACTGCCCATGCTCGCGTGCCGCTTGGATTCGTGTGGGACGTTTTCGGGGGCGGTTTGGCTGCGCTCGGACTCTCAATGGCGGCATGGCGACGCTATGTGTTTAAACCCGGTCGCCTCAACACGGTTCTCGACGACGGCATTATTCTCAGCTTTCTGTTCGGTCTGCTGCTCAGCGGTTTCTTGATCGAAGGAATGCGAATCGGCGCGACTGAACTGAATCCCGCGTCAACGTACTACGACACGTCGGTTGCGGGATGGTCACCACTCGGCTGGGTGGTCGCCAAAATTCTGCTGGCCATCGGATTCACATCGGCGTCACTCGAAGCCACTCACGCTGCTATGTGGTGGATCCACGCTGGAATATTCGTCTCGGCAATCATCTATACCTCAACTCGTTTCGATCGACTTGCCCACATGATCGTCAGCCCGATGCACTGGTACTATCGATCACTGCGACCTCGTGGTGCTCTGAAGCCTATGGGTGATTTCGAGACGCTCGAAACGTTCGGTGCTAAAGACATCCCAGATCTCCAATGGACGCAGATGCTCAGTTTCGACGCCTGCACGAATTGCGGTCGATGTCAGGACGCCTGCCCGGCATTCGCGTCTGGAAAGCCGTTATCTCCTCGTGCCGTGATTCAGGGAATGCGTGGGTACATGGAGGAGCGTGCTCCCGTTCTTCTTGGCACACCTGCCGGAGAAACTGCACCGGAACCAGCAACCTCGATGATTCACGATGCGGTCGGGGACGACGCACTGTGGAGTTGTCTAACGTGCGCGGCGTGTCTCGACGCCTGCCCGGTTGAAATCAACCACATTGACACGATAGTAGATATGCGCCGGTTCCTCACGCTCGAAGCAGCGACCACTCCCGACGCTGCACAATCGGCGTTGCAATCGATCGAGCAGCGTGGTCACCCATGGCGTGGTACGACGCTGGATCGCACATCGTGGATGGACGGGCTAGATATTCCAACACTCGCTGAAAAACCCGAATCGGAAGTGCTTTTCTGGGTTGGTTGCTCGGGTGCACTTGTGCCGCGTGGCGTCGATACGACTCGATCGATGGCTTCAGTATTAAAAAAGGCTGGAATCGATTTCGCTGTACTGGGCCACGAAGAAACCTGCACGGGTGATCCCGCTCGTCGACTCGGCAACGAGTATCTCTTCCAGACGCAGGCCGAAACGAACATCGGAACGTTCAAGCAGTACGACATAAAAAAGATCATCACCACCTGCCCACACTGCTTCAACACGATCAAGAACGAATATCCGCAACTCGGTGGCAAATACGACGTCATTCACTACACAGCTTTCGTTGGCGGATTGCTACGTGATGGCAAACTCAAGCCGACAGAAGCTGGCATTGGCAAGGTCGGGACCGTGACTTATCACGACTCTTGCTATCTGGGTCGACAGAACGGTGAGTTTGGTGCTCCACGCGAAATCATCAGTTCGATTCCGGGGTTGAACTTCGTAGAGATGGAACAGAATCAGGAGCGTTCGTTCTGCTGCGGAGCAGGTGGTGGGCAGATGTGGATCGAAGCCGAGGGTGAGCGAGTGAACCACCTGCGTACCGATCAGTTCCTCGACACCAACGCCGAAACGATCGCTGTTTCCTGTCCGTTCTGCATCCAGATGTACGACGAGGGCATCACCGCCAAGGGCGCTGAAGATGACCGCAAAGCCGTCGACCTCATCAGCATCCTCGATCAGGCAACAGACTAGACTTTTTTCACTCGTCGATCTCACTTTATTCCTTCGCACTCAATGAGAAGCTCAGGTTGAGAGGGAATGTCCGCCGAAATAAATTCGCGCTTATGCGCGGCAACTGCTAGCATCCTTATTTAGAAGATGTCACGTCGTTCAAAAGCTGTACCGAAACAGCGACCAACCAGCACATCGTCCTTCGGGACAAACGGAAGATTCAGCCACGATTCTTCCGAGTATTACGCGCGTGCGCTTCAACCGGACGACCGGGAAGCCCTGGATAAAAAGCCCGAGCCCGAGCAATCGATTCCCGCTGACATCCTCGATACGGTCATCAATCGCTCCAGCGAAAAAATGACCGAACTACCTGATCGTTCAGTGCACCTGATGGTCACCTCGCCGCCCTACAACGTTGGCAAGGACTACGACGATGACCTGACCCACGACCAGTACATGAAGTTGATCGGCAACGTAATGCAGGAAACGTACCGTATCCTCGTCGACGGTGGTCGTGCGCTCGTGAACATCGCTAATCTGGGTCGAAAACCTTATATTCCGCTCCACGCGTACCTCATCGAACAGGCAGCAATCGCCGGATTCCACATGCGAGGGGAGATCATCTGGAACAAGTCGGCGGGTGCGGGAACATCGACAGCATGGGGCAGTTGGATGTCGCCATCGAACCCGACGCTCCGAGACACCCACGAATACATCCTCGTATTTCAAAAACCACCCTTCGGACGCAAACCCCTCGAAGGTCGAGAAGCCACCATCACCCGGGACGACTTTCTCGAATTTACAAAGAGTGTCTGGGAATTCGCTCCTCAGTCGGCAAAGCAAGTTGGCCACCCGGCACCGTTCCCAGAAGAGCTACCTCGACGAGCAATCGACCTATATACATTCTCAGGCGAAGTGGTGCTCGATCCGTTCATGGGAACCGGCTCTACAGCACTTGCAGCCGTGAGGAACAGTCGTCATTTTGTTGGGTATGACGTATCTTCTGAGTACGTCGAGTTGGCAAATCAGCGTCTTGAGGCACACGCCTCTGGCAAGAAATTCAAACCACCAGCCGTCAAGAAATCCACTAAGAAGTAATGACTCGCACACTGACCGAACTCTCCAGCGCCGAAAGAGAATCCGTGATTGCCACGGTGCATCAGGAAGCTGAAGCCTCGGGTTGGTCGCAGCTGAGCAATACGCGCAAGTCGGTGTTGTACCAGGCGTGGGAATCTCAGTTCAATCTTTCACATGCGACGCTGAAAGACGGAATCATGAAGGGCTTCGATGCCGCGCAGGGGATTCCAAAAAAGGCAGAAGCCGAGATTCAGGAAGAAGTGACCCGCATTTTCCGGCTCGCAGGCATCAACGCTATCGAGCAAGCGCAAATGTGGACCGGCAAGGAACGTGCCGATTTGTTGATCGGGTACAACCCAAAATTTCCGACTCACGTAATCGAAATAGAACGGGCTGATTCGTGGTCTGAAGGCTTGAGGCAGGCTCTCTGGTATCAGGCTGCCATCTTCCAGGCGGAACGCAGGCACGTTCTGCCGGTGTTGATCTTGTTCGGAAATACGTCTGCCGACCGGTTCGAACAAATTCTGGCGACATGCGATCACAACCACGTGACGCTAAGCACGCATCGGCTCGAACTCGATGGGCAGCTCGAAAATGAGCATTCGCTAGCCGCTCTACTAAACGGCTCAGCGTTTGGGTAGACGTGGTGTTTACTCCCTCGTCACGACCGAAGCGATAGCGGAGTGGAGAGTCCTGAGACCTACTCGCCGCCAACAAAGCCAACAGCCCACGCCGGAGTTCTCGACCAGCGGAGAGAGACCTTCAGTGGGGGCGTGGTGCGTACGTCGTTGTTATTGAGCTATCCAACTTACTTCATCAACCAGGATATCTCCGCTCCGCGACGGTCGAGACGAAGGTGTGGCGTCAAATTCGTTGCGGTGACCTATTTACCCGTCAGACGAATGGCATCGCCGCGTCAAATTCGCATCTGCTGAATCTAACCATACACAACAGGTAATAACCCGCTGCAGATCGGAAGCTCTTTGAGGATTGTCATTGCTCAAATTGTTCAACCAATACTCGGCTTTTATTACGATTACGGGCATCATCGTCCTGATGATCGCTCTTCTTCCGATCAAAGGTCGCCGCAGGCAGATTTCCGTGTATCTGGTCGCCGTAATCATCAGAATCAGCGCCGTAATGGTTCTTCGCCCTGGCACCAGTTCAGTTGGGAGTGAATTTGAAGCGCAGGTGTGATTACATCAGGTAAGCCAGTGTTTGTTGAATTCTTCTCGAATTCCTGCACGGCGTGTCTTGCATCGCAACCCATCGTTCAAAGTCTCGAAAGCGAAATGGACGACGATGTGCAAATTCTCAAGCTAAACGTCCAGACTCAATCGCAGGACAGTTGGTTCGCGATTACGGTGCCTACCTGAATCCGACATTCGTCGTGATTGGCAAAGACAGTGAAGTCGTCTGGCGACAATCGGGCGGCCTTCTTGATAAGACTGCAGCCCAAAAAGCACTCGAAGCCGCATGATTCGGGCGATCAAGGCAGGCGCGCTTCGACTTCAGTCTGGGACGGACACCCGCTGAGCCCAGTCGACTCGATCGATATCGCCGAAGCAGCGGCTGCGTATTTGCCTGCCGGTTCCAGATCCATTCCCGCATTCAACGCAATAACGAACGTGGTCGCCCAGATATCGCCAGCACCTGTGAAATCGACAGGTTTCGACGGGACGATCGGAACCTGTATCCACTCTCCGTTCGACCAGATCCGAGAGCCGTTTTCACCTTTGGTAACGCAAATAATCTCGCCGAGATCGAACAGTTGTTTGTCCGGAAGTCTCTCAATTTCAGATTCTGAAACTGCAATCACATCCCACTTCTTGCCTCGAAACGGGGGCAACATATCAGCGTATGTAATCTCACCATCGTGGCCCCAACGTCGTAGCCAACCGGAGGGTACGAGGCACGATATTTTCGGATCGAACCAGTTCACACAGTCGCTGGGCAACTCGTGAAGTAGCGGACTCGCGAATAGTACGTCCGGAGTCGTCCAGTCTTCTGGAATCGCGGTTTGCGGAATGCGACTCCCCGACGCCATCAGTACCTGAGTTCGATCGCCTGAGTCGTAGTAGTTCGCGAACGCGACGGTGTGTTCGCTTTCGACAGTGCGTACGTCAACACCACTGAACAGTTGGTCAACCGGGTAGTCGGAACCGACCGAAGTAACGATGCCAGTCGACAACCCGTGCTTTTCAGCCGTGAGTGCCGAATAGGCTGACGCACCGCCGGGAATATGGCTGCTTGGCGATCCATTGTCGACGATGTTGACGTCAAATGTCAGGTGACCGACTGAAATGAATTCTGGTGGGGCTTGCATGCTCTGATTTGGTTCGTTCAGTAGTTAGGATCTGCGAATTGCGGATCTCTCAGCGCGACGATATCACCCTGAAACCAACGTATATCGCTTGCTGTGCTGGAGAGCAAATTGAGGGGATTGTGAATTCGGTTGTTCCGATTCTGGATTGACCCACACTCTTGCCCTCTTCCCAGGAGGGAGAGAGAATAAGTGTATTCAGCGGCACGGATACAACGATTTGGCTAACTATAGCCCTGTCGCAGAAAACGCCGTTAAGCCACCACCTAGTCGTTCGGGAAGATGACTACTCGACGTTGGTTGCCTTCGCCTTCAGACTCGGTTCGGACATCAGGGTGACCGGCGAGAGCCATGTGAACGATTCGACGTTCGGCTGGTGACATCGGCTCTAGACTGTCCTCACGCCCACTAGAGCCAACCCGACCCGCCGTTCGACGTGCAAGCCGACGCAGCATCTGAATCCGGCGTTCCCGGTAGTCCTCGATATCGATAACAACGTACGCTTTTCGCCCAAGCTGTCGGTTGGTAACCATACGAATGAGGAACTGAAGTGCCTGCAGCGTCTCGCCACGGCGACCAATCAGCAAGCCGGCGTCCTGGCCCTCGATTTCGAAAGTCATCGAACCGTCTTCTTCATCTTCGCGAATGTACGTGTCAGCGACGACACCCATCGCACCTAGGAAGTAGTCGATCAACTCTGAAACGAGCTGCTCCGCTTCTTCATCCTTTTCACGAATAATCGGCTGGGAATCTTCGCTGCGTTGGCTGTTGTCTGATCGCTGCTCACGGTCGTCACGTTGCGAGCGACCCTCTCGACCACGGCCACGACCTCGTCCCCGGTTGCGGTTGCGACTCCTGCCACGTCCGCGTGGTGCCGCATCATCAGAATCTGCACCATCAGCGATAGCTTCCGGTTGAGACGAAGGCTCTATAGAATCAGCGAAGTCGTCATCGGAATATGGCGAACCGTCTTCGCCCGGTCTAGAAATCTCGATCTCTGCCGGTTCACCACCGAAGCCAAGAATGCCTGACCGACCGGTGCTAATTACCTTTATTTCGACGTCTTCGAGTTCGGCGCCCAGTTCGGCGAGTGCGCTTTCGGTTGCTTCGTCGACTGTCTTTCCCGAGAATTTCCGTGCTCGTGTCATCTTCGTCTGACTCCTCCGGTTCCGGTGCTGATGTACTTGTACCCGCGGCTTCTGTTGCCAGCTGTTGTGCTCGCTCAGCTTTGCTCGCTTCGGTACCAAGGAACGACCGGCCGAATAGTTCGATTGGTTGCTTGCCGCCGACGTAGTACTGAATAACTACACCGACGATGTTTGAGAACAGGATGTAAACAGCCAGACCAGCGGGGAACTGCCATGTGAATGCACCGAACATGATCGGCATCATCCAGAGCATCATCTGGTTGGTCTGTTTTTGGCGTGGGTCCGAGGTAGGGTTCGTGGTCATTTTTTGTTGGAGGAACATCGAACCACCTACCAAAACTGGCAGTGCGTAGTTCCACGGCATTGTCGCAGCAGAGACTAGATCCACAAGAGACAGACCCAGGAACTGACTATTGAACGGAACCGAAGCGATCGCAGGGTTCCAGCTGTAGAACAGATCCGAAAGATTCGCCAAGCCTTCTGGTGTCGATGGCATGGTGCGCAAAATTGCCCGATAGAAACCGATCCAGATCGGCATCTGGATGATCATGGGACCAAGACAGCCAACAGGGCTAACCCCGGCGTCTTTGTACAGTCCCATGGTCTCGGCGGACATCTGGCGGCGGGCGTCGCCCTTCTTGCCCTTGTACTTATCCTGTATCGCCTTCAACTTGGGCTGGATAGCCTGCATCTTCTTCATCTGACGTGTTTGCCGTACTGTGAGCGGAATCATCGCCACACGAATGAGAACGGTGAAGATGATGATGCTGAGTCCGAAATTGGAGAACAGCACCTGGTACAGGAACGCCAGACTGTTGATCATCGGGCGCATGATCACTTCAAGCCAGAGAATGCCAAATATTTCCATTAGTTGGCCTCCCTTCTAGAAGTAACGCGGTTGGCGATAGCGTTTAGTCGCATCGT
>CAJXEJ010000043.1 GCA_913052475.1 uncultured Dehalococcoidia bacterium
TTGCTCAGGGGGAGGCTGCTGTTGCTGTTGTTGATGTTGCTCAGGGGGGGGACCACCTGGGGGGGGACCACCTGGGGGGGGACCACCTGTGCCTGGGGGAGGATCGTTCGCAAATACCGGGGCTACCGGCGAAAATACAAGGAACGCAACTGCAGCAAGTGCAATTACACGGCCCATTAGGAATCTTGGGAGCATGTGATTGAATACTTTGTAATTAATTAGTTGCACAGCTAAATCCTGAAATTACTCGATCGAATCTAATTTGCAGAGCAGTAGAGTCGGGGCCAGTGGCGGTCATCGATAATTGAGTGCCTGTATTCGCGCATGTCCACGCTGCGAGGAGACCACCTGTGGCATTTTCACCAGCAGCGTCGGTTCTCAAGAAGCCTGCGTATCGGCCGTCGTTACCATCGACAGTGAGATCACCTTCACCGAGAGCCGCATACGACTGCCCCGGGTTACCAAGCTGTTGAAGCTGGTAGGTCAAATCAACGGTTTCCTGTGCAGTAGCGCTTTCCTGCGGTTGCCAGAAAATGACGAAATCAGCACCGTTGTAATCGAATGTCATCAATCCTTGAGTACTGTCAGCATCGGTGTCAGTCCAGCCACTTATGTTCAGATTCGAGTTAGCGAACGTTGCGTCCTGATCTAACTCGACGGTGAATCCATATGGGCCGTAAACATTGGTGTCGAGCGGAACCGGTGTTGCCGTCGGTAGCGGTGTAGCAGTCGGTAGCGGTGTTGCCGTCGGTGCCGGGGTTGAAGTCGGTGCCGGGGTTGAAGTCGGTGCCGGTGTTGAAGTCGGTAGCGGTGCCGGGGTTGAAGTTGAAGTCGGTGCCGGTGTTGAAGTAGATGCCGGTGTTGAAGTCGGTAGCGGTGCCGGGGTTGAAGTTGAAGTCGGTGCGGTAGTCGCTGTGGGTACAGCTTTTACGACAGTTGCTGCAGGTGTTGAGGGCATCGTTGGCGTCGCCGTGGCCTCTTCGCCAGAAGAACAACCGATCGAGGCAAAGATCAATGAAGACATCACTAAACCCGCAACAATTCGTCTACGAGATGTTTGCACCCTAATGCTTTTCAACGCAAGTCTCCACTTCTCCCAGTAATCGTTCGAAACCAGCGAGAAACATTGTCCGATATCGTCAAATTAACCCTTCGTGAAACGCAGGTATAACACAGCTTACATCAAACGAACTGCTTCGGATTGATGAAAATAACAAATTTTTAGGGATCACGTAACCCTAAAGACTTTTTTGCTAATCACGAATAGGTCAAAACTGTATATGAATCCCTACGAATTTCTCGAGCAAACAACGGGTTTGATATCAACGGTCTGGACCATATTCATATTCCGTCTGGTTCTTGTCGGCTGGCGAATTTCAAGACGGTTGAGTCACCTCAATATTTGGAAGATATCGCGAAAGGCAATCCTTGGGTGGTAGGATCAGGATCTAACTGACTTGCTGGCATACGTTCAGTCGCTAGCGGATTAGAGGATTACCTCACTTCGACAACAAAAAGAGCCATCTCACAACGTGTGGTAGTTCTCGCAACAGCGAGCTACGGCATCGACATTCCGAGGTCGAGTTCGCC
Source organism: uncultured Dehalococcoidia bacterium (assembly GCA_913052475.1). GTDB lineage: Bacteria > Chloroflexota > Dehalococcoidia > Lucifugimonadales > Lucifugimonadaceae > Lucifugimonas. The sequence continues at coordinate 1,591 of CAJXEJ010000043.1, forward strand.
ACTCATTGAGTTGAACCAATCGACAACTTCCTTGTGATAGGGAATGCCGTTCTCTTTTCGAAGTGCCGTCTCCTCATGCTCCGGTAGTCCGGCGTAGTACACTCGATCGTGTCCCGGAGCGGGTGTCGTGTTTGCCAGCTTCTCAAGAAGTCGGTCCATGTCAGCCTTGAAGTCGTTGACATCGAGGAATGCGTCAACATTGAATGCCATCACGAAGAACGAATAGCTCTTCTCAGCAACAAATCCGGGACCGTTGCCTGAAAGAATTCCCGACATGATGTCGGCGACTGTGGCAAACCCGTAGCCTTTGTGGCCTCCATTCTCCCGTGTACCACCAAACGGCAGCATCCTGAACGAGTCGAAATCTGGAACATCGACAGCTTCCATGATCGGTGAACCATCGAGATTGGCGATCCAGCCGGGTTCGATTTTCGAGCCGATTCGGCGTGTCAGTGCAAGTTTGTTCGCTGCAACCTGTGTGGTTGCAACATCAAATACAAATGGAGGCATCTTGTTGGCCGGTGCACCCCACGCGATCGGCTGCGTACCGAAAGCCGGCTCGGCACCGTTCGTCGGGACCTGCGCACCACCACCAGCCGATACCATCGCCATGCCGATCATGTCTTCTTCAATCGCCTGCATCACGTAGTAGGCAAGCATTCCGAAGTGCTTGGTGTTCTTGACCGCCACAGCGCCCATGCCATGCTCTTTGGCTTTGCTTATCGCCAGTCTCATGGCATCTGGGCCAAGATGTATGCCCAGCCCCTCGTCACCGTCCCACGTTGCCGTCACTGACGATTCACGCACCGTCTTCACTTTCGGTCGGGCGTTGTACGAACCATCACCGTAACTGGCAATGTACGCACGAAGCATGTTCGAAATACCATGGCTTTCGCAGCCCCGCAGATCGCTCGTCAACAGCACGTCGGCACAGGATGCCGCCTCGTTTGCCGGTAGTCCCATTTTTTCAAAAACGGCCTGAGTTCCGGCTCGAGCTCTCAGTTCTGTAACCAGGACCTGATCTTCTTCCGGCACGAGAAAATGCTTGAGCATCTGAACAATTATTCCTTGAATATTCCACCCGGCGACTTCATCTCGAATCGCCAGCAACCGGCGAGATTCTACTCCAGTCAATCAGGTTCCGAAATCTTTGCACTTCAGCCCAGGTCTTTGAGGCCGAGGCGGTGTACAGTGCAGTTTCCAATTCAAGATGCGCGTAACTAGCGAAAGAATCAGTTCCAGATGGCAACAATGACCGGTGCTAAATTTGTGGCCGAAACGATCAAATCATATGGCGTCGACCACATCTTTTTCGTCCCTGCTGTGCTGTATCAGGTTCTATCTGAATTCGAAAAAATCGGTGGGACTCCCGTGATGGCACACTCGGAGAAATCGGCTGCTTACATGGCCGATGCCTATGCCCGAGTGCGAAATGCACCCGCTGTTGCGTTCGGACAGTCCGTTGGAGCGTTGAACCTTGCTGCCGGGCTTCAAGATGCGTTCCTCGCGCTCTCGCCCGTCGTGACCCTTACGGGTCGCAGACAACCCGGTTGGCGGCAACGTCATTCATATCAAGAAGTCGATCATCGCGCCGCTTATGACGCCGTTACCAAGTTCAATACCGAGGTGGAAACACAAGATGAATTGCCGATGTTGCTTCGGCAGGCGTTCCGCGAAGCGGTTTCGGGCGCACCCGCCCCTACCCATCTCGATCTTCCCGGCATCAGCGGTGTCGATCTGATGGGACCGGGCGAAGAATTCGAGATCATCCCTGAGCCCCGCTTCAACTCGATCCCACCGTTCCGGGCCCATCCCGACCCTGCCGATATCGCGGATGTAGCGAAGTTGTTTAGCGAAGCAGAGCGACCGGCGATCGTAGCCGGAGGTGGCGTAACCCTTTCGGGCGCTGCCACAGAGTTGCGACAAGTAATCGAGAAGCTGAACGTTCCGATGGCATACGCACTCAATGCGAAGGGACAGGTTCCCGATACTCACCCACTAAACATTGGATTAGTCGGTTCATACTCTCGCTCGTCTGCAAACAAGTTCATTCGCGAAGCTGATTTCGTGCTTTACGTTGGTAGCAGAACTGGTAGCCAGGTGACTCACGATTGGAAGATTCCAGGTCACGGTGTGAAAATTGCCCAGATCGATATCGAAGGCGAGGAACTCGGGCGTAACTACCCGAACGCTGCCAGCGTGTTGGGCGATGCCCGAGAATCGCTCAAAATGCTGATCGATGTTGTAGCGCCAGTAGCCAAGCGCACCGCTTGGCTCGGTCGAGTTGCAGAAATCGAGGCGGAGTGGGCGAGCAAATATCAGCAGTTCACAACCTCAGACGCGGTCCCCATGCGTCCGGAACGGGTGTGCAAGGAAATATCGGATGCGCTACCTGATGATGTTATCGTCGTGGTCGATACCGGCCACAACGCGATGTGGGCGGGTATGTACCTCGATATCAACAAGCCGGGGCAGCGGTTCCTTAGGTGCGCCGGTTCGCTGGGCTGGGCGTTCCCGGCGGCGATCGGTGCCAAATACGGAGCTGGTGACCGATCGGTAGTTTGCTTCACCGGCGACGGTGGTCTCTGGTACCACTTCACCGAGTTGGAAACGGCCGTAAATCGTGGTCTCCCGTTCGTCACTGTTGTGAACGACAACCGGTCGTTTAACCAGACTCAGGGCGGCGCGAAACAGGCGTTTGCCGACAACGAGGGTGACGGCTCAAACGTCTGGAGATTTACCGATGTTGATTTCGCTGCGATTGCGCAGGAAATGGGTGCAATCGGAATGCGTGTCACCGATCCGAGCGAACTGGGGGCGGTGATCACTGAAGCATTCAAGGCCGATCGCCCCGTGATAATCGATGCGAAGACCGACCCGGATGCAATGGCACCAAAACCCTGGGGGTAGAAATTTCACTGACCGTCCCTTCGGGTTTATCCCTGCAATTAGCCTCTACGAAACTTGCTCTGGATCATTAGGATCCTGTCGATATTGCCGCGCGGTCGGTTCAGGCTCATCTCCGGCTCCTGACTTCCAGAAAATACTTCTGTCCCATTCAGCACCGCCCTGCTCGGGAAAATCTTCCCGATAGTGGCTACCGCGACTTTCTGTTCGGTGCAATGCCGCCAGTGCCATCAGATCGGCTGTGAATAACAGATTATCGGTTTCAAGAATCCGCAGTAGGTCCAATCGGTTCTCGACTGGTGCGTCCAATAACGACTCGTACCGAAGTGTCGACGTAAGTTGCCGCATCTCGTTCAGCAATGATTCGCTACGCACCGCGATCAGCGACCTACCGGCCTTCGACTTCAAGGACTTCCTGATTTCGAACCATGAACTGTTGCCGGACCCGCTGCCGAATCGATTCAGGCGTTCCATCACCCGCTCAAGAGAGTTTTCGTTGAATTCTTTCTTGCCAGCGGATCGAGCACGATCTGCTGCCCTTTCGCCGGTCAGTTTGCCGAACACGTTGCAAGCCGCCAACATACCTCCACCGAGGCGATCGGCCCCGTGTGGCCCCGCAATCGTTTCACCCACAGCAAAGAGACCCGTTACGGTCGATTCGCCGAACTCGTCGACTCGTATCCCGCCGTTGATCGCATGAGCCGAATGAGCGATTTCGATCGTGTCGTCGCCAAGCTGCAGTCCACCGGTTGGCGGATGATGCTGATGCCGGGCTGGCTTTGCCTTCGACAGATCGATATCGCTGAAGTCGACCGTGATGCCGCCGCGCTCACAACTCCTGCCATCTCGAATTTCACACTGGATCGCAATATCGAGCCACTTCGAAACATCTCGGGTGCTGTATGGGTAGTGGTGCGTACGCTGCTCGTAAACGTCTTCGACAGTCACATTGGACGGCAGGTAGTTCTGCAGGAACTCCTCGCCCTTGCCGTTTCGTAGTACCGGATTGAGAGTCCACCAGGGACCGCCAGCCATTGGCGGTTTTCCTCGAATGTCTCTAATCATGTATTGCATGAACTCGATATTCACGAGCTCAGCACCAGCACGATAAGCGATCGCGTAGCCGTCACCAGTGATATCGCCAGGTGCATGGCTGAGCGGGAACATTTGCGCAGCACCACCGGTCGCCATAATCACAGCTGCAGCACGGTAGATAACCATCTCGCCATCATCATTGATCGCAACAGCGCCAACGCACTCATCATCGTCAACAATGAGATCGACAATCGTCACGCCTTCGTGAACTATCGCACCATGACGATGAGCCTGTGCCGCCAACGACTCGACCATGTTGCCGGTATGGCCGCCAGTTCTGTTCGAAACCATGCCATGCGCGCGGGGCTGCGACGCGAAACAGGAATAACCGGAGTAGTGACGACGCTTACCCTCGGGATCGTCAATAAGTTCAAATCCCCAGCCTTCGAGCTCGAGCAGACGCTCGGACGATTCCTCGGAGAGAATCTTTGCCATGCGGGCATCGGCCATTCCAAGTGCCGCAGTCATGATGTCCTGATAGTGTACTGAAGGACCATCGTCAGAACCGCCACAACCGTCGGCAGCCTGCCACGCTGAGCCCACACGAATCTCGTTCATACCAGGGTAGTTTGTTGCTCCGGATGTTCCAAGCTTTTTCTTGAGGGCGAGTGTGACCGTAGCTGCCGCCGCACCGGCAGCTACAGCAGCCCGTGCGGCGGCAGCACCGCCACCAATAACGAGCACGTCCGTCTCGTGAATCTGATTCGGCGATGCATCGATCATTCCTATAAACCGTATCCCGTCGTTAGTGCGTGAAGAAGTCGACTACGTTGCCGAAGCCAGAGACATTGAGCCGATATAGCTCTGTGAAACCGCACTTGATGCACGAAGCTGTCTGGTATTTCTGGTTCTGGACGTTAAAATCTGCTCAGACCAGAGTTAGTCGTTCTTATCTCACCCGTCATGTAGCTGGTCGAATGACACTCATCGCATGAGTACTGACGTTGTTGCATGAACCTAGTCCAAATCCTTACTTCCACGAACCGAGAGAGCTGAATTACCGCTGGTCCGCAAACTCGTGTGCCGTCTGAATCGCTGTGCGCATGTTGTCCCAGCTTACCTCGCCCGGAATCGTGCAACTCGCGGCGAGGATGAAACGATTGCTTGCGCCGTTCAGCAGCTTCAATGATTCCTCTCGAACCTGCTCCGGATTTCCGGAGCTAATGACTGCGAGCCGGTCCAAACCTCCCATGAAGGGTCGGTTGAACATTTCCGACAGCTCATCTGGCGTAAATTGCTTCGATCCTACATTCAGGCTGCAGTTCACCACATGCCCGGGGTAATCCAAGAACTGGCTGATGTCATCGTAGCTACCTGTGAAGTCGCAGACGTGGAGTATGTTGAAAGTGCACTTTTCGTTGATCTCGTTCATAACCTGAAGATCGAACGGTTTCACATACTTGCGGAACGTCTCGCTATTGCCCAATCGATTGGTTTCACCGCCCTGCGTGGCGGCGTAGAAGCCATCAACGCCCAACCGGATACATTCTCGAATGAAAAGCAGCCAGCTATCCGTAATAGCTTGCATTCCAACCGCTGTTTGTTCCGGAACTGTCTTGAGATGTTCGAGGATTCGCTCGTTGCCAACTGCCCTGCCTGCGAGCATGAACGGCGAATAGAGGGTGACGATGACCAGCGCATCCTTACTCGCAGCATTCACAAGTCCTTCGATTACTTTGAGTGCCTCGGCGTAATAATCTATTCCGTGAACCGGCATCTTCGACCAGTCTTCAGGATGTTGAATTTCGGGATGAGCGGGGAATTGGGCTTCGTACTGGATCTTCACGATGTCCATTCCGGTGTATTCGACAAATTCCAGATGTTTATCGACTGCCGCTTGTCCTGTGTGGTACTCCGGGTCGAAGTGAGTGAAAAATCCGGCCGGTATGTAGCTGTCGGGATTATCGCTATCCAAAAGGCCAAGTACCAGATCACGTTTGCTTTTCTGATTGCTCATCTTGATTGCTGACTCCCGGAACAACCTGAACTACCACATCACTCCACCGCTGGTGTTGATGTCCTGTCCAGTCATGCTAGCCGAATCATCCGAGGCGAGATACAGGGCCAACGCTGCAGCGTCTTCTGAGCCTGAGCTCTGGTCGGTGAATCCTTCATCTGCACGCCAGCGACCGGCCAGTACGGCCTTTTCACTGTGCCGTCGTTGTACATAGTTCTGGTGGAATTCGTTCTTGTCAAATGGTTTGCCCTGGTACTCCGCTTTTCCTTGGGCTAGCTCCAAACTTCGCAATTCGTGCTCGCCGGGACAAATAGCATTTACATTGATGTTGTGCTGACCAACATCGGCGGCCAGTGTTCGGGTAAAGCCGATCACGCCCATCTTTGAGGTCGCATATGGAGCTCGATGTGAGAGTGGTTGTTTGCCAGTTGCCGAACTGAAATTGATGATCTTGCCGTAATGATTTTCGACCATTACTGGCAGCACCGCCTTACAACACAGAAATAGCGAATCGAGATTTACATCGAGGGTCTGTTTCCACTCAGCCAAAGACATGTCCCAGACATCTTTAGTGGGTCCAGCGATGCCAACGACATTCGCCAGGATATCGATCGTACCGAACTGCGCCAAGGTTTCTTCGACCATAGCGTTGACCTGATCTTCGTCCGAGACATCGGTCTGAAAGCAGATCACCCGACCGCCCTCCTGCCTGATTTTCGAGCCAACCTGCGCTTCAAGAGCCTCGACCGGCACAATATCGCAAATAGCAACGGCAGTACCTTCTCTGGCAAAACGGCGGGCAACGGCTTCACTATGGCCGCGCGCAGCACCGGTAACGATGGCAACTTTTCCGTCCAATTTACCCATTAGTAGCTACGTCCTTTTTCAGCTTGCTACGTCGTTGCGTATCCTGTCAGAAGTACTTCTAGAACTACCGATTGATCCCAGTCAGATGCTTCTGGATCCCATATGATGCCATCGGTGCCCACTGCTGGGTGAAGAACTTGAATCCCTTTTCTACAAAGAAATTTGGGTCCATTCCTGGCGGGATGAAGTACATGCCGGGTACAACGCCGTGCTTGGCACAGGCGTTAGCGATTTTGTCGAGTCCAGCCTGATAGGTGTCAGATTCGAACTGCAAGGGAACTTCGAGTTCAATCGAAAGATCCGAAGGACCGACAAGTAGAATGTCGACTCCATCGACGCTCGCAATATCCTCGGCATTCTTTATTGCCCGGTTAGTCTCAATCATGGGTGCAATGACCATCCCATCATTCGCCATATCGAGATAGTCCCGGTAGGTGTTGTAATCACCCCATTCCCCCCGCGGTCCTGAGTTACTACGGTTGCCTTTCGGGTAGTACATGCAAGAATCCACCATTGCTTCGGCTTCTTCTTTCGTGTTGACCATCGGCACAACGATGCCTCTGGCACCAGCGTCGAGTGCAAAGCAAATCAGATCAGGCCGATTGTCACTCACCCGGACAATCGGAGCCGCCTTTTTACCATTGGTAGCCTGTATTGCTGGAATCAATTGGTGGATTTCGAGTGGAGCATGCTGGGTATCGAAAAGAATGAAATCGAACCCTGAATCGGCAAGGATTCCGGCAAGATCGGGATGTGGAGTTCCACCAGTGCCCACGACAGTTTTTCCTGATTTGAGTAAATCTTTAACTGCATTCAATTGACGTGAATCTCCATTTTTCTCGAATGTGGGCTAATTGGCGGCATAGAAAAAGTATTGAAATAACTTGAACACGACGTTTGGGGCACAGACTACCAGTGGAAATGAGTTTGGAAAGGATTTTGATCAAGGTGGGTTCGATGACTCTTCGCCGGAAGGAACCTTCTGTACCCGGACCGAGAACACCAGCAACCCTCCCGCAGCAAATATCCCAGAAACGATCCAAAAGGAAGTATCGTAACTACCGGTCAGGTCGAACAATCTACCCGCCACAATCGGGCCAATGAGAATAGGGACCGTCGCTAGAACCATGGTAACCACGCCCTGTATCGTGCCGTAATTACGCATACCGAATACTTCCATCACCACAAGTGACATCAGCGGTCCAATCCCACCGAATCCGGCACCGAAATACACGATAGCCGGCCACACAAACACAGATGAACCGGCCAGAGTGACAAGAATCACGCCAGACGACATGGTAAAGATTGCAATCACGAAAGAGATTCGAGCCGTCAGTTTTTCACTGATGAGTCCCCAGCTAATTTTGCTGGCAAGGGCAGTTCCGGCGAGGACCGTGAGTACAAGGGTCGCCTGCGTCGAACCCCACCCCACTGATTGCATGTGCGGAATAAGTTGCGTCATGAATGACGGGTAGCTGAATCCCGCGCAGGTGACTCCCGCCAGCAGCAGCCAGAACTTTTTAGTGCGCATCGCCTCCCGAAGCGAGTAGTCACTGGAACGCACATTATTTTGATCAGTCGGTGTGGGCTCAATGGCTGCAACATCGCCATGTAGAGGATCGCTCTGGATAACGAACCAAACCGCCACTGTGATGACTAACACTATGACCCCGATGACCGTATACCCCAGACGCCAACCTTCTGCGCGGATGATCAAGCTAAAGACGGGGACACCAACAAGACCGAACACGTTGTTACCTGTAATCGCCGTCCCCATCATGCGGCCACGGGTGGCAGGAAACCATGTACCAACCAACTTTCCGATTGGCAACCACGTTCCGGGGAATCCAACAGCCATCAACGCACTAAGCGCGTACCACTGCCACAGTTCGGTCATATTGGCCCGCAAAAGAAACGAGATAGCGACGGCTATAAGCGACGTCGTCATGATTGTGCGTGAGCCGTACTTGTCGACTCCCCAGCCGATTAGCGGGGACAAAAGACCAGAAATGAGACCAATCGAAAGCGAGAGGTTAATCTGCGTTCGCGTCCAGCCGAATTCCCGTTCCAACGGCTCGACGAACATGCCAAATCCGTACTGGGAGGCGCCGGAGGCGAACGCGGTCGTGAAGAACGACGCCCAGACGATCGCCCAACCTCGCGACATTGGCCATGGGCTTTTGCCTTGATCCGACAGTCGCTTTGTAGGCATTTCTGGCTCTAGAGTTTCGTCTCGGTCAGGTCGGATCTTTCGTCTCTCGATCAGGTACGTGGTTGAAAAGCACGATTATGGCAACTATGTAGCTAGGTGGGTACTGGCAAGCGGATCGAGTTTGGTAGGCAATATGGGTTTGAATTCACCGTGCGTGATACTCGAAATAAATCCAAGTGTCGCACGTCTATACTGCACTGAATCTTGTGCGGCCCAGCACCCCACTATCCGAAAGTGAAATTAATTGCCCAAGACCGCCGAAACATCAACCAATCCTAATATCATCCTCATACTCGCCGATGACATGGGTTACTCAGATATCGGGAGCTATGGCGGTGAGATAAACACTCCTAATCTGGATCGTTTGGCAGCGAGCGGTCAGCGGTTTTCGCAGATGTATAACATGGCGAGATGCTGCCCCTCTCGTGCGGCACTTCTTACGGGGTTAAATCCACACCAGACCGGCGTGGGCCACATGCTCAATCTTATTCCCGGTATGCCGGGCTACCAGGGTTACCTGAACGACCAGTGCGTGACTATCGGAGAAGTGCTTGGTGCGTCCGGTTACCGGACCTGCATTTCAGGCAAATGGCACTGCGGAACCAGACCCGACGAGGACACTCGACCCGCTCAGGTTAAACGTGGCTTTGAGCGAGTGTTCGGCTTCGAAAGTGGTGGCGGAGACTATTTCTTCAGCAAACAGTTGATTCATGACGATCGGGTGGTCGACAACGATGAACCGTTTTATCTCACCGATTTGATCAGCGATAACGCGGTCGACATGATCAAGGAACAAACTGCCGACGCGAGACCATTCTTCCTTCACGTCGCGTACACCGCCCCCCATTGGCCCCTCCAGGCGCTCGAAGAAGACATTGCAAATTATGAAGGCAGCTATGACGCTGGATGGGATACGATTCGCACTCGACGGCACGAGGAACTGAAGGGCCGCGGGATTCTGAGTTCGAAGTGGGATATCGCACCTCGTGATGAGACGATTCCCGAATGGAAAGAAGCTGAACACCGTGCGTGGGAAGCTGCGCGAATGACGGTCTACGCTGCCCAGGTTGATCGTATGGATCAGGGAATTGGCAGAATCCTCGACGCGATTAGGGCGCAGGGAATCGAACACGACACGCTGGTGCTATTCCTCTCCGACAACGGTGGTTGTGCCGAGTTCCTGTGCGAGGACACCAACAAGCCCGACTACGCAAGCATCCGTCGAAAAACTATTGATGGTCGACCGATACAAGTGGGTAACGACCCCGAAGTAATGCCGGGTCCCAACGACACCTACATGAGTTACGACACCCAGTGGGCGAACGTCAGCAATGCGCCGTTCAGACGATTCAAGCGTTGGGTCCACGAGGGTGGAATATCGACACCGTTTATTGCATCGTGGCCTGGTCAGATCGAGCCCGGAACCATCACTCACGAACCGGCCCAGTTGATCGATATCAACGCCACCTGTATCGACGCCGCCGGAGCGTCCTACCCGACTGAATACAACGACAATAAGATAACGCCGCTTGAAGGCGAGAGCTTCCTGTCGTTGCTCAGAGGCGGATCCTGGTCACGGGAGAAGACAATCTTCTGGGAACACGAGGGCAATAGCGCTGCGAGGAGCGGCGATTGGAAGCTCGTGAAAGAATTTGGATCGGATTGGGGTCTCTACAACATGTCCGACGATCGAACTGAACTCCACAACCTCGCTACCACAGAAACGGCGCGGGTGAAGAACATGTCCGCGTCGTACGAAGAATGGGCGGCTCGGTGCAACGTCGCCAATTGGCCGTTCAGCGTCGGCGACTGGAGCTTCCCCGGGATGGCTGGCGATGGGACCTTCGACATGCAAGGTCACGGCCACGTTATTCCGTGGTAGGGGCGACCAATCAACTTCGTTCGGAAACTGAACTCAATCGAACTTCGTTTCCGGCTCGAAGGGATAGAGCGGTTTGCGTCGATGCTGGTATGAGAAGGTTGCCATGTTGGCACTTGTTACGCCTGGTGAATCGGCCATGATGATCTCACGACTGATCGGTTCGTAGGCGGCGCGTGGCGACACCGTGCCTTTGCAGATAATGACTTTGTATTGTTCCGGGAGAATGCCTATCGAGTAGTACTGTTCACGGCTCATATTGCCTATACCTCTGACTGTATGCAGCACAATCGTATGACCATTCTCAGTGTCCAGGGCTACTGAGGGTCCATAGTCGAAGAATCTGAGCCCCCCGTGAGTGGGTTTAGGCTCCTCGAATTTGCCGTCCGTGATGGCTCGTACATTGGCGGTAACTTCTATTGGCTCGCCGTGCAGCTGATCAGTTCCGGCACCCACCTTGAGAGTAATCGCCGAGCCGACACCGGTACTGATACAGATCTGAACAGCGCGGGGATCAAACAGTGTTAGAAGCAGACTCTTTTCACCGGTTAGCCCCTGTCGTATTGCTTCAGCAAGCAGGTGAGTAGAATCGGCCGTCCCACCGCCACCAACGTTGTCACCAACGTCCATTATCACGGTCGGTTTGCCATCCGAAGGAGCGTTCATCGCTCTGTGTACCGACTCCTCAACCGAGGACGAGTCGTTCTGCAATTCGGCCCGTCGATCCCACGCCCTTCGAGCAAGCCACTTAGCCTGTTCCTCAGCGAACCCGGCGTCGCCGTCGGTTACTACCAGAAATGAAATCCCCATGTGATCTACGTCGGAATAGGGGAATCCCTGCCCGCAACTGGCAGAAAGGACGCCTGGTTTTTCCAGTACTTCGTGAACCTCGTCCATTATTTCCTTCATCGGTCCGAAGGAGGTCGGTTGTTTGACGATATTGATGATCATGGGCACCTGAACCAGGTGCTGAACAGGTCGTACTTCACCTCGGATCGTCTTTACCAAGATTTCGGATGCTTCGCCCGCCCGCTCTACCGCATCAAGGTGCGGATTCGTTCGAAACACAACTATCGCATCGGTGTTTGCGACCTGATTCTGGGTGATATTTGAATGCAGATCCAGCGTCATCACTACCGGTGTATCGGGACCGACGGCCTCTTTAACCCTGCGAGAAATCTCCCCATCCATATCCGGGTATTCCTCGGTCACTGCGGCACCGTGTTGGGCGAGCAGAACTCCATCCCACGGACCGTTTTGCTTCAAAAGGTCGATCATTTCCTCGGATATTCGATCGAACGCATCTTTCGTGATAGTGCCGGTGGGGCCCGTGAATGCGAATAAAAGTGGTACGAGGTCGAATTCGAACTTCTGCGCGCTCCGAAAGTACCCTGCGAGTGTGAATTTCGAGGTGGCGTGTCGATCAGCTATCTCACTGCCACGTAAGAATTCAAAATTGGCGAACGAATCGTAATCCGTTTTTACAGACTGAAACGTATTGGTTTCATGGTGAAAACCTAGGGCTGCGATTCGCATAAATTCTCCTGATCGATTGAAGCGATGAATATTTCCAGGATATACACACCCTCAGATCTGCGAATTCAATTTGATGGAATGGTCGCTGGCTGTCCACGCCGACTACAGTCGGGATGTAGCCATCATTCACAAATGGTCGAAACAGGCTGTAGGACTAACATAACGAGTGGTAGAGATTCTGGGTGCAGGTCAGTTTGGCCTATCGAAATTACGTACGAATATTTTGAGAAAGAGCAATACCGTTCAGCTCGTGATCAAAATCCGCTCGAGTAAACAATCTCACAGTCAAGGTAAACCAAGTTTCAGATTCACGCCGCATTGCCCGCAGAATCGAGCATCTTCCCAATTACGTAAGCCACAACTGAAGCAAAACGTGATTTGGGCTACAAGGTTTTTCAGCCCATCATGGCCTTTTTGATCGCCAAGTTCAGCTGAATCATCTTGGCCGATAGGAATTTGTCCACGCAGCTGAATATTTATCCCACAGTGGCCGCAAAATCGAGCATCTTCCACGTTGCGTAAACCACAACTAATGCATTCCATAACGACTCAGCGCCTCTCTTCAGACATCTGCTTTTTCGGTGAAAAAACCGCGCACTCGAGACTGGTAGCGCTGATACAGCATTCCAGCAGACAGCAGGAGGGTTCCAAGGACTATATAAGCTGCAACACGGTAAAACTGTTCAAGATTAAAAGTGTCATAAACAAATAGCTTAATCACACCCAAAGACATCAACCCAAGTCCGCCAAGTCGAATAAAAGAAGATCTGACTATCACGCCAGCAATTATCAACAGAGTTGAATACCCTGCCCATAAAACAGTGATGGACAAAGATTTCCATTGATCAGCCGTATCAGCAGATGAGACCTGTGATTCGATTAATCGCCCAAATTCGATGGAAAGCATCCAAATTGACAGAAAGTTACTAGATGCCAACAGGAATATTTGCGTCGCATCATACGAACTGACTCTGTAAAGCCAACGATAATTCTGATCCAGATCTTCCTGGGTAACAATCCATTTTGGAATCGCAATCAAACGGAGCGAAAAACCGTCTTTATATTTGTTGTAGAAGATCAAACTTAAGTACAGAAGGAATATGAACC
>CAJXEJ010000044.1 GCA_913052475.1 uncultured Dehalococcoidia bacterium
CGGGGCGTTCTCAGCTCGGCTTGGCGCTCTTCGCATGTGGGGTGTTGTTGGAGGTAGAAGTAGAATCCGGGTCACCCGAGATGGCCTGAGAGCCGTTACGCCGCTCTCAGAGAAAGAAAGCGAGGATGCAAAGATCCACCTCGCTCGCCACGTAGCGCTGTTTATCGAAATGTCCAGTCGATTCGGAGAATTGCCGTACACTCCCGACCGTTTCGCAGTATTGCTCGAAGAGTTGACTGGAGCCGATCGAACTGAAGTCGCACGGAGATTGGCACTGATCGACCGTATTTTTAGTGAAGCCCGTCCGTATCTGCCCAAGGAAACGACAGTACAGGCCGCCCAATCGGCACCACAGCTTGAGGGCGATCCAGCAGAGTCGGTTTCAAATGAAATCGGATCAACCGACTCTGCTGGATCGATTAATTTCGCAAATGCTGATGCCAGCGAAGCTCAAACACTCAACGCGAGCGAGACATTAGTTCGCTCTACCATCATCGGTAATCGAATTGAGTTGGGCTTGCCAGACGGCAAACTCTCACTTCCAGAAACCCTTGCGAATCTGGATGCCGCCTTGACGGTGCTGTGGGCGCGACGACAGTTGGTTGCCGCGATCGATGCTGCCGATGGGAAGTCGACACCCGTACCACCCAGAGATTTTTCTCGTTAGCTGTGCTGCCAAACGCACCCAGTTCGATGGCTCTAAACTTGCCATATGGCTTCAGAAGAACCTTTTGAACCCCGGCTCTGGGTTTCTGCTGCCGCTTCATAGGCCTCTTGAGCCTCCTCCAGCGGGATCACCGTGAGATACAAGCGGTGTGAGCTCAAGCCGCCGTATTTGTATAGCTGTAACTATCTTGCTCGCAGCCTCCGTTGTTGACCAGGCGGCGCAAGTAACTGATAAATCCTCTGGAAAACCAAACCCGAGTCGCTGGCCCTTGCTGACCCGTACGGGTCAGAGAAGATGATTGCGCCGTCTGGCTTCACCAACCGGTTAACGACGTTGAAGCCGGGGAATTCTCGAATAGCACCGGCGATTACGACATCTGACTGGTGATCGGTAGTCGGCTCTGAATTCGACAGTGTCGTGGCTGCGTATTTAGAAGCAAGCGTACGACGAGCTGTGTGCTTAATCGACTGCGACCAAGCGATCCTTGAGGCCTGTGTTATCTAGAGATATAAGCGCCGTCATACCTATTGGATCGCATCCAACGATGGCGTATGAGCCATCCGGGGTACTGGCAAGTGCGAAAGCAACTGCACCAAATCCCAATCCGGCAGTGCCCCTGCCAGTACCGCGCGCTCTTCTCCAGAATCCGCAATTTTGGTTAGCGTTCTGTCCGCATCTGGCACTCGAACGTATTCGGCATGCCCGCCATAGAGCGTTGTCGACCCGAACAGATCGCTCTGGCCGTCGTTTTAAACGTGCTGCACGGTGTTCGTTACGAGATCGTAGAGTTTGATGATTTCGACGTCTTCGCTTGTTTCCACCACGAGTCCTTCGAACTCACCGCCGGGAACGACTCTATCGGCGCTAACGCTGAGAAAGGTTCGATATCCAACGGTCCGATCGCTGCAGTGGTTACGAGAACGATCGCGTCACCCGGCTCATGGAGAACTGGGCGGAGGATATCGATTATTTCTGTGCGACCGCACTCAGGGAAAGAAACTGCTTGCATATGTAGCTAGAGATGCTCTTTAATCTGACGGGCGACCTTTTCGGTCATACCGGGAGCAGCGGCGATCTGTTCTTCAGACGCCTCACGAATACCCTTCACTGATCCGAAGGTGTGAATCAGCATCTTACGTCGTTTAGGACCAATTCCGGGCACCGAATCCAGCGCCGATTTTACAGACGACTTGCCTCTCAGATTGCGATGGAATGTGATGGCAAATCTGTGTGCCTCATCCCGTGCTCGCTGTAACAGGAACAAGCCCTGCGAATTTCGAGGCATGATTACGGGTTCGGCAGCATCGGAAAGAAATATTTCTTCTTCACGTTTTGCGATCGAGGCGAGTTGTATGTCTTGCAGTCCGAGGTGAAGCATTGCTTCGACCGCTGACGATAGCTGGCCTTTCCCGCCATCGATGAGGACGAGATCAGGAGATGCCGCGAAGCTGGCGCTTTCTTCACCACCTTCCCTGGCGTTCTTTAGGCGTTTGAAGCGGCGTGTCAGCACTTCTCGCATTGAGGCGAAATCGTCGTTGCCATCATGAGACTTGATTTTGAAACGTCGATAGTCGGACGAAAGCGGTTTACCTTTCTGGAACACCGACATGCTGGCAACCGTGTTGGTTCCTTGTATGTGCGATATGTCGTAACACTCGATGCGTTCTGGAAGTTGCGGTAGATTCAACTGCTCTTGCAGTTCCGACATTGCCGATTCCATGCGAGTTGTATCGGAAATCCACTTCAACTTCAGTTGCTCAAGTCCCTGGACTGCGTTGTCGCTGACCATCTGGAGCAAACGGCGTTTGCCCCCTCGTTGTGGGATAGCAATCTCGACCGGGCCATCCCGGCGTGTTTCGAGCCATTCAGTGATGATCGATTCTCGGCTTATTCGCTCCGGGATCAGGATTCGGCGTGGGACGTGGGATGCCGACGAGTAGAACTGCTCGATGAACCTTGCGAGAATCTCGTCACCAGATTCGTCACGAGTGCCGCTCATCGTGAAATGGTCTCGACCGGTCAAATTTCCCTGGCGGATGAAGAAGATTTCAACCCACGCCTCTTCACCGCCATACGCGGCACTGATTACGTCGATGTTCTCTCGACCGAGCCCGACGACCTTCTGACCCTCATACACGCGCTCGATTGCTTTGAGACGGTCTCTGAGAGCTCCAGCTCGTTCGAATTCGAGTCCATCGGAGGCTTCGAGCATCGCTGATTCGAGTTCGGAAACGACTTCTTTTGTATTTCCTTCGAGAAACATCAGCACCTGATCGATGACCTTGGTGTAGTCAACGGTCGACGTGACGCCAGTGCATGGAGCTATACAGCGCTTGATGTGAAACTCGAGGCATGGACGATCCTCAGTGCCTGTAATGGCTTTTGTGCACGATCGGTAGGGGAACAACCTCTTCAGTAGATCAAGGGTTTTCCTGACGCTCCCAGCCGATGCGAACGGACCGAAATATCGTGCACCATCGTTGGCGGTCCGCCGGGTTACGTAAACACGTGGGAATGCTTCTGCTAGGTCGACCTTGATGTACGGATAGGTCTTGTCGTCTTTGAGTCGTACGTTGTAGCGGGGTTTGTGCTTCTTGATCAGCGAGTTTTCAAGAAGTAGTGCCTCTTGTTCTGATTCGGTGACGATGTACTCGAAATCGTCGATGCGACCTACGAGATCGACAGTTTTGGCATCGAGATTCTTCTTCGAGCCGAAGTAAGATCTCAGCCTATTGCGGAGAGAAGCCGATTTGCCTACGTAGATAACTTTTCCCGACGAGTCGCGATGGATGTAAACCCCGGGTTTTAGGGGAACGGCTGCGAGACGTGTTGAAAATGTTCTTGTGGTCGCTGGCAATTGAATAACAGAGTCTCCGGATAAACGTCTTCCGGTATCTGACCCTCAAGGAACCCGATATTCGGTTCAAGTCGTTGTTTCGCCTGATCGAGTCGGTCAGCCTAGTACAAAAACGCCAGAACTATAGAGCGAACGTCAGAACTACTAGAGCGATGACTAAAAGACCGGTAAGCGCACCCATCTTTTTTATTTCTGCCGAGAGTGATCGGGTGTAGATCTCTGATCGAACACTTGCCCGTTGGGTTGTTCGCTCTACACGAGCTCGGGTCCGAGGGGTGGCGTCTGCGGACGATGACACTACCGCAGTCTGAGCATCATTATCGTCAGCGGGTTTTCGTGATTGTACGAATACGTTTGGCTTGCTGGTTCGTCGGTTTTTACGGCTGTTCTTAGGCATTTTGGTCGGTTGAAGTATCCAGAGGTGATATGAGTTTTTATTCAGATGTTGTTTCGGGCTGAACGAAAGTTGAATCCGCCCATTTCAAGCCCTTATCGGACATGACTTTCGCTGCGTCGATGGTTACCTGTGTGGCGTATTCGAGCAAAACGTCTGACGTGTTCCACATGAAATGATACAAGAACGGATCGATGGGACTGGAATCGAATGCCCGCTCAAAATAACGATGTTGAGCTAAATCGGTGCGTTCGATCAACGACTCGGCCGCTTCAGGCGTGTCGAGACGCATCTGCTGCTGAACTCGAGTGATACGGTCTTCCATCTTGGCGACCACACCAACTCGGAGAACGGTCGGATTGTCGTGCAGGATTGCTGCTCCACCACGTCCGAGAAGTACTACGTTGCCAATTTCGGCGAGATCGTTGATTACTTCGGCGGCTGTATCGATGAAGTGTTGTTCGTCGATTTCCTCTGCGCTTGTGTGGGGCGGTTCTTCCATCTCAGAATATGGCCGGGCGAGTAGCTGTTCAATGCCAGGCCCAAAATAGGGATCGCCTCCCATGCCGGCAACTGCCGAACGATGAAGCATTCGCTGAATCGCCTGTGCGAATCGATTTGCGAGCGAAGGGACGCGGCTCTCCTGGTCAGCCAGGGCGGTCACCGTGGCACCAACCCGCTTGGCGATGTCCGCCAGCATCAGGCGATCGACAAAGTCTAAGCCCATCTCTTTGGCGACCATTCGCCCGAGGTCTGGACCACCCGCGCCGAGTCGTCCTTCAATGGTTATGACAGTCAAAGTTACCTCCGATGACCAGATCAGGCTCGGGGGTGAGCCTTGGCGTACTCGCTACGAACGTGTTCGTTCGTGAGGTGAGTATATATTTGCGTGGTTGCAATACTCGAATGGCCGAGCAATTCCTGAACGTGCCGGATACTTGCGCCGCCGTGCAAAAGGTGAGTGGCGAAGCTGTGTCGCAACATGTGTGGAGTGATCTTAGACGAAATTCCTGCCTTAGTGGCAAGTTTGTTTAATCGCAGCCAGTACGCCTGACGAGTTAATCGACCGCCACGACGATTCAAGAACAACGCGTTTTCGTCGTCACTGCGGGCATGGATGGGTCGGGAATACGTGATGTAGCTTGCCACTGATTCGATAGCATCGTCGTAGATGGGGATAACTCGAACTTTCGAGCCTTTACCGAGCGTTCGGACAGTTCCAGTATCAAGATCGACGTCTCTGAGATCCAGTCCTACAAGCTCAGATACGCGCAGGCCAGCGGCGTACATGAGCTCGACCATAGCGATATCGCGAACGTCTTCGATCGAGTCTTTGTCTGAGCCAACGTCGAGTAACCGGTCGACTTCCTCGATTGTGAGTGCTTTCGGAAGCGACTGCCCGGCTCGAGGTTGTCGAACTTCTGTCAGGGGATTGTTCTCGATAATCCGTTCTTCTTTCATGAACTTGAAGAATGATTTCGCCGAGGCGATTTTTCGAGATTTGGTCGAGGGCGCATACCCACGGTCGTCAAGATCGCTCAAGAACCCGCGAATATCTTCTTCGGTGACGCTATCCCAATCGGGGCGAGAGGATTTTTCATCAGCTAGGAAATCGACAAGTGCCGAGATGTCGTTGCGGTACGCCGCCAACGTGTGATCGGACATCCCACGCTCAACGGCGAGGAAATTTAGGAACGTTTCAAGCTCGGTAATCACTCGGATTTATCTCTGGAAGCGGGTTATTGGATGCGTCACCGCATTCACTCTATTTGAATCGTAGAATATCTCGCATTTTCGGTGTCGGACTGAAATGGCGAGTTTTTAAAGCGAGCGATGAGCCACCCCTGCTACCTCACTCAAACGTGTGTTGATCGAGAATGTTCGACGGATGAGGCAGTCGATTTCGACTGAGCAAGGTGTACCGAACGACTTCCACAGCGGTATGGGATCGATATCCAACTGGCTGGGCCACAAAAGTCGCCATGACGTGTCATGTGAAACGATTGCCACAGTGTCATCTGCGACGTTTTCCATTAGCAAACTATCGCTTTGCTGAATCGATCTCTAGCTGTAGCGACCGTTCCGTTACCCCAGATAAGTTCGTTTGGATTCCGTATGCAATCGATCACGAGGGCATCGCGTTCAACGGCGTCGGGTTTTGGGCAGTTGTCACGATCATGCTCGTGAAGACCATGTCGACAACTACCTCGCTGATCCCGGCTACTCTGGCAGCGATCTTGGCCGTTTCGATGACCTTGACCTCTGAGCTTGTAATAATTCTGGTCGTATGACGTTCCCTGAAATATTCACCCAGTCGTTTTGATCGTTCTCTCCCTTCCTCTGTGAGAATCCATTTGGAAGGCGGATCATGTGAGCCCCAAGGGGGAGTGAATGTTGGATCAGCAATAGTTTCCTTATGAGACGAGTTTATTGGACGAATATTGCTGCAGATATAGCGATTTATTGGTCGGGAGGCGAAACCTAGAATCGTCAAAGCCCGTAAACTCGTTCGGTTGCCGTGAATCTGGTTTGCAAAAAACGTCATCTCAGTACACGCACCATTTCAATACGAATCCGATATTCAAAGGCCTGAGCAACAGTAAATGCCCATCGCAGCAATCGAAATTCCGTTCAATCCAAACATCGTCGCAGGTGGCGGCTTCTCACTCAGCTGGCACGGCTTTCTGAGCTTCGTTGGGGTTGCTGTCGCAGTGTGGATGGTCGGAAAAGCCGCGATCAAGGGCAATCTCGACCAGGATATGGTCTACAACACGGCGATCTTCGGAATTCTGGGTGGAATTGTCGGAGCCAGATTAGTTCATGTATTCGATAACTGGGGTATCTATGGAGACGACCCCGGCCGAATAATCGCAATATGGTCTGGCGGAATCGGTCTATGGGGAGGAATACTCGGTGGCTGGCTCGGTGGCGCCGCATACGCATGGTTCGCCAAGGCGCCCGTAGGCAGATTGATGGACATCGCGGCTCCTGCCATGTTCGTTGGACAGTCGATCGGTCGCATTGGCGATATCATCAATGGCGAGCACTGGTCACGAGCGCTCGATGCCGGGTGGGGTTGGTATTTCACACACCCGAGCAGTCCTGGTCGGGCTGGCGCGGAGCGATTCTTCGGAAATCCCGACCGTGCAGTTCATCCGACGGTGATTTACGAAATCATCTGGAACATGATCGGCCTGTTCGTGATCACGAAACTCAAGGGAAAGCTACAACCGGCCGGTGCGATCTGGATGGTTTACATCACGTGGTACTCGGTCGGACGCTTCTCGATTCAGTACCTGCGACTCGATGATGTGAAGTTCTGGGGACTTCAGGAAGCGCATCTGATCGCCATCATGGTGCTGGCCTTCACAATTCCGTACATGATTCTGAAGGTTCGTTGGGCCAATAGTGATCTCGATATCAATTCCGATGCCGACAACCGAGGTTCAGACAGACGCAAACGTGATCGCCAGCGCGAACGGGCAAAAAGTTAGATAAGTCTCGATTGTCACGAAAAGTGTGACTAGCTTTGAGTGGGACGAATGTCTCGGAGGCCGAGTTGGTGCCGAGTTCTACCTCGCCAAACCTCTGACCTGAGTTGGTAGAGAATGTCGACCGGGCCAGAGCCGAGTGGTCGATCACCGAGACCGAAACCGATAGAATCTATTCGTCGACCGTCGGCGTCGAAGCTGATCTTCAGATGTTTGCCGCCTACGCCCACTGTACGCACGTCCAAAGGCACTGCACCGTAAGTAACCAGCACTGGTTCTTTGTTGGCCTCTCCGAACGGCTCCATCGCCGAGACGAAGTTCCATGTCGAGGTAGTGAGATCTTCGAGCCGTACTTCGGCATCGGCGTGCAGAGTGGGAACGGCAGGAGCACCGAGGGCGTCCCAGGCTGTGTGTTTTCGAAGGTCGTCGAGTAAATCGTCTAATAATTCGTGTTTGATCGAGAAGCCAGCAGCACGAGCGTGACCTCCGAAACGGTCGAAGTCGTCCGAGTGCGTCGAGAGGGCGGCGTGTAGATCGAGAATGGTATTCGAGCGGCATGAAGCTCGAGCAAAGCCGTTTACCAACTGATACGCGAACGCCGGTTTACCGGTGAGTTCGTTGAGCCGACCGGCGAGCGGTCCGAGAATACCCATCGGAAATCCGTCGCAATTTACGGCGACGATTGGATCCTCAGAAATTACGTCGAACTGAGTCAAAGCGTGCTCCCATGCCTTTTCGCTGAGCGAGCGACGCTTTGTGTTATCGGCATCAAGACGATCGGCAAGTGCACGGGCTTCCGAAACATCGTCGGTGGTGAGTATTTGCAGGCTTGGCTCGGCGTCGCCCATTCGCCCAGGAGCATTGAGTCGAGGTGCGACATAGAACGAAATCAATTCGGCAGTTGGCCTGCCCGAGACACCGGGCGCACGCGAAATATCCAGCAAAGCCCTCAAGCCCGGAAAATCAGTCTGCCCAAGCTTGCGTAAGCCCTCTCGAACAAGAGTGCGGTTTTCGGATACCAGCGGAACGATGTCAGCGATCGTTCCGAGTGCTGCGAGTGGTAGCAGGTCTTCCGGAAATTCGTGACCGGCGGTTTCTGCAAGTGCCTGAGCGAGCTTGAACGCCACTCCTGCACCCGAGTAATCGACGGAATCATTGGCATCAACATGAGGATTCACGAGGGCGATCGCATCAGGGCGTTCGGTTTCAATTAAATGGTGATCGGTGACGACAGTTTCGATCCCGAGAGTCTTTGCATAAGCGATCTCATCAACAGCTGTCGAACCAGTATCGACTGTTGTGATGAGCGTGACACTAGCGTTGGCGAACGAGTCGACTGCTTGATTCGATAAACCGTGGCCGTCAGTTTCACGATTCGGAATGTAGGGGACAATCTTGCCACCGAGCGTTCTGACGATTCGAAGGATGATCGAGGTCCCGGTCAGTCCATCGACATCGAAATCGCCAAAGACACCGATAGTCTCATTGTTGTTGATGGCGCGATAAATACGGCCAACTGCCTTGTCCATGTCAGGAAGACTGTGTGGGTCGAGGAAGTCGTCGAGGCCGGACGAGAAATACTCGGTGACATCCGCATCGGTCCGCACACCTCTATTCCAGAGAAGGCGAGCGGGTAGAGGACCGCGCACTCCGGATCCTAGAAAGCCTAGTTCGAGACGGAACCCAATAGGCGGCGGTTCAGCGATCTGCCATTTACGGTTACGGTCGGGTGTCATTGTTGATTTCTCGACCTGGCTGCTGAGATTATTGCTGAAAGCTCTTGAACACGAGACTGGCATTGTGCCCACCGAAGCCAAGTGAGTTCGACATCGCTACGTTTACTTCTTGCTTCACTGCCTTATTTGGCACGTAGTTCAGATCGCATTCTGGGTCGGGATCATCGATGTTAATTGTTGGTGGAATAATCCGGTTTTTGATCGTGAGCACCGAGAATGCAGCCTCGATTCCACCAGCAGCACCCAGCAGGTGACCGGTCATCGATTTCGTTGAACTAATAGCTAGTTTGTCGGCGTGATCACCGTACATTCGCTTCATCGCAATGGTTTCGAACTTGTCATTGAGTGGTGTAGAGGTGCCGTGTGCGTTGATGTAATCGACATTTTCGGGGACGAGATCGGCATCTTGGATAGCCCACTTCATTGCTCTAGCAGCGCCTTCACCCTCGGGATGTGGCTGTGTAACGTGGTGGGCGTCACTTGACGCTCCATACCCGGCAAGTTCGGCCAGTACGTTCGCACCGCGCTTTTCGGCGTGTTCGAGAGATTCTAGAATGACGAGACCAGCACCTTCGCCCAGTACGAAACCGTCTCGACCTGAGTCGAACGGTCGTGATGCCGCCTGCGGATCGTCGTTCCGGGTTGAAAGCGCCATGCAGGAGTTGAAGCCGGCGACTCCGATTTCACACACTGCAGCTTCCGTCCCGCCGGCGATAACAACATCGGTGCGCCCTCGACGGATCATCTCAAGCCCTTCGCCGATAGAGTCGGTTCCGGTTGCACAGGCAGAAACCGTCGAAAAATTGGGACCCTTAGCGCCGATCATCATCGATACTTGACCCGAAGCCATGTCACCGAGCATCATCGGCACGAGGAACGGGCTAACTCGCTTCGGACCTCGGTTGAGAAGGATCTTGTGCTGGTCGGTGATTGTGATGATGCCGCCGACACCGCTTCCGATGAACACGCCAACACGATCTGGATCCTCAGATGCCATGTCGATTCCAGCTTGCTCAAGAGCTTCGAGTGCTGCCACACATGCAAATTGCGAAAATCGGTCGAGTCGCCGGGCCTCTTTGCGTCCCAGAATCGGTGCAGCGTCCCAGTCGTCTACTTCGGCAGCTATTTGACTTTCGAAACCTGAGGCGTCGAACAGGGAAATATAGTCAATTCCAGATTTACCTTCGAGTAGGCTCTCCCAGGTTGTTTGTTGATCTGACCCAACCGGGGTGACAAGTCCGAGCCCAGTCACGACGACGCGATCTGCCATTGGATGACCTCAGGGTATCGGTTGGAAGATTTCCTCATTCCAACATGCAGTTTCGATACCTCGAATTCCCGGGGCATCGACTTCTTGAATTTCGACCGAGTGAGTATACCAACGACGCCCGCGGTTTACATACTCGTACTAGAGTGCAGGGAAACGTGCACGTTCCGTAGCGGTAAGTGACCCTGACTCAGTTCAGCTTTATATTGGAGTTAGTCGAGCGGTTTGATTCGTTTCTCGCTGATCGATACCCCCAACAGCACGTCGAAGAGTGATTTATTGAAAGTTCGGATCGAAACTCACGGTTGCAAGCTAAATACTGCCGATAGTCAGCGATTGGCGAACGATTTTTCGCGCTCGGGATACGATCTGGTCGAATCTGACGAAGCCCCCGACGTGTTCGTGCTGAACTCCTGCACGGTTACCCACATTGCCGATAAGAAGGCGAGACAGGCCCTCTCCCGTGCGAGAAAAAGCTTCCCGGATGCAATCGTGGTTGCTGCCGGCTGCTACGCCGAGAGCGGTACTGCCGATCTTGAGGAGCTGGCTGCTACCGATCTAGTGATTCCGAACAGTCGAAAATCTGAAATCGTATCGATAGTAAATTCTCGCGCAGGACTTGAATGGCAACAGCCGGTCAATCACGACGAACATATTCACCAACTCTTAGGTCGCACTCGTGGTGCGGTCAAGATTCAAGAAGGGTGCGACCAGATCTGCTCTTACTGCATCGTTCCGAAAGTGCGGGGACGCGAACGCAGTATTCCAAAATCAGAACTCATCAAGCAAGTACAGGCTTTGTCGTCTGCTGGTTGTCCGGAGGCGATTCTAACGGGAACGCAATTGGGATCGTACGGATTTGATCTCGATGCAACCGGTCTGGTCGACATGATTCGATCAGTTCTTGAGAACACCGATATCCGACGCCTGAGGGTTTCATCGCTTCAGCCTGCAGAATTTTTCGAGGATTTGCTCGAACTGTGGACCGGCGTGGGCAAGGATCGGCTCTGTCCTCACTTCCACATCCCCTTGCAGAGCGGAAGCGACCAGATTCTTGAACGAATGCGACGTCGTTACACCGCCGATGGGTTTCTGGCGGCCGTAACCGCTGCAAAAGAGGTAGTTGACGGTTGTTCGGTGACGACAGACGTTATTTCAGGGTTTCCGGGTGAGACCGAGGAAGACCATCTGCGAACGTGCGAAGTTCTTAAGGCAGCGGAACTGGCCGACGCCCACATCTTCCCATATTCAGTTCGTCCGGGTACGAGTGCGGCTCATTTTGAGGATCAGGTCGACGTTTATACGAGAACCCGTCGTGCTGAGGATCTGCGCGCTATCGCCGATTCGATGGCTCAACGACACCGCCAATCGTTCGTGGGATCAACACGGTCGGTGCTTTGGGAAGGCGCACGTGGTGCGAGCGGCTTGACCGACAACTATCTGAGGGTGCGTCTTGAACCGGGTGAGATAGTTTCGGCTTCTCGAGGCAATGGAGACGGTCTGATTGAGGACATCAAGCTCAACCGCCTCGAAGGCTTGCAGTTGATCGGCACTCCAGCAGATTAATTCTTTCTCTTTGGATTGTGGGTTAAACAAAAGAGCCGCCCCCGGGCGATGGGGCGACTCTTTTCGGAAAGACTTACGAAATTACGAGCAGTTTAGAAGTCGACTGCGCGAAGCTCGATGTTGCCGTGGCGACGCTCGAGGTAACCAGCTGTCTCGTGGTAGCCGTGTGCAAACACCATTAGCCAACCTTCCTTCTCACATCGGTCTAGAAGTTCCTTCTTCATCGCAAGCGTCTGATCCGGGTATCGGTCGAACGCTGTGATGTAAGGCAGGGGAAGGTGGTTCGGAGTCGGGATCAGGTTGGCGAGGTAGATGATTCGTTCGCTGCCGGTGTTCACCAGAACAACCTGGTGACCTTCTGAGTAACCGTCAGTGACGATGGTGTGTACACCAGGGACAACTTCAGTGTCGCCATCGAGTAATACGATCATGCCTTTGTCGTTCAGTACCTGAAGGTGCTCAACGCCAGTTCCGTACACGGGAACCGATCGTTCGTTCGGAGAAAATGCCTCTTCCCATGCGCTGCGCTGTACGAGGTACTTCGCCTTAGGGAAGCTAGGAATAATCGTGCCTTCACGGTCGAGACGTGTTGCGCCACCGCTGTGGGAGAAGGCCAGATGGGTGAGGATGACGAAATCGATGTCTCGTGCACTTACGCCCTGGTGACGAAGGTTGCGGATAAGCTTTGATGAGGAGTGACCGTAGACCTCACGGGTAATTTCGGGTTCTTTGTTGCCGATACCTGCGTCAACGAGGATGTTGGCATCGGGAGTCTTGATCAAAAGAGAGTTAAGGCCGAGTCGAACCCGGTTCTTTCGGTCGGGCTTGGCGCTCTGTTCCCAGAGGATCTTCGGAACTGGGCCAAACATCGGGCCACCATCCAGTAGGAACGTTCCATCACTAACGAGCCGTACGGCAACACTGCTGTTGTTTGTTGTCATTCTGACGCCTCCAAGACCACACCTGGTCTTATTTCAAATCTATGAACGAGCGGACACTCGTTGTGTTTTGGCGCTGTCAGCCCAGTTTCCTGAGCCACAGCTATGTAAATGGAATTCTTGAAATCCCTGCAGCTGCGAGAGCGGTGTAAGCCATCGAACTGTTCGACACACGGAACCGTATGGGTCTTTTGGTTATTCATGCAAGGTACGTTCGTACTCAATTCTATGTGTTTACCTAATTAGTGTTTCGAACAAGTTCAAAACTTGGTACAAAATACGAGTTCAAATAAGTGTGAGCACTTTCGCGGAATTACGCGCGGATTCGCCGCAGTATCACCGCCGCTGGTGCAGGTGAAATACAATCACCACGCAGTTCGAGCGCAGGATTTGCACGATCGATGCGCAAGTTATCTCAGGAGTTCAGGAGTCAGGTCTGTTGGAAGTATTAGTCGTACAGGGCGATGTCACGGATATCGAAGCCGATGTATTAGTCGTTAATTTATTCGAGGGAATAACTTCGCCGGGTGGAGCTACGGGCGCAGTCGACAAAGCGCTTGGAGGAGTGATCTCCGAAATCATTGCCGATGGTGAAATCACTGGTTCTACAAGTGAATTAACGCTAATCCACACGCCAAACTCGGCATACCCGAATTTCAAGCCATCACGAGTATTGGTTGTGGGTTTGGGTTCGAGTGAATCATTCGATACCGATGGGATTCGCAGGGTTTCAGCATCGGTAATTCGCAAACTCAGAGCCTCTGGCGCAAAGCATGCTGCGACAATCGTGCACGGTGCTGGGATCGGTGGAATCGATGTCGTTACGAGTTCGCAATCACTCGTGGAAGGCGCATTGCTGGGGGCGTACAGGTTCTTTAAATACCGAACGACTGATACCAAGCGAAAGCCTGATGTCGCGAAGCTCACGATTGTTGAAGCCGACTCTGCGAAACTGGAGGCGATCGAATCGGGCGTTACAAGGGGAGTCGCGTTCTCCAATGCCGAAATCCTTGCCCGTGATCTGGTAAACGAGCCTGCGAATAAGCTCTCACCGTCAGATCTCGCCTCTACCGCTGAGAAAATTGCTCGAGAAAACGGACTGGATTGCACAATCCTCGAAGAAGCCAATGTCACCAAACTTGGCATGGGCGCGTATGTCGGCGTTTCGCGGGGTGGGCCACGTCCCCTCAAGTTCATTCACCTTACGTACACGGGCGATCCGTCGAACACTGATAACAATATATGGCTGATCGGCAAAGGTATTACTTTCGACAGCGGCGGAATATCTCTAAAACCCGGTGCCGGTATGGGCAAAATGAAGGGCGACATGGGTGGCGGCGCATCGGTGATCGCAGCGATCCAAGCGATTTCACAACTAAAGCCAGTGCTCAACGTTCATGCTGTATGTGCCGCCACAGATAATATGCCGGGTGGAACTGCTCAGCGACCTGGTGATGTAGTGACTGCCATGAATGGCATGACGATCGAAGTCGACAATACCGACGCCGAGGG
>CAJXEJ010000045.1 GCA_913052475.1 uncultured Dehalococcoidia bacterium
AACGCGGATTCGAATCGGAACGTCCGAGCGGGTTAGCGCTTGGGCGTCGGTATTTACTGTGATGTACTCAACTTCAGGAATGCGGTCCCGGTACATGCGTGAGACGGCGTTTGATCCACCTCCGCCTACACCGACGACTTTGATCGTCGCTGATCCGATGGTTCCTTCGATTGGTGTTTGAGTCTGGTCGACCATTACTTGTTTCTCCTGGGGATTGCCTGTTCACGGTTAGGTGAGCGTGGCAACCGCGGATGTTTGGATTGGCGCCGCTGGTTTTAGCGGCGATGTGAGTTTTATTAGCGCCCGAGAAGTTGGGTTGTTCGCACGTGTTCTACGCGCCAGCAGTCTCCTTCTCTTTTGTCTGCTCACGCTTGGGCAACCAGCCACGAATTACAGAGAGTGCCCCTGTTGGGGTGTCGGCAGTTGCATCCGATTCACTGGATACAGCTACACTCTTTTGCTCGCCTACATGATTTTCGGCAGGTAGATTGCGCATGCCCCAAAGGGCGATGCCGGCAGCAGCCGAGTAGGCAGGATCGTTGGTGCCTTCTGGCATGCCATCGAGTCCGCGTGGAGTTGCGAGTCTTACTTTTCGTTGGAAGATGTACTTTGCGATGTTCAAGAAACCGTCGAGCTTGGCGCCACCACCGGTGAAAACGATTCGGTCGGTGGGGATGTCGGCCAAGTGTGGCTCTTCGAGCTTGAGTTGGATCATCCGGAAGAGTTCGGACGTTCGTTCCTTGAGTACCTGTCCGATTTCACGTTTGGTAATCGTGAGTGGCTGGTCCATCGTCGACGGGTTGAGCGTGATCTCTTCTTGCATTCCGGCAAGTTCGGGAGCAGCCGTACCGTGCTCAATTTTGAGCTGCTCGGCTGAATCGAAATCTATGGCGAAGGCGATACTCAGATCGTTTGAGAACTGGAATCCACCAACCGGAATCACCGCGGTGTGAACGACGGTCCCGTCATGGTAAACGGCGATGTCAGATGTTCCGCCACCGACGTCGATCAGAACGGCGCCTTCTTCGCGCTCGTCGGCTGTCAGCACAGCATCAGCGCTGGCGACTGGCTCGACGACCATCGAAGAAACTCGCAAACCAGCGTCGGAAACGGCATTGTGAAGTTCTGTAATTTTCGAAATTGATCCCGTAATAACGTGGCTTTCAATGTGGAGCTCTCCGGTGTGCATTCCCAGCGGATTGCGAACACCGTGCAATCCATCGAGAGCGTAGCTACGAGGAATCACGTGAAGTAGTCGACGATCATCGGCAAGATCGATCGCACCGGCGGCTTTCTTGGCTGCCAAAAGATCGAGGTCGGTGACGGCGCGCATGCCTTCTGGACGTGGAACGTTGGCCCAGCGGTTCTTCGATTCGACATGGCTGCCAGTTAGGCCAGCGTAAACACTCTTTATGTCAACTCTGGCATCGGCAGCGGCGATCCCTGTTGATTCCTTTATTGCGGCGGTAACGGCGGCTGAGTCGGCGACCATTCCTTTGCTCATGCCGTTGCATGGCACGACGCTGATTCCGGCTACTTCAACGCGGTGATCGGCACGTTTTCGGGTGATGATCGTGCAAACCTTGGTGGTTCCGATATCGATAGCTACTCTGAAGTCGTCTTGCAACATGTTGGTCTCCTGTTGAGGGATAGAGGGGCGGGTGGGTTTAGTTGAGTGATCGTGATCTTGTCAGGGGCGTATCTGGTGGTTCAGCTGTTGTGGTTGTTCCAGTCGATACCGCTGATCGTACTCGGCGATAGGTAGTTCGGTTGTTCCGGATTTGAAAGATGCTCATATCCGCTCGGCCACCCTTAACTTTGCACTGCGTGCACGCGGATTCGATTCGATTTCGGAATCGGCCGGGATAAGAGGACGGCGAGTGATTATCTTCAGCGTAGCGAGGTGCTCACATCGGCAAACAGGCGTGCCTGGAGGGCAGATGCAGTCGGAAGCCTGTTTTCGGATGAAATTCTTCACAATCCGGTCTTCAAGCGAGTGGTATGAGATAACTGTGAGACGACCGCCCTGTCCAAGCAGGGACACGGCCTGCTCAAGAGCGGTCTCAAGTGCCGAGAGCTCGTCGTTCACGGCGATTCGAATCGCCTGGAATGTTCGTGTTGCAGGATTGGTGCGCTTTCCTCGGCGTGGGTTCACCTTCTCGATAATCTCGGCTAACTCAAGGGAAGTGTTGATGGGTCGACTGCGAACGATCTCTCTGGCGATTCGTCGGGCTGCACGGTCTTCGCCCAGGTGGAAAATGATGTCGGCCAGTTCAGATTCTGCGTAACCGTTAATGATGTCGGCAGCCGTTATCTGCTGGTCGAAGCTGAATCGCATATCGAGCGGGTCGGAGCGACGGAAGCTGAAACCGCGCGACTCTCGATCTAGCTGAAGCGACGAAACGCCAAGGTCAAGTAGCACACCGTGTACGGGCACGAATTCATACCGAAGCGCTGTGGCGCGAATGTCACGGAAGTTGGTATTGATGGCAAGAAACGCATCGCCGTGTTCGGCAAGTCGTCCAGTTGCAACAGATATTGCTTCGGCATCGGCGTCGAGACCCAACACTTGTCCGCCCGGATCGGCGGCACGGAGAATCTCTTTGGAGTGGCCGCCTTCACCTAGAGTTCCATCGATGTAACGCCCGCCGGGCTGAACGTTAAGTGCCTGCATGATTTCCGGCGTCATCACCGGAGTGTGGTGAAGTTCTAAACCCATGAGAATCACTCGTCCGTCTCCGCTTCGATTTGCCGGACAACGATCTGCGTCTGTTCGGATTGAGGTGCTACCGGTGGTGCGGCTTCGGCAATATCAGTGGCTTCGGTGTCGAGAGTTCGGCGCTCTTCGGTCCATGCTGCGGCTGACCAGATTTCGATAAACCTGCCAGTGCCGACGATGATTACGTCTTCGCCTAAACCGGCATACTCGCGAAGCTGAACTGGAACGACGACGCGTCCGCAGCGGTCGAGAGTTCCCGTGAAGGCACCAGAGAATGTGAGTCGAGCTAGCTTTCTTGAGCTGGTCGAAGTGTTTGGCTGCTGGGCAATATCACTGGCGGCTTGTTCCCACTCTTCCGGAGTGTAGACAACAACGCAGTTGTCGTAAGCCCGACCGAGGACGATGCCATCGACGAACGCCATTTTGAATCGAGCCGGAATAGCAACCCTGCCTTGAGGGTCGATTCTGTGCTCGTATTCGCCGGCAAAAATCATTATTTCTGAGTCTTCACTTGGTACTGGATCTTGATAGGAATGCTCAATTTTGCCCCATTTCGCCCTAATACGCGACAAATTGTGCCAGATCTCTACTTTCTCAAACAACTGTTTAGCGCGCACTTTTCACCGAAATATGATGCGACGAACGTACTCTGCGGCGTGGTAGCATCCGATGAATCGAACTTGTACATTTGTACTCCAAGTTCAAATCAGAGAACGTTGTTACCTTCGTACTCAAGCATCTTGTGATCGCTGATTCCGGTGCGCGCCGGGTGGAGAAATCGACATAGTTGCCTACGCAGTGCTAACCAGCAGTGACACAGGATCGGCCGGGAAACGGGTCGACACGAGCGGTGATGCCGTCATTGAGATTATGGATGGCGCAGGTTATCGACTGGCTGAACGCGTCATGCTTCCCGACGATTTTGAGCAGCTTTCGGAGCAGATAATTTCGTGGTGCGATTCCGGGAATGTTGATGTGGTTCTGACCACTGGTGGAACCGGTCTATCGTCTCGCGATGTGATGCCCGAGGTAACTCGCAGCCTGATCGACATTGAGATTCCTGGTCTCGCCGAGGCGATGCGCGCAGAATCGCTCAAAGTGATCAGGATGGCGATGATTTCACGAGCGATGGCGGGAGCTCGGGGTTCGGCTCTCGTTATCAACCTGCCTGGCAGTACGGGTGGGGTCCGAGACAATCTCGGTGTGGTTTTGCCTGTCATCGAACATGCCGTCGAGGTTCTTCAAGATCGGCAGTCAGGCGATCATCCGATTTAAGGGCGAAGCTATTCGCCGGTCGAGGCATCGCGTGTGCGAGCGCGCCGCGGGCCGTTAGCCTTAATTGGGCAGGACCGAGTGTATCGACACTGGCCTCAGTCATTCGCAGATGAAAATTTCCATAATCACATTATTTCCAGAGATGTTCGAAGGTCCGTTGGGCACGAGCATTGTTGATCGTGCCCAACGGACGGGGCAGGTGGAGATCGATCTGGTTCAACTGCGGGACTTCGCCCCCGATGATCGAGGGACAGTTGATGAACCACCGTTTGGTGGCGGTGCTGGAATGGTGCTTCAAGCCGGACCGTTAGTCGACGCTGTCGACTCAGTGATCGAAAAATCTTCTGCAGCCCAGAAGCCACATGTCGTGCTTATGTCGGCGCAGGGTGTTCCTCTGACTCACCGACATGCACAGGAGCTTTCGGAATTCGATGCGATCACGCTGGTCTGTGGGCATTACGAGGGTGTCGACGAGCGGTTCATCGAGTTACGAGTCGACGAGGAACTATCTATTGGCGACTTCGTAATGACTGGTGGTGAGATTCCGGCGATGGCACTTACCGACGCCGTTGTCAGATTGATTCCGGGCGTGCTTGGTGATGATGATTCTTCGAAGAATGAATCGTTTGCACCTAGTTCCGACTCACTGCTTGAAGGTCCGGCCTACACTCGGCCCGCCACATTTAGTGGACTCGAAGTACCGAAGATACTGCTTAGCGGCGACCATGCAAAGATCAAGGCGTGGAGACGTATTCAAGCGTTGCGACGTACTGAGGAACGAC
Organism: uncultured Dehalococcoidia bacterium; assembly: GCA_913052475.1. GTDB lineage: Bacteria > Chloroflexota > Dehalococcoidia > Lucifugimonadales > Lucifugimonadaceae > Lucifugimonas. Next base: position 4,777 of record CAJXEJ010000045.1, read on the forward strand.
GTCCTGATCTTCTAAACGATTGGCCCGCGAGCGAGTAACTTTGCAGTCATAATTCTGTGGTTCCGTTTGTCCGGCGTGAAAAAAAGTCTTCACGGTGTTGCTCGTCGGCGCTTTTCGGTTGTAGGGTTAAGGTTCTGCACTGAAACACTTCGACGCCTTTGGGCGTCTTTTCGTGACGAAAGATTTTAGACATGGACGCCGCATCACTGGTCGAACGAAAGTCACTCGACCATATCGAAAACTTCCAGCCGGGTGACACCGTTACCGTGAACCTCCGCATTGTCGAAGGCGAACGACAGCGTATTCAGGCTTTTCAGGGAAACGTGATTTCCGGTAAGCACCGAATCGCCAAGGCTCCGCTTCCGGGCGACACGTTCATGGTCCGTCGTGTTTCTTACGGTGTTGGTGTTGAACGAATTGTTCCGTTCCACTCACCAAACGTTGAATCGGTGAAAGTAACCCGCCTGGGCAAAGTGCGACGATCCCGTCTGTACTACCTCCGTGGTCTCACGGGTCGTAAGGCTCGAATCAAGGAACGCCGATAATCGAAATTCGACCTAGCGGGTCGAGATCGAATCTGATTACCCTCTTACAGAATTTTGTAGAGGGTTTTTCTTTTAATGCCATTTACTGTTTGACCGCAGGAAGACTGCGCAGATAATTGCGTGAACTAAGCATACGATAATTTCATTCGGAGCAATAAGTGCAGTTTGCCGAGGTAGCCGTCGACTTTCCCGACGACCACTCGCGCACTTTTACCTACTCAGCTCCCGATGAAATTGCAGTTGTTGTCGGCGATCTTGTTTGGGTTCCATTTGGTCCGCGAACGGTGCAAGGTGTTGTGTTCGAGTTCACCGATGCCCCCGCTACTGAGCTCGATAAAATCCGACCGATAACGGCGCGAATTGTCGATGGACCGTTCATCGCGGAGCACCTGATCCGAGTCGCCCGTTGGGTGGCCGAGTACTACCGAACAACGCTTTTTACCGCTTGTTCGTTGCTGCTTCCGCCGGGTGCATCTTCGAGGTTACGCACGTGGCTGTCGCCGGGTATTGTCGATCGCGAGTTAGCGAAGCGGGAGCAGCAGGCAGTCGGTTACGTTCATGAGAGGGGGCGGGTGCCAAAATCACGTGTCGCTAGGCGATTGGGATTCGGTGGCTTGTCGATCGTCGAGCGCCTGATTCGCCAGCAGATCTTTCACGCTGAATCCGAGTGGGAGAAACCACGAGTAACCGCCGTCTTTTCGAACCGAATTGAGTTGGCCGCGAGCGAACCAACCATCACAGAAGCGATCGCCCAGTACGCTGACAGTCGTCGATCACACCGGCGTGCAGAACTGCTGGAATGGTTTCTATCAGGGAAGGTTGTCCAGACGAAATCTGCTCTCAACGAACAGTTCGGTGGCGCCGCTGTTAAGTGGGCGTTCGACGAACGATTGCTGAAAATACGCAAGATTCGAAGAGACCGTGATCCGCTTGCCGGCTACTTTTTTCAGCAAGAGTTCGCACACTCACCGACAGAAAAGCAGCACACGGCTATTGCTGCCATCGTTAAGCAGATTCTCTCTGCTCGACCTGTCTCAAATCCAGATGACCGGAAATTCTTGCTTCATGGAGTGACGGGATCTGGAAAAACCGAGGTGTACCTTCAGGCGATCGAAGCGTGTATCGCAGCCGGTAAACGAGCGATATTTCTCGTCCCAGAGATCTCACTTACACCCCAGACTCTACAACGCATCGCATCGCGCTTTCCGGGCAAGGTGGGGGTGCTTCATTCCGGTCTCACAATCGGGCAGCGTTACGATCAGTGGTGGCGAGTCAAGAACGGAGATTTCCTGATTGTTCTTGGCTCACGCGGAGCGGTGTTCGCCCCTATCGAGAATCCCGGTCTGATCGTCATTGATGAAGAGCATGAATGGACCTACAAACAGGGCGATCAGGCACCGCGCTATCACGCTCGTGCTGTGGCCGAAAAGATTTCTGAGGAGACGGGAGCGACACTTGTGCTCGGCAGCGCTACTCCGGATGTTTCTAGCTATCGAGCGGCGCAGGCAGACAGATATCAGCTAATCACCCTTCCCGAACGTGTCGGAGCCGGAGAAATTGAGGGTGCACCGAACGAATCACCGACGCTGGCAAAGGTCGAGATAGTGGACATGCGGGACGAGCGGGAAGAAGGGCATTTCGACATGCTCAGCCGCCGTTTGATTGATGCCATGCGGAATGCTCTTGCATCAGGCGGCAAGGTGATTCTGTTTCTCAATCGCCGTGGTTCGGCATCGTTCATTCAGTGTGTCGACTGCGGCAAAGTTCGCCAGTGTCGACGCTGCGATATGGCACTAACCTTTCACCGTGATTCGGATGATTCACGCGCCCAGAGCAGCCAAAAAGGAAAGCTTGTTTGCCACTACTGTAGTTACACCGTTCGAGCCGGATCTGCATGCCCGACCTGTGGTGGGAAACAGATGCGTCGATCCGCTCCGGGCACCCAGATGGCGACTGAAACAGTTCGCCAGCTCTTCTCTGGAATCGAGGTAGTTCGCTGGGACTCTGACAGCGCTCGAACGGCTGTAGATCACCAGCGGATATTGGACGAGTTTGTGAATAGCGAGGCCAGTGTTTTGGTCGGTACCCAGATGGTCGCTAAAGGCCTCGACATTCCAAGTGTGACGCTCGTTGGAGTTATTTCCGCCGATACGGGACTTGCCGTGCCCGATTTTCGAGCCGGTGAACGTGCGTTCCAGGTGTTGGCTCAGGTTGTTGGCAGGAGCGGTCGTGGTGCGTGGGACGGCCGAGCGGTTATTCAAACATTCAACCCCGAACACTACGCTGTTCAGGCAGCTGCTGATCAGGACTATGTGTTCTTCTATGACACTGAAATCCAGCTTCGAGCGTCGCAGGCAAATCCACCGTTCACCAGCATGATCAAGCTGATGCACTCGGCAGGGAACGCAGAGGTTGCGAAAGCCGAGGCCGATCGAATGGCTTCGGCTTTCGCGAACGCACGCGAATCGCACGGTGAAACAGGGGTTGAAGTGATCGGCCCCACCCCGGCTTACCCACTTCGAATCCGAAATATGTACCGGTGGCAAATATTGCTCAAGGGCGCTCATCCTGAGAGACTTCTTGAGCTTGTGCCGCCCAACTCGCTCTGGACCGTCGATATCGATCCGGCGACACTCGGTTAGGTGTGAGGCAGTTGTTCGAAGGATAAATAATGTCAATCAGGCGAATCAGGGTGTTCCCTGATCCTATTCTACGTAAGAAATGCAGAGTGGTTCGTCGCGTCGACGACAAAATTCGTGAGCTGGCGTACGACATGATCGAGACGATGGACGCGGCCAGTGGGGTGGGGCTTGCGGCGAATCAGGTTGGTGCGTTGCAGCGTGTGGTAACTCTGCACCTTCCGGGTGATGAGGATGCCATCATCCTGATTAATCCCGAAATCAGGGATACCGAGGGTGAGCGGGAAATTATTGAAGGCTGCCTGTCGTTTCCCGGTTATGAAGGAATGGTCAAGCGGTCAGTGAGTGTGAAGGCTCGATGGCTCGACGAAAACGGTTCGAAGATGAAGGTTACAACCGAGGATCTGTTTGCTCAGGTGCTTGAGCACGAAGTCGACCATCTGAACGGCATTTTGTACATCGATCATCTTCTTGAGCACGAGAAACTCGATGCCGCAGGCACGCATGTCGAAGAAGGCGAACCGCATATGCACGACATCGAGGTGGAAGTGCATGCCGACCACAGTGACGATGATGAAGTTGAACCTCAAGAATCTGACATCGAGGTAGTTCACACCACTATTAAGTTCAACGATCTCTACTCAGAATCGTTGGTCGATCAGATGCACTATGACCTTCGCAAGGCTGGCTACGCGCTACCGCCGTCGGAATCAAAAGCTGGAGATCGTGTTGAATCGGACGATCCACATCTCGATGGCGGTGTGATACTCGATCCTGAGCACAAGCACTAGCTTTCCTAACCTCGGGCGTGTGGTGTGTGATGTGCCCGTTTACAGCACTCAACGGATTTCCCCAGTGCAGCCGAAGGATCTGGTGTGCGGCCACGTTCGATCAGCTAGTTCGCGACCCCGCATCAAATCCCTCCTTCGTCGGGAAATCGGATGGAGTTTGAAGCTTTGAGTCATCGGATATTCCGACCAAAACCGGGGGTAAATCCCGAAGCGAATTTACGTTGCCGCGGTGCTATACTTTTTCCTTACCTGAAGCAAGTTGACGCAGTGCTTTGACGAGTTAGGGCTATTTTCAAGTTTTGATCGATACCGCGATTCGGAGTAAATCCGGGCGGTATCGGGAGTTCGTTGTAGCAACATGCTGACGGCACCAGATCGGTGATCAAGCGTCAGGATAAATCACATAGACACGCCGCCTTTGCGGCGCGTTTCGCGTAAGAGTCTTAGTAATTGAGTAGATTCAGAGGGTTAATCCTCGTAGCAATACTGGTTGTCACTTCGGTCGTTGTATTGGCGATTTCCGAAGTTAGTGTCCTCGGGTTTACCCGCGGCGGTGATAGCCCACTCGGCTTGACCCTCGGACTTGATCTGGAGGGTGGAACGCATCTCGTCTATAGCATCGTTCCCGAAGACGGTCGCGACCCAACGCGTGAAGACATGGAAGGTGTTCGAAACATCATCGACAAGCGTGTCAACGAGTTTGGTGTGAGCGAAGCTAGCGTTCAGTTACTCGGTGGTGGTGTCGACTCGATCGCAGATCGAGTACTGGTTCAGATACCAGGTCAGACCGGTGCTGCGATCACTCTCAACTTCGGAGCGGACACCGTATCTGCTGCGACTCTCGAAGCTTTCTTTCACAACGAACTCGGTCGAACCGATGCCACTGTGAATCAGAACGAAAACAGTTCGCTTACCGTGCAGCTTGACGATATTCAAGGCGAAGTTCTCGACGCCGACGGTAACGTCGTAATCGCAAACGAAGCCGATGCGTGGCGAGAGGCGATTATTGCCCAGTACCCCGTGGCTCTTCAGGTTGGATATGTAATTCCGCAGGTCGACCCGCCGGTGATCGGTGACGACACCACAGTAGACGCAGTCCCAACCGAACAGACTGACGCGCTACCAACCCTCGAAGAAGTTGAAATAGCATTCGCCTCCGTTGGCAGAAGTGACGCTGATGTCGATGCTGTGGACGGTGCCGAAGGCCTCTTCTCCGTATTGATGTACGGTCTGGATATTTCCTCGACCGATGACGACGGAAACCCGATTCTTGGTGAGGAACAGAAGATTATTGCTGCACTCCGTGAGCTTGGAGACATCCAGTTCACGTCCAGTCAGGGAACGCTCACACAGTGGACTCTTGGTGGTGGTGTACAGGAAGCTAAGAACCTGATTGGTAAGACGGCCCAGCTTGAATTCCGTTACCGAGAGTGTGGCGACGTTCTGCCTCCTTCAGACGATATTCCATGGCCGCCAGACGGTTTTTCTGAAGGCGTGTGGGCAGTCGAACGGTGTTCGAACCCCGCCTATTTCAACGAATCGGCGACTGAGATCGACGCCTCTGATCTTGACGATGCTTTCCCGGATGTTTCACAGGGAGCTATCTCACGGCCTATCGTTACGCTTGTCTTCAACGACAAGGGCGGGGACGCATTCTTCGATGTAACCGACCGAGTAGCCCGACAGGGCGACAGGCTCGCCATCTACCTCGACAACGAGGAACTTGTTGCGCCTAGCGCACAGGCTGGTATTGCCGGCGGTCGAGCCATAATCGAGGGTGGAGACTTCACGACTGAAGGCGTACGAACCATTGCCATTCAGCTCCGTTCGGGTGCACTCCCGGTTGGTCTCGAACTGATCCAGGAACGTAATGTTGATGCCGTACTCGGTAAGGACTCTCTTCGGAAGAGCCTTATCGCTGGTGGTGTTGGGCTCATCTTGCTTCTTATTTTCATGATCGCTTACTACAAGATCCCCGGTCTAGTAGCGTCGATCGCGCTGGTCGCTTATACAATCATGCTTCTCGGTGTGTTCAAGATGATTCCGGTAACACTGACTCTGTCGGGTGCGGCCGCGGTCATACTTTCACTCGGTTTCGCAGTCGATGCCAACGTTCTGATCGCAGAGCGTACGAAGGAAGAAATCCGGTCGGGGCGTAGCCTTTTGGCTGCCATTACCGCCGGATTCGACAGGGCATGGCCATCGATTCGAGATGGAAACACGTCGACGATTATTGTTGCAATAGTTCTTTTCTGGTTCGGTGACCGTTTTAGCACCAGCGTTATGCAGGGATTCGCCCTGACTCTCGCCATTGGTGTTCTATTGAGCATGTTCACCGCATTCTTTGCCAGCCGACTGCTGCTCCGATTGCTCGCCACCACCGGACTCGGTGACAAGCCGAACATGTTCGTGCCGGTGCGAGACCAATCTGATCTAGGTCAAACGAGTAATTCAGTGACTGGAGGCAACTCCTAATGGATATCGTCGCAAAGCGTCGGATTTTCCTGACGATCTCGCTCGTGCTCGCCGCGCTCTCGGCCGTCGTTCTTGGAACTGAAGGTCTGAATCTTGGCATCGACTTCACGTCGGGTACGACAATCACTTACCAATTCGCCGACGGCGATCCTGGCACTGCCGACGTAACAAGTGCGTTGACGGCTTCGGGTCATTCTGAAGCTATTGTTCAGGCACTCGGGGACGACCAGTATTTCATTCGAACCGACGACCTTGGTGTGTCGGGTCTTGATGATGTGAACGCAGAGGTACTTCTGCTTGATCCGGGTGCTCGAGTGTTGGACACATCGACGGTTGGAGCCTCTGTGGCTGAAGACACGGTCCGCAATGCTATTACTGCGGTAATCGTTGCAGCAGTGTTCGTGATGCTCTACATCATGTATGCGTTCCGATCTGTTCCGTATTCATACAAGTACGCCTTCGCAGCGATCGTGGCACTGGCCCATGATGTTGTGATCGTGCTAGGGGCGTTCGCTGTGTTAGGAATTGCGATCAACGCAGAGGTAAACGCGATTTTCATCGTCGGCATCCTCACGGTGATCGGTTATTCGGTCAACGACACAATCGTGATTTTCGACCGTATTCGTGAGAACGTAAACCTTGCTCCTGGGCGAGATTTCCGTAGCACGGTAAATCTCTCGATCAACGAGTCGATTACCCGTTCACTGGGCACGAGTATCACGACTATGACGGTGATTCTCGCGATGCTGCTGTTCGGTGGAGCCTCACTACGAGACTTCCTGATCGTGCTTCTCGCCGGTGTACTCATCGGAACGTACAGCTCGATCTTCATCGCTGCGCAAGTTCTGGTCCTGTGGGAACGACGAGGATTCCTGCCGTGGCGAGAAACTGCCCCGACGAACTCCTAACTACCTAGCGTAGAAATCGCACCCTTTAAATTATTCAATTACCATGCGTCGGTGGCGTGGTAATTGGGCATGCCTGTTTGTGGCCTCAAAGAAACTCAGGGCCAAAAGGAACAATTTCGAATGCTGATTGGTGCGCATGTTTCTGCCGCAGGTGGCTCCAACAAAGCCGTTGCTCGTGCCGAGGAGATCGGAGCCGAGTGCATGCAGATATTTGCGTCCTCTCCAAGGATGTGGTCTGCAAAGCCGATCGCTGATGCCGTTGCTGAGAAATACACTTCGGAAATGGAACGGGCTGGTATGGGTCCAACCGTCCTTCATGGCAAGTATCTGATTGCTCTGGGTGCTGCCGATCCCGGGCTACTGGCGAAATCTGAAACAGCTCTCCGAGCCGATGTCGCTGCCGCCAACAAGCTTGGGGCATTGGGTGTGATATTTCATCCGGCGAGTCATCGTGGTCAGGGATTCGAAACAGTCGTGGATCAGTTCGCTAACTCGGTTCGAAAGATTCTCGATGCCGAACCAGGTAATTCGTTATTAATGCTCGAAACGAGCGCAGGTGCAGGCGATCACATCGGCTCGACGTTTGCCGAGCTTGGAACCCTGGTTAAGGCGATCGGAAACGACCGGGTGGCGGTGTGTCTTGATACGCAGCATGTGTGGGCTGCGGGGTACAACATCGCGGTTGCTGACACGCTCAACGAAACGATGGAGGAATTCGACAAAAAAATTGGTCTTGGACGATTACAATCGGTTCACGCCAACGACTCGATGCGAGAGTTGGGATCGTCGGTCGACCGTCACGAGAATATCGGCGATGGATTGATTGGATCGACCGGATTCGCAACGCTGATGGCACATGACGCTTTCAAAAACGTGCCGTTCTATCTTGAAGTTCCGGGCACTGGTAAAAGCGGACCCGACAGACCAAACATTGACCGCCTGAAAGCCATACGGGCAGAAGTCGACGTCGGGTAAGTTCGACTTGCGTGTAAGCAGAGAAAACTTTGAGGATCTCGTACGAAATGCCGTCTCGGCATTGCCTGAAAAATTCGTTTCGAACATGGGCAACGTCAGTATTGTCGTGTCCGATCACCCGACAGCCAAGCAGATGCTCGAGAACGGGTTGGGGGCACGTGACGTTCTGTATGGCTTATATGATGGCGTACCACTCCCTGAGCGTGGATCTTACGTTCCGCCGTTGCCGGATGTAATCACGATCTTTCATGAACCTATCGAATCGGACTGTCGAACACTTGAGGAGCTTGCCGAGCAGGTGCGAACCACGGTTTTTCACGAAGTTGCACACTACTTCGGATTCAGTGACGGTGAACTCGACCAGATGGGACTCGGATAGTGCCTAGAATCGTTATCGCCGCATTTGACGGACTCCAGCCATCGCAGATCACAGCTGAGCGCATGCCTGTTGTGGACAAAATTGCGACCGAAGGGGTCCGATTCCTTCACAACCACGCCGTATTTCCGACCGTTACCAGAGCGAATTCAGCGAGTCTGGTGACTGGTGTTACTCCCGGGAAGCACGGCCTGACTGCAAACAAAACGGTGTTCCCGGATTATTCCTCAACCGAGGTGGTCGATGCTCTGGTTCCAAAACTTTCTGAAATCAACCGATTGACTGATGGCGGATTGTTGTTTGTTCCGACGTTGGGTGAGTTAATTAGCGAGAAACAGCTCAGGTGGGTTTCGGTTGTAGGCGGTACGAGCGGCAACGCATATGTTCAGCATCCGAACGCTCCTGATTTCGGCGGTGTAGTTATACACCCTGAGTTCACGAATCCGTCACATCACCACCTGTCGATACTTCAAACATTCGGTGAGTGGCCAGCCAAAGAGGCACTGGCGGCAGAGTTGGTGAAACGAACCGCCGATGTGGCGATTGATTATGCCGTCGGTGAACTCGAACCAGATGTTCTCTTAGTCTGGTTCCCGGAGCCAGACACATCGCAGCACGCTTTTGGAATCGATAGCCCCGAAGCTCAGAAAATGTACTCACTTGCCGACGAACAACTGGGCCGGATACTTGGCGCGATCGAAGAGCGTGGGGATTCACCTGATGTCTTCGTTGTTTCGGATCATGGTTATTCGACAATCGATTCGGTGGTCGATATTCATGCTGAATTGAACAAAGATGGTTTTGGTCTGGATCGTGCAGACAGCTCGGTCATCGTCGCAGAAAACGGCGGTTCCGCTCTGTTGTATCT